>FR879507.1 GCA_000434475.1 Dialister sp. CAG:486
CCTATCCGCCCCTTCGGGGCACCTTCCCCTCAAGGGGAAGGTTATGACGAAGCTATGCATAAAAATTCTTGCAAACGCTGATTCTGCGATTGAATCAGCGTTTCCTTAATACAGCACCGGTATCCAGTACGCTTCATTTCCTGCGATGCGTTCATCGCTGAAGCGGGCGTAGAGCGCAGAGGGCGTATCGCCCAGCATGAAACAGGAGAGGGTCACATAGCCTTCCATGATGCCGACATCCGTTTTCGTGATGATCTTCTGCTGCGGGACGCAGCGCTGGACGAGATTCGAATCGCTGTCCCGCGCCACCACATAGTCATCGCTGTCTATTTTCTTCCGGTAGATCTTCTCCCCGCGGCCATTGATGATCTCGATCCCGCGCCCTTCACGGCCCCAGATGGGCTTTCGGATCCAAAGAGAATCCTCGGGCATATCTCCGAGCTTGAAATCACGCTGGAAATAGCTCTCCGGAAGGTAGGTGCGGATGATCTCCTTCTCCTTCTCCGTGAAGAAGGAGGGGCTCTTTTCCATCAGCGCATAGATGAGCGCCTGAAACCCCTTCGACTGCATGATGAGCGACTCCGGCGGATTCATCATATGGAATTTTCCCGCCTTGTACCCATCCATCAAAAGCTCTCCCAGAGAGGACGCATCCTGATCCGCCGTCTCTTCGATGAGGATCTCCATCGGATGCATGCGATAGAGGAAGGAGACGGTCCTCCCGTCAGGAAGCGCGAGGCTTCCGTCCTCCATCACCGCCAGATGGTAGAAAGACTCGAAGACGATGGTGTCTCTCATCGAGGGATCGATCGCATCCTGCATCGCCTGCATGAGGAAGCGCGTCGTCCCGAGGTCCTCCACGTAGTCATCGAAGCACGAGAACAGCACCGGATGCGCGAGCAGCTCCTCGCGGCTCTTTCCGCCTGTGCAGCGAAGGAAAATATCCTTCATCCAGCTCCGCAAACGATCCCACTCGCCTTCATTCGGATCCTCTTTGAAGAAATACCGCGCCGCGACACCATTCGCATAGTAGGCCTCGATCTCCGCGCATGGCGTGTCCGCATTGATCTCCACCATCTGGATCCGCCCCGACTGATCCATCACGTAGTCAAAGCGCGAGAGCCAGCTCGGAAGATCCTTCATCGCATTGCCTTCGTGAAGGTACCTTCGCATCTTCTTCGGGATCTCCATCTCATCGAAAAATTCATCGCTCTGCGACTGAAAACGCCGGACAGCCTTTGCGAAGATCACATAGAGCGCCGCGCTCACCCGCCGGAGGAGATCCGCCTGTTTCTTCTCGATCACGAGCGGCAGATGCGTCGGATAGCGGAAGGGATAGCCCGGATACTCGACATAGGGAAATATCGTCCGATCGATGTCATCCATGTACGTTTTTTCCATCAGGAGGCACCTCCGCTTCTCACGCCCGCGCCGCCAAAGCCGGTCTTGCCGCCGACCGGCGCACTGACAGAGGTCTTGCCCGAAGACGGCTGCCCCTGCTTCACCGCCGTCCCTGCGGCCGCACCCGGCTGCTGGGTCTGCGTGTACGCCGGACGCTTGTCATTTAATACATTGCCCGTATTCCTGTCATAATGCCCCTGATAGCCGCCGATGCCATGAAAGAGAAAGTAGCTCATCAGCATCATCGGAAGGAGCGAGGACATCCCGGAAACATAGTTCAAGTTATCATTCTCGTCACGGCGGAATGTGACCTCGTCCCCATTATCATACTTCGCCGTCTCTGTGCCATCCTCATTCTTGATGAGATGGTACGTGCGGCCATTCTCATCCGTCAGCGCCTCCCCCTTCGGCGCCTCCTGTCCGCAGCCCGCCAGCATGAGCGGCGCACTGACTGCCGTAAAAGCCGCAAGGATCGCAGCCGTCTTCGAACTGATATGGATCATGATGGATCCTCCTTCTTTGGGTACAATCATTTATTTATATTATAGCATAAAAATAGCACGCCTCAGCCAGCTTCGCCGATCTGCCAAGCGCTGCCGCCGCCCCTTTGATCCCACGCAAAAAAGAGCCGTGATCTCTCACGACTCTTTCTCTTATACCGGCCGCTTATTCGTCGGCAAGTTCACTGGTGACGACGCGGCGCAGGCCCTGAAGGGCGTGGGACTGCAGTCCCGCTGCCGCATGACCGGCATCCAAGAGCTGCTGATCCGTGGCATCCAGTTTCAGCTGGTTGAAATTGATATTTTTCACGGCCGCCTTGCCGTCAGCTTTGGTTCCGTTTTCGACACGGACCTGAAGTACGAGATCGGTCATTTTTGCTTTTGCAGTCATAGAGATGGTTTCCTTTCTTCCTTTTTCAAATAGTTACATGCCATACAGTAGGGAAGGTTGATGGGTTCGGGCGTTACCGCGAGAAGTTTGAAAGCAGGGATGAGTAGCCAGAGATTAGTGGCTAGGGATCAGGGGTGCCGAGTAACTAGTAACTAGTGACTAGTGACTAGTGACTTGAATACTACCTTCGGGCATCGCCCTGTTTCGTCATCCTGAGCGGCGAGAAATGTCGTATGTGAGATAACGAATGCCAGAACAGCTGCGACCTGAGCCCTCGATCTCGGCGAAGCCGCCACCTTCATTCCTCATTCCTCATTCCTCATTCGAGCGAGGCTTTCATCCCCAATCAAAGGGCAGCACGCCCCGAGGGGCTAACCCTGAACCCGCTCCCCCGTTTCCTTTATTTCACTTCTTCGGTGGTGGTGGTGACGACGGTGGCTTTTTCAAATCCAGTCACGGTCTCCCCGGAGGACGGAGAGAGGACGACCTGCAGCTTTTCCGCCGCGGTTCTGCATTCCTCCAGCGTAAGACCCTCCTTGGGATCTGTGAGAGAGACCGTCATGGCTTTACCGGAGGTGTTGAAAACGAGATTCAGTTTTTTCATAGCATTTCTTCCTTTCTGTAAGAATGAACATTTCGAAGGTCGCCGGCCGGCTCACTTGCCCTTCTGTCTATATAGTGTGTTTCGGGGATGGAAATATTGTCGTTTCTTCAAAAATAAAAAAGGGGGCTGCGAAGAAATGAATCC
>FR879508.1 GCA_000434475.1 Dialister sp. CAG:486
TAGACTTGCAGTCACTATGAGATTTTACGAAAACGGGATTGATGGTTTAAGGGTTCAGGGTTCGGGGTTCGGGGTTCGGGGGCGGCGCATAAAAATATGGAAGCGCCGCGAATATATATGGACAATGCCCGAAAGTAAGTGGGTATCAGGTTTCCCGTTTGGGAGTTCCAAACATCAACCGCTGAGCCGCGAATGACAAAGATTTCTCGCTTGCGCTCGAAATGACGATACGGGAGTCCGATGTCGCCTAGTCTTTTAGTCACCAAATCACTCGAAATTCCTAATCCCTAGCTACTCATCCCTAATCCCTGCTTTCAAACTTCGGGGTTCGGGGTCAAAGGGTTCAAAGGGTTCAAAGGGGGCGATGCCCGAAGGTTTGCGATGGCAGGTTTCCCTCGTATCGTCAGCCTTCCCCTCTAGGGGAAGATGCCCCGTAGGGGCGGATAGGGCACAGGCGGTATGAAAGACAGATGAGAAATGCGGAGAAGTGCGCGGCACATGTGGGGAAAGCGTGAGTCCCTGACCGCGAATGACAAAGATTTCTCCCTTACGATCGAAATGACAATACGGGAGTCCGATGTCGCCTAGTCCCTAGTCACCAGTCACTTGAAGCATCTAATACCTAGCCACTCATCCCTGCTTTCAAATAAGGTCTCTATTATTCTTATTGATTTTCATGTATTTTAGTCATATAATAATTGTAGTAAATTGCTACAAAAAGGAGGATATATCATGAATACGATTCCTGTTCGCATGGACAAAGCACTTTTTGATTCTGCCAGTATTGAAGGCAAAGCAGAATTTCGTTCGGCAGCCCAGCAGCTCAATTTTTGGGCTTTGGTCGGAAAAAATGCACTCGCCAATCCTGATTTACCTGTAGATTTTATTCGTGACATTCTCATTGCGAAGAATCAGGAAACAGAGCCTTTCACCTTCGAGGAAGATCATGGAAATTAAGCAAACTCGAATTTTTAAAAGCACATACAAGCGACTTTTCTCTAAGCAGCGAAAAAGCGTGGATCATGCGATTCGACTTATTATCGAAAATCCATCGATCGGTGAGCAAAAGAAAAGTGATCTCAGCGAAGTCTTTGTGTACAAATTTAAAGTTGACGCGCAGTTGTACCTTTTGGCGTATACTTTTGATCCGGTCACCTTGACACTGATCATGCTTGGGGTTCATGAAAATTTTTATAGAGACTTAAAACGAATGCCTTATTTGAAAAAATAAAAACAGGGTTTGAGAAAAATGATTTATCATTTTCCTCAAACCCTGTTTTCTATCATACGGTTTCACCAAGCTGAATCCTTCGGATGGCTTCTTTGGCAGCCCGCTGGGCTGCTTCTTTTTTATTCTTTCCGACGCTCTCCCCCATGACTTTGCCATTGATGTGGATTTCCATCCAGATGGTCTTGTCATGTGCCGGTCCTTCGTCCTTGGTGACCACATAGGAAATATTCACATCTCCGTGCTTCTGTACCATTTCCTGCAGGTCAGACTTGTAGTCATGGTCATAGTCTCCCTGATCGATCAGATCGAGAAATTTTTTCATGTGCCCCAAGATGAAGCGGGATGCTACCTCATAGTTATTATCGAGATAGATCGCACCGATGACAGCTTCGAAGGCATCGCCTAAGATCGAGATACGGGTGCGGCCGCCGGACATTTCTTCTCCGCGGCCCAGACGCATGTAGTCGCCCACATGGAATTTCGCTGCGCATTCAGCGCAGGAAGGCTTGCAGACGACGCTCGCCTTCGCTCGGGTCAGCTCCCCTTCCGGCCAGCTGGGGAAACGCAGAAAAAGGTATTCCCCGATGACTAGATCCAGGATGGCATCCCCTAAGAATTCCAGTCGTTCATTGTCATGAATGACTTCATTTTTATGTTCATTCGCATACGAGGTATGGGTGAGTGCTGTATTGAGAAGTTGTGCATTCTGCACGGGAATTTCATTTTCCGCAGCAAACTTTTCAATTTCTGCCATACGGTCTCTTCTTCTCACTTCAGCATGTCTCATTCTTCATAGCGCCTCATGATGACAACGGCATTATGTCCGCCAAAGCCGAAAGCATTGGACATGGTCACATCGACTTTGCGGTCTTCCGGGCCTTCAGCCGCGTAGTGAAGGTCACATTCCGGATCAGGAGTCTGAAGGTTCAGTGTCTGATGGACTTTGTTGTTCATGATAGAGAGTACGCAGACGACAGCTTCGATCGCACCGGCAGCGCCCAGAAGATGGCCGGTCATGGACTTGGTGGAGTTCACAACGATGTCATAGGCATGCTGACCGAGGACTTCCTTGATCGCCTTGGTCTCATTCTTATCATTGAGGCCGGTGGAGGTGCCGTGTGCATTGATGTAGTCGATATCTTCCGGAGAAATACCTGCATCCGCAATGGCATTCTTCATGCAGCGAGCTGCGAGTTCACCACCCGGACGCGGAGCTGTAATATGGTAAGCATCGCCATTCGTACCATAGCCGATAACCTCTGCATAAATGTGCGCGCCTCTCTTCTTTGCGTGTTCAAGTTCTTCAAGGATGAGGACACCACTGCCTTCACCGAGTACGAAACCGTCACGACGGACATCAAAGGGGCAGGATGCTTCTTCCGGCGGGCATTCACGGGAAGAGAGCGCATGCATGGCAGCAAAACCAGCCATCGGTGTCTTTGCGACAGCCGCTTCGGTGCCGCCGGCAAACATCACATCCGCATCGCCCCACTGGATCATGCGGGTCGCTCTGCCAAGGGCATTGTTGCCGGAAGCGCAGGCGGTGACGTCAGTCAGGACCGGTCCCTGCAGACCGAAGGTGATGGAGACCATACCGGAGGCCATGTTGGCGATCATCATCGGGACCGCGAATGGATTCACTTTTCCCGGACCGCGTTTTTCGATGCGTTCCACGGTATCTTCCATGGTCTTGATCCCGCCGATACCGGTACCGATGATGGTGCCGACGCGGTTCGGATCTTCTACGCTCATATCGAGCTTCGCATCTTCGACTGCCATTTTTGCGGCAGCAACAGCAAACTGAGCATTTCTATCCATGTGACGGACGGTCTTCTTGTCACCCACATATTTGACGGGGTCGAAATCTTTGACTTCGCCTGCGATCTTGACAGGGAAATCCGTGGGATCAAATTCTGTGATCGGCGTTACACCGGATTTACCCGACAAAAGGGCATTCCAAAATGCATCGACGCCGATACCGACGGGAGAAACCACACCCATGCCAGTCACTACTACTCTTCTTCTTTCCATAAAAAGGGCACCTCTCTTATAAATTTCTTTTAAACATTATTTATCGCGTGTTAGGTTTTTAAGCAAAAATTATAGGACTTGAAAAGGCATGGCTCCGCCTGTTTCAAATCCATCACGCATGGACAAGACCTCAAAAAAACGAACCACGACGGTCATTCGCTTTTTTGAAATATTCTCCCCCAAAGGAAGTCATATGGCATGCCGGAGGGGATCCCCCTCCGGCTTCCAATATGATGTTGAAATGCGAATGCGCATTACATCTGGCTGTCGATGTAGTCTACAGCGTTCTTTACGGTCTTGATCTTTTCAGCAGCATCATCCGGGATTTCGATGTCGAATTCTTCTTCAAATGCCATGATCAGTTCAACGATATCCAGGGAATCAGCGCCGAGGTCATCGATGAAAGTGGAGTCGATGGTGACATCAGCTTCGCTAACGCCCAGCTGGTCAACAACGATCTTCTTTACTCTGTCAAAAGTGCTCATTACTCATTTCACCACCTTTCTCATAGAAGACAGACGTCTCCTTGTATTGTACCCTACTGATTATATTACATAACCATTCCGCCGTCCACCTTTAAAACCTGTCCGGTGATATAACTTGCATCATCGGAAGCCAGGAAGGAGACAGCTTTGGCGACGTCTTCGGCAAGACCCATGCGTCCGAGCGGGATGGCTGTCAGCATGGCTTCTTTATTCTTTTCCGGAATAGCATCGGTCATGTCGGTCGCGATGAAGCCCGGTGCGACAGCATTGACACGGATGTTTCTTGCAGCGAGCTCCTTGGCGCAGGCCTTGGTGAGACCGATCACGCCTGCTTTTGCTGCTGCGTAGTTGGCCTGGCCGATATTGCCCATGATGCCGACTACGGATGCGATATTGATGATGGAGCCTTTTTTCTTTCTCATCATCATCTGCGCAGCGGCTTTGATGGTGAGGAAGTCACTCTTGAGGTCAGTCGAGAGTACAGCATCCCAGCTTTCTTCTTTCATGCGGATGAGAAGTCCGTCGCGGGTGATCCCTGCATTATTCACAAGGACATCCAGCTGACCAAATTCTTCCTTGATCGTTTTGAAAATGCGATCTACATCTTCTGCTTTGGAGACATCGCCCTGGATGGTGAAGGCTTTGCCGCCAGCGGCTTCGATTTCTCCCTTGACCGCTTCTGCGGCAGCCTGGCTGCCGGCATAGTTCAGTGCGACAGCATAGCCCTTCGCAGCCAGTGTAAGAGCGATGGCTCTGCCAATACCGCGGGAAGCCCCCGTGACGAGAGCAGTCTTTTCGATAGTTTCCATCATTATTCTCCCTTCAGTGCAGCCACGACTTCATCGATGCTGGCTACATCTTCTGCATGGTGGCAGGGTACGGAGCGGGCGATCTTCTTCATGAAGCCGGTAAGAACCGTGCCGGGGCCGGCTTCGACAGTCATATCGACACCGCCGGCGACCATATTCCGAATGGATTCTTCCCAGTGCACAGGATGTGCCGCCTGATCGACCAGATTCTTTCTGATCTCGTCTGCTTTGGTCTCTTCCTTGGCATTGACATTGGCTACGACCGGGATGGCGGTGTCATGGATGTCGATCTTGTCAAGGACTTCCTTCAGTCGAAGAGCTGCCGGTTCCATCAGAGTGGAATGGAATGGCGCGCTGACCTTCAGCATGATGGCACGGCGAGCGCCTGCTTCCTTCAGTGCTTCGCAGGCTTTCTCAACAGCTGCCGTAGCACCCGCGATGACGACCTGTCCCGGGCAGTTGAAATTAACTGCCTGAACAGGAAGGTCTTCGGTGGAGACTTCGGCGCAGACCTTCACGATAGTTTCCGGGGTGGAACCGATGACAGCTGCCATGCCGCCTTCTCCGAGCGGCACCGCTTCCTGCATGAAGCGGCCACGCAGATGAACGGTGTTCACGGCATCTGCGAAGGAGATCGCACCCGCTGCGACCAGCGCAGAGTATTCGCCAAGGCTGTGGCCTGCTGCGATATCCGGCGTGAGGCCGTGTTCCTTCAGCACCTGCCATACAGCGACACTGGCCGTCAGAATGGCCGGCTGGGTGAATTCGGTCTTCATCAGCTCTGTGTCCGGGCCTTCGAACATCATTTTGGAAATCGGGAAGCCGAGCGTTTCATCCGCTTCTTTGATCAGGGCTTTGACAGAATCATAGTTTTCAAACAGATCCTGTACCATGCCCACCTTCTGAGATCCCTGTCCAGGGAACAAAAATGCAGTTTTCATAATTATTACTCCTTGTAAATGAAGTGACTAGTATCTAGGGATTAGGAGCGCCAAGTGACTGGTGACTAAGAGACTAGGAGACATCAGACTCCCGTATCGTCATTTTGAGCGCAAGCGAGAAATCTTTGTCTTTGTCATTCGCGGCTCAGCAGTCGCTGTTTGGAATTCACAAACGGGAAACCTGCTACCCACTCACTTTCGGGCATCGCCACTATATAAACTTCGCGGTGCTTCTATATTATTATGCGCCGCACCACTACCCTGAACCCATCAACATGAACCCTTTTCCCCTATTTTACATCCATCTCATGACATCGCAGCCCCATGTAAGACCGGCGCCGAAGCCAGTCAGGACAACGTAGTCACCATGCTTCACGCGTCCGGCGCGGACGACTTCATCAAGCGCAATGCCGACGGAAGCTGCCGATGTATTGCCATAGCGATTGACATTCACATACATATGATCCTGCGGCAGAGCCAGACGCTTTGCGATCGCCTGAATGATGCGATTATTTGCCTGATGGGCAATGAACATATTGATATCTTCCTTCGTGATGCCGGCGGCTTTCAAGGTCTTCAGCGTGGTCGCACCCATGTGACGGACAGCAGCTTTGAATACTTCCGGCCCCTCCATATGGATATAGATACGGCCGGAGTCGATGGCGCGGTGGGTCACAAGTTCAGCGACACCGCTCGCCGGGATATTCAGGATCTTGCCCAGGCTGCCGTCTGAGCCAAGATCCGAAGCCAGAAGGCCATAGCCATCTTCGACCTTTCCGATGACAGCGGCCCCTGCCCCATCACCGAAAAGGATGCAGGTGGAGCGGTCCTGCCAGTTCACGAGGCGGGAAAGGATTTCCGCACCGATGATCAGGATGTGCTTGTACATCCCGGCTTTCACCAGATTCGATGCCAGAGCTACTGCATAGATGTAGCCTGAGCAACCGGCGGAAATATCCATCGCACCGGCATGCTTGCATCCGAGCTTATCCTGCACCATGCAGGCCGTGGATGGTACCACATAGTCAGGGGATGCCGTCGCTACAATGATGTAGTCGATATCGTCTGCGGTAAGGCCAGCCATTTCCAGTGCCGGAAGAGCAGCTTTCACGCAAAGATCGGAGGTCGTCTCCGACCTGGAAGCGATATGTCTGGTCTCGATGCCCGTGCGGGTGCGGATCCACTCATCACTGGTATCGACCATTCTTTCAAGATCTGCATTGGAAAGGATCTTCTCCGGCGCATAATGTCCGGTACCCAGAATTCCTGCAGAACATAATTCACTCATATATATAATGTCCTTTCCGTTCGTTGAAAAGAGAATTTTGATGACTAGTAGCTAGGGACTAGTGGCTAGTGACTGGTGACTGAAATGCCAGTTTCAAGCATCGCCACCATTCATACTCCGCGGCGCTTCTTTTTAAGCACCGCACAACTCCTCATGCCTCATTATTTTCCATCTGTTTCAGCGCATCCATCACGATCTCATCCAGATGCTCCTGACAAACGCCCATCGCCATATGGATGGCATTCTTGATCGCTTTCGCTTTCGAAGCGCCATGGCAGATAATGAGGCCGCCTTTGATGCCCATGAGCGGCGCACCGCCGTACTCTGCATAGTCAAGAGGCTTTGCCATGTATTTCTTGAGTGCCGGCTTCAGGAGCAGCCCGCCGATCTTCGCGCGAAGCCCCCCCTGCATGACAGCATTCTTCAAAAGGGCAGCCACCAGTTTCCCGGCGCCTTCCCCAAATTTCAGGACTACATTCCCTGTAAATCCATCCGTGACGATGACATCAAATTCTCCCGTCATCACATCGCGGCCTTCCGCATTGCCCGCAAAAGGAATGACCTTCTGTGCGGAAAGCGCCTCATTCGCTTCCGTGACTAAAGGGCTCCCCTTCGTCGCCTCTTCCCCGATATTGAGAAGACCGATCTTCGGCTGCTGGATACCCGCGACCTTCGTCGCATAGATATAGCCCAGAAGAGCATTCTGAATATACGTCTCCAGCTTCGGCTGCGCACTCGCGCCGGAATCGATCAGGTACGTATAGCCGCCTTTCTGGTTAGGGATCGGCGTCAGTATGGCCGGACGCTCGATGCCCTTGATACGGCCGATGCCGAGAAGTCCTGCCGTAACGGCTGCCCCAGTCGATCCCGGAGCCACGAGAGCTCCGCACTCCCCCTCTCGCACAAGACGAGCGCCGACAGAGACAGACGCATCCTTCTTTTTGCGGTACGCCAGCCCGGGATGCTCTCCCATCTCGATCACTTCTGATGCATGATGGATCTCGATCAGAGGATTCTGATCCTCATGATGCTTCTCCAGGATGGGGCGGATCTCATCCTCATCTCCCACAAGAACGACAGGCACTTTGTATTCCTTGACCGCCTGAATGGCGCCAAGCACGATTTCCAGCGGTGCAAAATCCCCGCCCATCGCGTCAACAGCTATTTTTTTCACAGGACGCCTCCATTACTGCAGGATCTGCATGATAAATTTTGCGCGGTATACTTCTTTATCACCGTCAAAGAAACTGATATAGATATGTTTTTTATTTCCTCTGACCAATACGATCCGCCCTTTCACGACAAGCGCCGTGCCGGGCTTGACAGCGATCTTATATTTGATATTTCCGACCTGCGTCGAAGCGAAAGGCACACCGGCCAGCGACTCGGCGAATGCAGCAGCTGCGCCATATAATTTTTCCGCAGCCACCACGCCGAGATTATCCGCCATCTCATCGCTGGTCTGAAAGAGACCCACGCCTTTAATACCGATATCCTTATCTAAGATCTGCAGCCCGCGCGCCTCCGGACTTCCTGCCACGAGGTGCTCCATACGGTCACGCATCTGTGGGATGCCAAGTGCCTGCCTGTCCAGACGAATCGTAGCTCTTGATACAGAAAATTTCTCTGCCAGATCTCCATCTGTCAGACATGGATGTTGGCGGAGCAGGCTCTGTATCGCATCGCGTCTTTGGGTTTTATCCATTTTGAAATTTCTGCTCATTTTTATCACCTGCTGATAATACTATATCACAAGCAGTCAAGGATTGCACGAAGAAATTGAATAAGCGAAGAGCCTTTCTTTGAGACATATGCAGGAAATCATATTTCTTTCACATTCCTTAGATTTTCATCGATATCATGGGCGACTCACTGAATCCGTAGATTAAAATTTCATTTGTTTTAGCGATTTCTAAAAGATACTTTGGAAAACATCTCCCTGATGGGCTTCTTTCCGAATCAGGGAAATCGCCCACATTTACTGACTTTTTTCGCCTCGGATTTTATCATCAGGTGATAATTTAAACGCGCCGCGTAATTCGTTTGCTAAAAATTCAGGATTGTTTAAAAACTTATCCATTGACTTATTTCATCTCATGGCATAAACTACAGTAAATACAGGATACTTCATGCTTGCTATTTTGTCAAACATATCTGTGATACCGTATACTTATTTAAAAGTGAGATTTGTAGAATATTTTAGGAGAAAATCACATGAAATTACCAGCATTACACATTGGCAACCTGACCGCTACCGTACCGATCGTACAGGGAGGCATGGGCATCGGCGTCAGCCTCTCAGGTCTCGCAAGTGCCGTAGCCAATGAAGGCGGTGTAGGTGTCATCTCTGCTGCCAATGTAGGCTTCAATGAACCAGACTTCAAAACAAATACAGTGAATGCCAACCTTCGCGCGCTAAAATCCGAACTGCTGAAAGCCAGAGAAAAAGCAAAGACCGGCATCATCGGCGTGAACATCATGTCCAAAGGCCATCACTATGAAGACTATGCCCGCTGCGCAGCAGAAAACGGTGCAGACATCATCTTCTCCGGCGCGGGACTTCCTGCCGATCTCCCCGCCTGCGTGGAAGGCACAGACACCAAGATCGCCCCGATCATCGGCTCCCCGAAAGCAGCCCGCGTCATCCTGAAGCTGTGGGAACGCCACCATCACCGTACCGCCGACATGGTCGTCATTGAAGGCCCGAAAGCCGGCGGCCATCTCGGCTACACCAGAGAACAGGTGAAAGAGCACGAGAGCGACGGCTATGAGAAGGAAATCAAAGAAATCCTTGCCGTTGTCAAAGAATTCGAAGAAAAATTTGAAAAGAAGATCCCCGTCATCTTCGGCGGCGGCGTCTATGATAAGAAAGACATCGAGCACTACCTCTCCCTCGGTCTCTCCGGCGTACAGATGGCGACCCGTTTCGTCGCCACCAAAGAATGCGACGCCGCTGACGAATTCAAACAGATGTATGTGAATGCCAAAGAGAGCGACGTCACCATCGTACAGAGCCCGGTCCACATGCCAGGCCGCGCACTCTTGAACCCCTTCGTCAAAGCCTTCACCGAGCACCGCATCCCGCCGCAGGGCTGCTTCCACTGCCTCAAGACCTGCGACCCGGCGACCACCCCCTACTGCATCACCATGGCCCTCATCCGCGCCGTCCACGGCGATGTAGACCACGGCCTCGTCTTCTGCGGTGCGAACGCCTATCGCATCGATAAGATCACGACCGTCCATGACCTCATCCAGGAACTGACACAGGACTAAGGGGTTAGACTTCTGACTTCTGAAATTAGCCATGATAAAAACGCTATCCACATTTTCGTGGATAGCGTTTTTTGTTATGAGGTTATGTAGTAAGACACCGGTCAATTGATTTCCGAATCTAGTAAGGAATGAACGCGGATCATCCACCAGTGTAGGATTACAATACATCTGCCTTATTTATCTGCCTCATTCTCTTGTTATCTGCCACATTTCATGCTAAAATGTGGCAGATAATAGAAAGATGAGGGAGATCTTTATGCGGACATTTAACTACTCGCAGGAAATACAAAATTTACTGACACCTGAAATCGTCCAGCTGCTCACCTGTATCCATGAACACAAGGGACGACAGGATTTATTTCTGGAGGCGAATACAGACGAACTGAAAGCACTGGTAGACGTTGCCATGATCCAAAGTACAGGAGCTTCCAACCGTATCGAGGGAATCTTCACCAGTGACAAACGATTAGAAGCACTGGTCAGCAAAAAAGCCGAACCACACAATCGGTCTGAACAGGAAATTGCCGGATATCGTGAAGTACTCGCCTTGATTCATGAAAATCACGACTATATTTCCCCTGCCCCTAATGTCATCAGGCAGCTCCACCGAGATCTGTACTCTTACTCAACAGGAGCCATTGGAGGAGACTATAAAAACGCAGATAACGTCATTGCGGAAACAGATGCACAAGGGCATCAAAGGGCCAGGTTTATTCCCGTTCCTGCTTTTCAGACAGCTGACGCTATGGATTCTTTATGTCAATCATTCCAGAATGCCTGGCAGGAAAACATCATAGATAAATTGCTGCTGATTCCCATGTTCATCCTGGATTTTCTCTGCATTCATCCATTCAATGACGGAAATGGACGGATGAGCCGACTTCTGACACTCCTTCTTTTATATCGTGCCGGCTACATCGTCGGAAAATACATCAGCTTGGAAATGCTGATTGAAAAAACGAAAACCACTTACTATGAAGCTCTTCAGGCCAGTTCTTTCGGCTGGCACGAAAATCAAAATATCTATGCTCCTTTTGTGAAATATTATTTGGGCATCATCATAAAAGCATACGATGAATTCGAAGACCGGATTCAATACTTGGTAACCAAAAAGATTTCAAAGCCAGCCCGTATCAAAGCCATCATCTCCCAGACACTGGGGAAAATCAGCAAAAAGGATCTTATAGAACGCTGCCCGGATATCAGCCAGGGAACGATAGAACGCACTTTGTCCAGTCTGGTAAAAGAGGGCTATATCGTCAAAGTCGGCTCTGGTCCGGCCACAGCATATATCCGAAAGCAATAAAAAAACAAGCAGCCTACACTATTTTGTGGCCTGCTTGCTCTTTTCCCTTTCTTCTATCTCATAGCGGATGAAGGCATACAGCACCTGCCATTCGCCGTATTCCAGCTTCATGACCGCTGCCGGCAGCAGGTGATGCTCCCGGAGCAGGAGATACATCGCCTGCACTTCGCCATCGGTCTGGATACGTTTTTTACGGCTTTGTCCGCCTTTTCCTGGGTCGTATAGACGTTGAGTGAAGAGCTTTGTCAGCCGCTTCGGCTCCCGGGAGGATGGATTTCCTCTCTCCGAGAAATACCATCGTAGAAATTTTGGGTTTTACACGGTTTTCTTTATGATTCAAAAAAGATCCCGCTTCTTCTTTGCCTTCCCCATCGGGCAAGGGGACCGCGCTTGCAGCGCTCGGGTACTGTCATCAAAAGCAAAAATAAGGCAGACGCTTTTCGCGTCTGCCTCATCCTTTTTCATTCTGCTAGTACCCTATTCGGCTCGCTCCGCTCGCCGCCTTCCTCGCAGAGAAGGCTGAGATACTGGAGGAACGCCGTTTCCTTCATCACTAGTCACTTCAAATCTACGCTCCGAGCTCGATGGTCCCGGACTTCAGGTGGATGAACTCACCAGTCGCTTTTTCCTTCCCGACTTCTTCTGCGATGCGCATGGTCTGTGCGTGGCAGGTAAAGAGGAAGATCTGCTGGGTCTTACCGAGCTCCATGAGGAAGCGCAGCGTCTCACGCTGGCGCTCTTCGTCGAAGCGGACGAAGATGTCATCCAAGACGATGGGGAGCGGCTCGAGCTGCTCGCCGAAGGAGAGGGCCATGGCGAGGCGAATGGCAAGGAAGACCTGATCGCCTGTACCGGAGGACCAGATCTTGGCCTCTTTCACCCGGTGCTCGCTGTCCACGATGCCGATATCTTTTCCGTCTTCGGAGATCCGAAGGGAATACTTGCCTCTGGTCATAGCAGAGAGGAAAGTATTCGCCTGCTTCATGATCTGCGGCTGGCGGCCGGACTCATAGGCGGCCTGCGCACGGTTCAGGATTTCTTCTGTGTACATGTAGGTCAGCCATTCGGAGAGTGCATTGGCAAGCTCGGCTTCGATCTTTTCTTTTTTCTGCAGGGTATCGGTGATGGTATTATCTCCCGCCAGACGGAAGATCTCATTTTCCACCGCTCCCTGATTCTTCTGGAGCTCACCCAGTGACGCCGTCTCTTCTTTGATGTGTTTTGCAAGGTTCTGATGGGTTTCCATCCAGTCATCGTACTGTCCGCTTTCCAGGAAGTTCCAAAGGGACTGGAATTCTTCATCGCTGCCTGCATAGAGGCGCAGATCCTGCTTCACGGCCTCCCATTCCTTCGTCAGCTGGTCATGATGCTCGTGGGCATTCACCTTTTCCGCGAATTCTTCCGCATTTTTTGCATTGACCAGATGGAGAAGGGTATCCATCTCCCGCTGGCAGGAGGCCCAGCCGTCATCAAGCTTATCCATTTCCTTCCGATACGCATCGTGCTGGTTGTTCTTTTCCTGAATGGACTGCCACGTCAGGCTGCGCGCATGCGTTTCCTCGTAGAGCTCCTGGATGCCGTCCGGATCGACGGTGTAGGGCATCTTCGTCTTCGAGATGATGCTCTCTGCCCGGCGGCTGTAGGCATCGAGGCGCGCATCCATCTGCTCCAAGCGCAGGTCGAGGATCTTGCCCTTACCTTCAGCGGAGTAGATCTTCTGCCACTGCTCCTGCAGTGCGGAGAGATTCTCTGCGCTGGTCTTTGGGAGCTTGTTTTTCGCGAGGAAGGCGTCCCAGTCTTTGTCTGCTTTTTCCTTCTTTTCGCGAAGCAGCTTGCCTTCTTCTGTCCACTTCTGGTGCGCAAGCTGCTGCTTTCGTACCGTTTCCCGTTTCCAGGAGATGGCCTGCCGCTTCGCCTGGTCTTTGTAGAAATCGGAGCGACGGCTCTGCATCAGGTTATGGAAGGCCTGCAGATCATCTATGTCTTCCGGTGCCTGTCCCGGGAATTTGTCAGAGATCGCCTTCCTCTCGTTCACGAGAGAAGCCAGCGAATCATTCCATTTCTCAAGGTCATTCCCTTTCTTATGGATGCTCTTATTATTGAATAGGAAGCAGAGAATCCCGAGCATGAGCCCGCCTGCTGCGCCATAGAGCGCCGCGGTGCCTGCCATGGCCATGTAGAAGGAGGCGATGCCGGCTGCTGCTCCTGACATAGAGAGAATGCCCAGCCAGAACCAGAAGGTGAATTTCTTATCCTCGAGCTGCGAGGCGGCATCGATCTTGCCTCTGATTTCCGCTTCCTGATGGAGAAGCTGCTCGAGCGAGGAGGCCATGTCCTCCATCTGCTGGAAATCCTCCTCGGTCTGAATGTCTCCATCTGCCGCCTCTTCTGCGACAGCCTCGACCTCCGGCTCTCTTTGCTCCCAGAAATGGAGCTCATTGCCCCTGACGCCCACGCTCTGCGCAAGGCGCCGTCCTTCTGCCCAGTCCACATGGACGCAGGCATCCTCCAAAGGCAGTGCGCGGTCCCAGAGCGGCAGGGAATAGCCCAGATTCACAAAATCGAGCTTCCAGTTTTCCTTTTCCTCTTCCAATGCTTCCACATCGACGATGGTCTGGCGCCACTGCCCCAGATCGATGTAGAGTTTTTCCAGCGCTTCAGCCTCTCTTGCCCATGGGATGATGTCTTCCTTCTTCTTCGGCGTGTACTCATCAAGCTTTTCCTGGAGCGATGCCTTTTGGTCGTGGATCACCTTCATGCGGTTCATGAGCTGATTCCACTGCTCCTTACCATTCGACGGGAACATCTTCACCTGCGAAGAGAGATCCAGCTGGTGCTTGATATCACGCGCCCGCTTGTAGTATTCCCAGGCGCCCAGCCGCTTCGAGAGCTCTCTGTCCTTTTCCTGATCCTTGGCAAGCGAAGCCTCGAGCTCACTGATCTGCTTTTTCAAAAGCTCCTGCTTCTTCTGCAGCTCAGCGAAATCCTTTTCCTGATGAGAAAGATGATCCAGCTCCTGATTCACCGTATCCAGATCCGCCATCAGCTGATTGATCTTGCGCTTTCCCTGAGACGAAGCCACGAAGAGCTTTTCCTTATTCTCTTGGATATCCTTCTTGGCACTGGCGAGCTTATCACCGCCCTGCAGCATGAAGAAACGGCTGCGGATGGAGTCATTCGCAAGGAAGGAAGCCCCCTGCAGGTCCTCTAAGCCGACAGCGAAGATCTGCTCATACATAGAGCGTGTGAGACCGTGCCACCAGAGTGTCGGCAGCTCCTCGGAGAATTTCTCATGGCTCGCATTCTCGAACCAACGCTCCTTCTCTTCACGAAAGACTCGATACTCCTGCCCGTCCGCACGGACGAATGCCATATTTCCCTTCCGTCCCTGCCACTTGCCGCGCCCATAGCCGAAGAGCATATCACGGATGAAACGAAGCATCGTCGTCTTCCCGCTCTCATTCTCTCCCATGACCACATTCAGCGAAGACGTCGACGGCTGCCAGGACGCGCCCCGATAGATGCCGTACTCTGAGAGCTGCAAATCCGTGATTTTCATCGTCCATCCTCCTCTGTCAGCATTTCCGCTCCCAGCACCTCCGCCCGGCGGAAAGCAGCAAGAAGTGCCTCATCAGACACCTTGCCCAATAGATTCTTATACTTCGAAAGCTCCGGCTGCGAAGAAGCCATCTCTCGGAGCATCTTCGCCCTTTCTTCCGACGGAAGATCCATGACCGCATCAAAAGCCTTCAGATAATTCCCCGTCACATCGGGAAGCTCGCGACGCTCGGCCAGATTCAGGAATGGCCGCGTCCGATCCTCGATGCGGGTGAAATAAGCAAAGAGATGGCGGAACTGCTCCTTTTCATTCAAAGACTGCAGAAGGAAATCCCGTCCCTCTTCCGTCGCGATCGCTTTGTGCAGCGCGCCATGCCCCGTCAGTACCAGACGCACCATATTCGGCCTACCGGTCAGTTCCTTCAGTCCTGCGCGGCGGCGCGCCACGTCTTTCAAAAGATCATCTGCGGTCAAGAAAGGAGCGATATCGATGACCATGTCCATCCAACGTATCACATCCGTCTCGATGAACTTCAACGTCACTGTACCATAGGCCCCCACATCGACCAGGTAACAGCCACGGGGACCGATTTCCGTGATATCCAGCCCCTGCGTATTGCCCGGGTAGACGATATAGGGCTTCATCGAGAGCGTCTTTCTCGTATGCACATGCCCCAGCGCCCAGTAGTCGATGCCCGCAGTCTTCAGCTCCTCGACCGTGCAAGGCGCATAGGGACTCCCATCGACGCCGGCTTCCGTGTGCAGCATCCCGATGGTGAATCCATCCTCCGGATTCACATGGAAAGAGCGCACCAGATCATCCTTCGTATGGCGTGTCTTGTAACTGATGCCATAGATCGTGGCCGCCTTTTCCCCATCCTTCATGAGCGGGATGCCTGTCACTTCTTCGGAAGAAAAAATATGCACCGTCTCCGGCAGCGGGATATCCGCACGCCAGGCTTCGCCCGGGTCGTGATTTCCATGCACGATAAAGACCTCGATCCCCGCTTGCGCCGCCCGATACAGCTCCCTGCCGAAAGCCATTTGCGCCGCGAGGCTGTGATGGTCTGAATTATATACATCTCCGGAAATCAAGATCGCATCTACCCGATTTTCCAGTGCCGCATCCACCACCCTTTCAAAGGCTTTGAAGGTGGCTTTCCCGATCTGCTCGTTCCACGGTCCCTTCGTCCCGAGGCGCACGCCTCCGAATGGTTCTCCGAGGTGCAGATCCGCACAATGGATAAAAGAAAAATGCTTCCCCATACTTCCTCCTTGATGGTCGTTGTTTATCCAACAGGTTCAACAGCTTCTATAGGGCTCTGCTTTTGAGCGAGAGCGATACAACGCAAAAATAAAGCGCGCCGCAAGCTTTAATTAAAAGAAGGTTCGACGGCGCCTTGTAAATATGATCGCCACCTTTTCTGCTCTCGCCCGCAGAGCCTGCTGAACCCTATTTCTTCGAGAAACACCTATTATTGTATCATATCGCGCCATAGTGAGAAGTAATTTCTGCAACAAAAAAATGCCTCTCTATCGAGAAGCATTTTCCTTTGACCATTATTCTTCAACAGTCTTGGTGATGATCTGTTTGCCTTTATAGAAACCGCATACTGGGCATACATGATGAGGTTTTTTCAGTGCATGGCACTGTGGGCATTCCACAAGACCCGGAACAGTCAGTTTCCAATTTGCACGTCTCTTGTCGCGACGGGATCTAGAACTTTTTGTCTTCGGAACCGGCATTTCTCGCACCTCCTTACCTATCGGCCGTTATGCCGTTTGTCTTTCACTGTTTCGCCAGTGCTCTAAACGCGTTAGAGAAATTTATCAACTTCAATAGTATACGGGATTGGCCAGGGAAAGTCAAGGGGAAAGTTTATCCGCAATGCGGAGCAGCACCTGACAAAGGCGGCTTTTTTAGTATGCCGTGAGTGACCCTGCCGCCTCCGTATCCCACCAACGTTTCCCCTTCCGCCTGCTTCTATACTTATGAAAAAGGACTTACGCTGAATCAAGGAATGTCACATTGTCTCAAAAACGAAAAAATGTTCATTTACAATGAACAATAAAAGCCGGCCCATGCGGACTGGCTTTTATTTGATGTATTCATTACAGATCTTCGTAGAGCGGATACTTCACGCAGAGAGCATGGACACGCTTTGCGCAGTCCGCCTTGACTGCTGCATCCTCTGGATTTTTGACGACCGTCGAGATGATATCTGCGACTTCCTTGAAGTCATCTTCCTTGAATCCTCTGGTGGTCAGAGCCGGGGAGCCGAGACGAATGCCGCTCGTGACGAATGGAGAGAGAGTCTCGAACGGAATGGTGTTTCTGTTTGCAGTGATACCGATCTCATCGAGAACCGTCTGTGCGACCTTACCTGTGATGCCGATCGCTTTCATATCAGCGAGGAGGACATGGGTATCGGTGCCGCCGGAAACGACGCGGATGCCATTCTTCTGCAGCTCATCAGAGAGGACCTTTTCATTCTTTTTGATCTGTTTTGCATACTGCTTGAAATCATCGGAGAGATCTTCGCCGAAAGCGACAGCCTTTGCTGCGATGACATGCATGAGAGGACCGCCCTGCATGCCCGGGAATACCGCTTTATCGATGGCTTTGCCATACTGTTCCTTGCACATGATGATGCCACCGCGCGGTCCGCGAAGAGTCTTGTGGGTGGTGGTGGTCACGATATCTGCCCACGGCACCGGGCTCGGATATTCACCGCCTGCGACAAGGCCGGCGAAGTGTGCCATATCGACCATGAAGAGTGCGCCGACTTCATGGGCGATCGCTGCAATGCGTTCGAAGTCGATGATGCGGGAGTATGCACTGGTGCCGCCGATGATGAGCTTCGGCTGGACTTCCTTCGCGGTCTTTTCCATGGCTTCATAGTCCAGAAGTTCATCTTCTTTTCTGACGCCGTAAGGAACGACATTGAAATAATTGCCGGAAATATTGACCGGGCTACCGTGCGACAGATGACCGCCATCCGTGAGGTTCATGCCCATCATGGTGTCGCCCGGTTTTAAGAGACCGTAGTAGACAGCGAAGTTCGCCTGCGAGCCGGAATGCGGCTGTACATTCACATGTTCCGCACCGAAGAGCTCCTTCGCACGATCGATCGCCAGCTGTTCGACGACATCGACATATTCACAGCCGCCGTAATATCTCTTGCCCGGGTAGCCTTCTGCATATTTGTTTGTGAGGACGCTGCCCTGTGCTTCCATGACAGCATAGCTGACGATATTTTCAGATGCGATCATTTCCAGCTTGTTTCTCTGACGGTTCAGCTCTTTCTGAATGGCTTCATAAACCGCTTTGTCTTCTTTTAAGTGTTTCATTGAAATGAACTCCCTTCATTTTTCAAAGTGAAATCGAATGGATCGATTCATACACCCCATGATGCAAAACTTTCATCAATAAGAGTGGAGAAATATCGGCGCATTGCACCATTTCACCAAGCACCGCTCTCTAAAGCAGCGCTCTCTGCCTCAAATATCCCCCAGTCACTCATTTCCGGTTCCTGCATACATTTGATTTATTGTATCATGAGGCGCACACAAATGCATCTTTGGGTTTGAAATATGCATACTTGATATAGAAAAAGGGCTTAGCGTGTACCCTTCAGGATACACGGCCAAGCCCTTCCGTTGAGCAGGTATGCTATTCGTGAAATCACTCACAAGAATAGTATAGCACAAATCAGGAAGAAGTAAAGAGGAAATAGGGTTCAGCGGGAGTGGTGCGGCGCATAATCATAGGGAAGCGCCGCGGAGTATAAATAATGGCGATGCTCGAAAGCAGCATTCAAGTCACCAGTCACTCATCACTTCTCACTTGTCATTTTCCCTCACATAGTGCGCTCTCTCTCCACCAATGAGCGGCGGGCGGGGGCGGGCCGCCTCTCTCTCCACCAATGAGCGGCGGGCGGGTGCGGGCCGCTGCCACAAGGGCCGCCCCGATATGGTTATTCACCAGACGGACAGGGACAGCCACGCGCTTCAAATGCATCCCGATCATCGTAAGCCCGATATCGAGTCCCCCGTCAGCCTTGATCTCCATCACGGCGACCGGATCCTTGAAATGATAGAAAGCATTCGTCGAGAAGGCGCCGCCGGCATGCAGCCAGGGGACGACCGTCACTTCCTCATAGCCGCGCTTCTCTGCTTCGCTGCGCTCCATGATGAGCGCCCGATTCAGATGCTCGCAGCACTGGAAGGCCAGAGCGAGTCCCTCCTTCTCTGCAGCTTCCATCAGAGCCGTCACGACAGCCGTGCCGACTTCATAGGAGCTATCCTTGCCGATGTGTCCGCCACGGATCTCGCTCGACGAGCCACCGATGACGATGAGGCTCCCTTTTCTGAAATGAGAAATTTCGCAAAGCTCATGGAAAGCTTTTACTGCCTGTTCCTGTAAGTCTTCAAACACTATTGCACCTCTTCGATCGCAGCGATCTTTGCAATTCTTCTGGCATGGCGGCCACCTTCGAACGGAGTCTTTAAAAATTCGTCCATGATGAATTCCGCAAGCCCCGGTCCGACGACACGCGCGCCAAGCGTCATGACATTCGCATCATTGTGCGCACGGGTGAAATGTGCGGAGAAGGTATCGCCGCAGAGCGCCGCACGGATGCCCTTCATCTTGTTCGCAACGATGCACATGCCGATGCCTGTCCCGCAGACGAGGATCGCATACGTCGCCTCACCCTGCTGCACCAGCTTGCAAGCCTTCTCTGCAAAATCCGGATAATCACAGGACTCTTCCGAGTATGTCCCGCAATCTATGTATTCGATCTTCTCTTCGTCCAGATGCTTCATAAGAGAATCTTTGAGCGCAAACCCACCGTGATCACTCGCCATAGCAATTTTCATAATCTTCGCCCTCCTTGGAAAATAGGAATACTGTACCATTTCAGTATACAACAGCGGCACATAAAAAGGAACAGCTCGGCAACGGGCGAGTTGTTCCTTTCGCATAACGCGTTCTATGCACCCAACGGATATGGTGCGGTACATATAGGTAAAAAGAGGCTCCGGATTTCTATGATGCCGATAGGAAAAGTCCGTCAATTCACAAAACCGAGAACCCCTTTGAACCCGTCCGCTCCTACCTCTTCTCCACCACGATATGATACCCGGACGCCTTGGTGAGGCGATTCATGATGGCGAGACCGAGGCCCGCGGTATCCGTGCCCTCGCCAATGATGGCATCGACGGGGTGGCGATTGAAATAAAGAAGGCCGGAGAAGAGGTTGTGCGCGAAGCTCTCTTTATCCTCCCGATGTCCCCAGACGAAAACAGGAAGCCCCTTAGGGAGAAGACGAGCCGTTTCTTCGCTGACGAAGAAGCCATACTTCTTATCCGTCTTTTCCGCAAAGGAGAAGATTTCCTCTGCCACCTTCCCCGCCTCTCCCGTATACACGGTGAGCGGCGCAGAAGGCGCATAGTGGCGATACTTCATGCCGGGTGCCTTCGGATGTGCGCCGTCTTTGGCGAGTGCGCTGTCTACCGTCGTCGGCGCGATGGCAGAGAGCGCTTCCTTCGTCGTGCCGCCAGGACGGTAGATGACGATCTCGCCTCCTTCGATGCCCACCACGGTGGACTCGAGGCCGATCTGACAGGGGCCGCCATCGATGACGGCGGCGATGCGTCCATTCATATCATGCAGCACATCGTCCGCGGTCGTCGGGCTCGGACGTGTGGAAATATTCGCGCTCGGACCTGCTATAGGGACGCCGGCTGCACGGATGAGGGCGCGGGTCGCCTCACTCCTCGGGCAGCGGATGGCGATGGTGGAGAGTCCCCCGGATGTTTCCATCGGGATGCAATCCTTCTTCGGGAAAACGATGGTCAAAGGTCCCGGCCAGAAGGTATCCATCAGCCGCCTTGCGAGCGGGCTGACCTCGGCTGCGTACTTCTCCACTTCAGAGGGATCCGCCACATGGACGATGAGCGGATTATCCGAGGGGCGGCCCTTCGCAGCGTAGATCTTTTTCGCCGCACCCGCATCGAGCGCATTTCCCCCAAGACCATAGACCGTCTCCGTCGGAAAAGCCACAAGACCGCCCTCACGAATGATGCGGCCGAGCGCCTTTACTTTATCCTTATAATATAGGTCATTGACTTCTACTTTTTCAGTCATGCTGCTTCTTCTTTCTGCAATAGATTGCGCGCTCGATATCGCCGTAGTCTTTGATGACTTCGAAATCCTCAAACTCGCCCGTTTCCTTCAAAAGCGAAAGAATGTCTTCCCACTGGTGGATGCCGAATTCCACAGCAAGGAAACCGCCCTCCTTCAGATGTGCGGCTGCCTTCTCAGCGAGGCGGCGGTAGAAAACGAGACCATCCTCTCCCCCATCGAGCGCAAGCATCGGCTCATGCTTCACTTCCTCCTGAAGATGGGCGATATCTTCGCGAGGAATGTAGGGCGGATTTGAAAGGATGCCATCATAGAGCACCCCCTCAGGCAGCGCATCGATATAGTCCCCGAGTGTCCACGCCGCACGCTCATCCATCGCAAGCTCTTTCCCATTTTCTTTTGCGACAGCGAGAGCTTTTTCAGAAATATCGATGCCGACCCCCTTCGCTTCCTTGCAATAATACAGGAAGGAGAGGAGGATCGCCCCGCTCCCTGTCCCGAGGTCCGCGACCTCGATCGCGCCGTCATTTCTATGGTATTGGATGACCTTTTCCAGCCATGTCTCTGTGTCCGGGCGAGGAATCAGGACATCCTCATTCACATGAAATGTGAGCCCCATGAATTCTTTCTCGCCAATGATAGCCGCCGTGGAAATTCCCTTCACACGCTTTTGTATGAAGGATTTGAAAAGTGCGAGCTCCTCTGGATTCACGATTTCTTCGAAATCCGTATAGAGGAAGATCCGCTGCTTGTGAAGAACCTTCGCAAGCAAGAGCTCTGCGTCCAGACGCGGCGACTCGATCTCGTGATTCTGGAAATACTGCGTCGTCCATGCGAGCAGGCGCTGGATCGTCCAGAGCGTATTAGCGGCCATTCGCTTCCCCTTCTTTCATGCGGCGCGCCAGATCCTCTTCCATCAGCCGGTCAAGAATCGCGTCCATGTTCCCATTCATGAAATCATCAAGCTGGTAAATACTCATATTGATGCGGTGATCTGTCACGCGGCCCTGCGGGAAATTGTACGTCCTGATACGCTCCGAACGGTCGCCGCTGCCGACCTGATTCTTGCGGTCCGCCGCTTCCTTGCTCTGCGACTCCCGCATCGCCTGGTCATAGAGACGAGACTTCAGGATCTGCAGCGCCTTCTCTTTGTTCTGACGCTGGCTTCGTTCATTCTGACAAGTGACCACCATGCCCGTAGGAAGATGCGTCAGTCGGATCGCCGAAGACGTCTTATTGATGTGCTGACCGCCCGCGCCGGAAGAACGATATACATCGATACGCAGGTCTTCGCGGCGCACCTCGATATCTACATCCTCCGCCTCCGGAAGGACAGCCACCGTGACCGCCGACGTATGCACACGCCCTTGGCTCTCCGTTTCAGGGATACGCTGCACGCGGTGTACGCCGCTCTCGAATTTCAGGATCGAGTACGCATTCTTCCCTTCGATGGTGCAGGTGACTTCCTTGAACCCACCAAGATCCGTCTCATTCGCATCCGCGATCTCTGCCTTCCAGCCCTTGCGCTCTGCAAATTTCAGGTACATTTTGAGAAGATCCGATGCAAAGAGCGCCGCCTCCTCGCCGCCCGTACCCGCGCGGATTTCCAGAATGACATTCTTCCCGTCATTCGGATCCTTCGGGATCAGCATCTTGTGGATTTCCAGATCCAGCGCATCCCGCTTCTCTTCATTTTCCTTCAGCTCTTCCTTCGCCAGCTCATGGAGATCGGCCTGCGACTTATCGTCCAGAAGTTCCAGCGCATCCTGGATCCCCTTGAGCGCCTCCTTATATTCTCTATACTTGAAAACGATCTCTCCCAGCTCCGCATGCTCCTTCGAGAGCTCTCTCCAGCGGTTCTGATCGGCGATCACCGAAGGATCGCTCAGCTGATCTTCCAGTGCCGTATATCTGGCTTCCATGCCATCTAATTTGCTGATCTGCATTATGCTTTACTCCTGTTATAAATTTGGTCGTTTGTAGTTTGAACATAGGGATGAGTGGCTAGGGATTAGGTGTGACTGGTGACTAGTGACTGAAATCGCGGTGTCGTCATTCTGAGCGGAGTGAAATGCCGTATGTTTGCTCATGCGTAATCAAAACAGTGGGAACTGAGTCGAAGAATCTCGAGCCACGCGGAACCCAGCCCTGAACCCATCAACCTGAACCCTGAACCATAGCCAAAATTTCAAACGGATACTTGAAATATCCATTTCCCCACATATACATCTTTCCTAGTATATCAAAAAAAGGCAATAAAAAACAGGGCTTGCGCCCTGTTCCTTATTCTGCGGATTTGCCGTAACGTTTGTTGAACTTTTCGATACGGCCACGAGCCTTACCGAAACGCTGCTGTCCTGTATAGAATGGATGGGATTTGCTGCTGATATCGATATTGATCAGCGGGTATTCATTGCCATCTTCCCATTTTACAGTCTGGTTGGAAGTTGCTGTAGAACGGGTCAGGAAAGAGTAGTCAGCACCGATGTCGCGGAAAACGACTGGATGATAATCCGGATGAAGTCCCTTCTTCAATTGTTGCACCTCATTTCAACTACATAGATAATTCTTTGCTATTATAACAAACGGGATAGCAGAATGCAAGGGACAAATAGAGAAAGTTTAGAGGAAAGGGGAGCGGGTTCAGGGTTCAGGGTTGTAGTGGCGGCTTCGCCGCAGTGTAAAAGGGGCGATGCCTGAAGGACGTGGGGACAGCCATCCTTTCGTATCGTCATCCCGAGCGCAGTCGAGTAATGCTATTAAGTTAAGGAAATCGTTAACTACGTAACGTC
>FR879509.1:0-4630 GCA_000434475.1 Dialister sp. CAG:486
AAGAAAGATCCCTCGGCTGCGCTCGGGATGACGATACGGGAATCTGATGTCTCCTAGTCTCCTAGTCTCTTAGTCTCCAAGGCGCTCGTCACTTTTCTTCATTATACCCTCTTTCTTCTTCTTATGCTAAAATAGGATGGAATGGCAAAAGAATTTTTGCCATTTGGTATAATCGTTTCGGCCCGGGACAGTGTCTGTTCACGGGTCAGGTGAATTCTATATCGCCAGAGATATAGAAAGCGCAGCATAGAAATTGAATGAGAAATAAGAAATGCGAGAGGAAGGAGCGGCGCAAAGGAATGGATAAAGCGCCGTTTTGCGAAAACGGGCAAGTGACCGGGTGTCTCAGCTGCTCCTCATTCGCAGGCTCTCTAAGCCTTCTATGCGGCCAACGAAAGAAGGATGCATATGGCAAACATGTACATGAATGATTCGTATTCAGCGGTCCGTCAGGCGGATGGCAAGGTGCTCGGGCGGGTGCGCGCTGTGGTGAAGAGTGCGACGCCGCAGGCAGGGGTGAAGGATTTCCGTTTCTTCGTGGATCCTGTCTCGCCGGTGCCGAGAGGTTTCGAGGATGGAGAGAAATTCGGTTTCACGGGCTTCATGAGCCGTATCGGATTCGGATACAATTCATTTGCCGATGAGGAGTCGGCGCTGGCAAATCTGGAGTCCGTTTTCGGGGATTGCTTCGTGTCGTTTACACCGTCACTCCGCAATAACAGGTACTTTGTGCTGGATGATATGGTGAAGGAGCAGGGGACGCCCTTCATGGAGGAGGATCGGAATTATTATCCGGTGCCGGCTTTCGGCACGGAGGAGGCGCCGGTCTTTGATGGGGATATCAATAAGTTCTGTCATCATCTGCTGACGGATCGGCCGCTGCCGGGGCTGTCGAAGCGTTACTGGAATAATGATGTGTCGCCTCGTCTCATTGTGGCGGCGACGCGCAATTATGAGAATAAGATCGGGCCGTGGGTGGTCTTTGCGCCGCTGTATGATGAGGCCTTCGATTCCCGCGTGATCGGGGAGGGCGGAGCGTATTTCCGTGTGAAGAACCGCGGCCAGCTGGGGTATGCGGTGGTGGACGGACAAAATTCGGAGCTGTCCTCGCACATCCTTCGCTGCGCGGAGAGCCCGCTCTGGTTCGTACCGGAGGTATTTCTGGCGGATCTTAGGCTGAATCTGAAGCCGGTGCCGCGGGATGCAGACCTCTTGAAGGACTGCGGAGTCTCGGTGAATCCCTTCGCGGATGAGGCGGAGGAGGAAGAGCCTGTCCATGAGGCGCGTGAGCAGATGACGCAGAGGGCGCTTGATGATCTGGTGCAGAGCCTTGGCATCGGCGCTTCGGGCGAAGAGGCGTATGCACCGAGAAGAAACCGGCGGGATCCCCGTCCTTTCCACGAGGCAGAGGCTGTGGAGAAGGCGCCGGTCTCTGCGGAGATCCATCAGGAGCCGGCAGCGCCGGCGAAAGAGCTGCCGAAGCCGTTCACGGAGGGAGATCTCCTCGCCCGCCTGAAGGAGGCGGCGGAAAATGACGGCCTCCTCTATGCAGAGAAGGATCTGTTCCATTTCCATATCTCCATGAAGTCGTCCCGCCTGGTCATCCTCGCCGGGAAAAGCGGGATCGGCAAGTCCGGGTTGGTGCGTCTCTACGGGCGTGCGCTGGGACTTCCCGAGTCGCAGGTGCGTTTCCTGCCGGTCCGTCCGTCATGGATGGATGACGGGGATGTCCTGGGCTATGTGGATATGAAGAATATGGTGTACCGCAGTGCAGATACAGGGCTCGCCGAGCTTCTGATCGATGCGGCGGCGCATCCGGAGAAGCAGTACATCGTCTGCTTCGATGAGATGAATCTGGCGCGTGTGGAGCATTATTTCGCACAGTTCATTTCCGTGCTGGAGAAAGAGGATCATCCGATGATCCGTCTGTACAATCCATCGCTCGCCCCGCGCCTCTACAACAGTGAGAAGTATCCGCCGGAGATCCCGGTGGGGAGGAATGTGCTCTTCACGGGGACGGTGAATGTGGATGAGTCCACCTGCCATTTCTCGGATAAGATCCTCGATCGTGCGAATGTGATCACGCTCAGCCAGTGCCATTTCCGTGACCTGCTGAAGCTTTCGCCGCAAGAGAGAAAGGTGTACAAGGAGATCACGGCCGGGGAGTATGATGATTTCCGCGTGAAGGAGGGCATGGGCCTCAATGATAAGGAGCTCGAGCTG
This sequence comes from Dialister sp. CAG:486, assembly GCA_000434475.1. Classification (GTDB taxonomy): domain Bacteria; phylum Bacillota; class Negativicutes; order Veillonellales; family Dialisteraceae; genus Dialister. Next base: position 2,224 of record FR879509.1, read on the forward strand.
CTGGATGCGCTGAATGATGCCTTCACGAAGAGCGGTATGCCATATGGCATCGGCTTCCGCGTGGCGCAGCAGATGGGACGCTATCTGGAGAATATTCCCGAGGAGGCGGGGATCAGCCGCGGAGAAGGGCTCGATGCCCAGCTCGTGCAGCGCGTCTTCACGAAGCTTCGCGGTTCTGCCAATCAGCTGTCGGGGCTGCTCACTCTTTCGGATAAGAATACGGCGGAGGGGCTGCTGCCGGCTATCCTTGTACGCTTCAAGGCGCTCTCGGATTTTCAGGAATCGCAGGCCGTGCTGAAACGGAAAGCCGGGGAGCTGAAGCTCTATGACTACACCATGTAAGCTGCCATTCAGCGTGGCGCTCGGCAAGCGGGAGGCGATGCGCTCCTTCACCCGCTTTACCACGCACCCGGAGGAGCTCAAGGAGGCGCCGCCTGCGTGGCGCTTTACGGAGAATCAGGATCTCTACCTGCGCTTTGAGGCACCGATGGATTTCCGCTTCACCATGGACGGGCTCGACATCGTGACGCTTCCCGGCGAGGACCGCTATGACGGAGAGACCTGGGTGCGCCCGCGGCGCGCCTGGGATACGCTCCTCTTCAAGGGAGAGGATTTTCCCTTAGTCCCCGGCTACTATGTCCTGACCGTCACCGGGCGCGGCGAGACGTGGTACAGCCTTCTGGAGATCACGCCCCGCTACATGGGCAAGCAGAGCTGGCAGGATATGGGCGAGGAGCTCTTGGAGGAGATCAAGCATCTGTCCTTCGATTTCATGAAAAAGAGCATCCACATGTCGCGTACGCTGGATATCAATCCAGATCTCCTGCTGCGCTTCTATACCATCAGCGACAATTCCCGCATGGTGCTTCATGTGCTGGGCGAGCTTGCCCGCACGGCGAATGGCCGCCTCGTGCGCCGGAAGAAGCCGGCCCGCACCGCCGGTGTCTCTCCGGCGGCATCGCACATCCCGCCCCAGTCCCTGCGCCCTTCGGCAGGACAGCATCTGCTCTATACGGAGATCACCTACGACGTCGCGGAGAACCGTTTCGCCAAAGCCATCCTGCTTCGCCTCGCGAAGAATCTGCGGGATTTCGTCAGTGAGGTCGATGGATTCATCGCGCGCCTCGATGCCAGATGTCAGGCGCTCCTGCCGTACACGCAGAATCAGGAGTACAGAAGAGGCGAGGCGGCGCTCGTCAAATTCCGCGACTATCGGAAACAGGCGCTCGCCATTCTTCGAGACATCGAGCGCGTCACCCGCGCGGCATGGTTCGAAGAAGCCGGCAGCCGGATGCCGCCCCTCATCCCGATGACCGTTCTCTGTGATCCGCGCTACTCGCTCCTCTACCATCTCCACCGGCATCTGGAGACGCCTGCCGACAGCTACTCTGTCGCTGATTTTTACCAGTTCCAGTGGAAACGGACGGATAAGCTCTACGAGCTCTGGGGATTTCTCCAATTCATCAAAGCGCTCTCCTCGCTGGGCTGGGAGATGGAGGAGGGCATGTCCGTCATCAGGGAGGACGGCCGCTACCGTCTCTCCTCGCTGGAGCCCGGCGCCGTCATCAGCATGAAGAAGGGCGAAGAGGAGATCCGCCTCACCTACGATGGCATCATCCCCGCTGCGTCTGCCGATACAGACCGCATGACTGCGCCGCTTTATACCAATAATGCCCACCGCCAGCCCGATCTTCGCATGGACTGCTATAGAGGGGAGATGTACTGCGGCTCTCTGGTCGTCGACTTCAAGTACCGTGACATGCTCTTCCTATGGAACGATGAAAACCGCGGCGAGGGCCTGCGCCGCCAGTTCAACGGCTACCGCGATATGAATACAAAATTCTACCGGGACATGGATGAGGCCAGCTCCCTCCGCGACAGCCGTCCTGTCAAGGAGGTCTGGGCAGTCTTTCCAAGAGAGGTCCCCGGCAGCAGCGATGAGGACTACAGCCTGAGATTCATCCCCCTCTCACCGGGCAGCGAAAGCCGTCTTCCTCAGCTTCTGGAGGACTATCTGAGATCATTGGGGCTGGGCGGCGACTAGTGGCTGGTGACTGGTAGCTAGGGATGAGTAGCTAGGGATTAGGTTTGCAATACGAGAAAACCGCTAGTTTCAAATCTCCGCGGCGCTTCCCTGTTTTTATGTGCTGCACTATCATTTCGCATTTCTCATTTCTAGTTTCTCATTCAATCGAGGCTTTCAAACGTAATCAAGGGGCGAGCCGCCCCCAGGGCTAACCCTGAACTCTGAACCCTTTGAACCCCGTAGTTTGAAAGCAGGGATGAGTGGTTTCGAGTGGCTGGTGACTGCTTACCACCTTCGGGCATCGCCCTTTATAAAAATCGGCGCTCGGGTGCTTTCATAAATCGTCGACTTGAGACGCTCCTTCCCGCTCTCTTTCATACC
>FR879509.1:4644-17971 GCA_000434475.1 Dialister sp. CAG:486
CTACTTGAGCCGCTCCTCCCCCCTCTCTTTCATACCGCCAGTGCCCTATCCGCCCCTTCGGGACACCTTCCCCTCGAGGGGAAGGCTGACGATACGGGAATACCGTCATCTAAAATGCGGCGAAGCCGCCACCTGAACCCTTTGAACCCTTTGAACCCTGAACCTTGAACCCTGAACCCTGATAGGAGCATCTATGACCATTTACGGACCCCATAAAGCCTCTCTCAAAGCTGTCATGGACGGCTTTGCGCGGGGCATCCGCGCCTACAGCGAGAAAGAAAAAGAGAAGACGGGAGAGATGCTTTACGAGCATCTCTCGTATCGTCTGAAAGCAGAAGACAGCATGAAGGAGAAGCTCACGCGGAAAGGATTTCCTCTCACCGCTGAATCTGCCTTCTATGCCGTGAAGGACGCCATCGGATTCCGCTTGGTGTGCCGTTTCGTGGATGACATTTATGAAAACGTCTCCCGCTTGAAGGCTCTTCCCGGCGTCGTTGTCGTAAAGGAAAAGGACTATATCAAAAACGTCAAGCCCAATGGCTATCGCAGCTACCATATGATCCTGGACGTCACTGCTCCCTATAAGGATGCGAGAGGCAGAGATCCGGGGCATTTCTTCATCGAGATCCAGCTGCGTACCATCGCGATGGACTCCTGGGCGGCGCTCGAGCATGAAATGAAGTACAAGCACGAGGTGAAAAATGCCGCGCTCATCAGTCGGGAGCTCAAGCGCTGCGCCGATGAGCTTGCTTCCTGTGACCTCTCCATGCAGACGATCCGGAATCTGATAAGGAAGACGTGACTGGTAGCTGGTGGCTGGTGACTAGTCCCTAGTCCCTGGTCCCTAGTCACTAGTCACCAGTCCCTAGTCACTTCTATCCCCTAATCCCCACCCTCTTATATTTTCTACTGAGGTCAAACCCATGAAGATCCTGCTTGCTGAAGATGAAAAAGCATTATCTGATGCCGAAGTCGCGGTGCTCCGTCACTTCGGCTATGAGGTCGATGCGGCTTACGACGGACTGTCTGCCTGGCAGATGGCGGAGCGCGAAGCGTATGACTGCATCGTCCTTGATATTATGATGCCGAAAATGGATGGCATCGAAGTCCTTGCCAAGCTTCGCGGGAGCGGCAGCACGGTGCCGATCATCATGCTCACCGCCAAGACGGAGGTCGATGACCGCATCGCAGGTCTTGATGCGGGGGCAGATGATTACCTGACGAAGCCCTTTGCGATGGGCGAATTTCTGGCGCGCATCCGCTCGATGACACGCCGCGCGAATGCCTTCACCCCTGCCGTCCTTTCGGCAGGCGGCGTCACGCTCAATGTCGAAGAGCAGGAGCTCTCGGCGGAGAGCGCGATCCGTCTCGGCAGCAAGGAGACGAAGCTCATGAAGTATTTCATGATGAATGCCGGCAAAGCACTCACACAGGAGGAGATCCTGCGCTATGTGTGGAGCGATGAGCCTGACGTACCGGCAGATATCGTGTGGATGTATATTTCCTTCCTGAAAGAAAAGCTCGCTGCCGTCCGAGGCAAGGCAGTGATCGAAGGGGAGAAGGAAGGGCCTTTTGCACTGCGCGCAATGGGGGACTAGGGACTGGTGACTAAGGATGGGGACTAGTGGCTGGTAGCTAGGGATTAGGAGTCTCGAGTGACTGGGTAACTGGTGACTAGGGACTAAGAGACTAGGAGACTGAGAGATATCAGACTCCCGTATCGTCATTTCGAGCGCCAGCGAGAAATCTTTCTTGCAGATCGATAAACGATGTATGTGTGAAAGCAGAAATACGTAGCACCAAGGTGTCGTTTCTCTGCCAATGCCTATGTGATACTGACCGCAGTGCAAGAAAGATCCCTCGGCTGCGCTCGGGATGACGATACGGGAAAGGGTATTCCCAAAAGTTTGAAAGCAGGGATTAGGAGTGACTAGTGACTGGGAGACTAGGAGACTTTAGGCTCTCTCGTATCGTCATTTCGAGCGAAGTCGAGAAATCTTTGTCATTTGCGGTCAGGCGGTCGATGTTTGGAACTCCCAAACGGGAAACCTGTTACCCACTCACTTTCGGGCATCGCCCTATTTATACTCGCGGCGCTTTATAATTTTTATGCGCCGCACCACCACTCCTCACTCCTAACTCCTCACTCCTAACTAGAGAGCACGAGGCTTTCAAACGTAATCAAAGGGCGCCCCGCCCTACGGGCTAACCCGGAACCCTTTTTGTTATCCAATGTGCCAAGGGACCTTATTCATGGATATGATCAAGAAACTGCACCGACAATTCATACTTCTGGCCACGCTGGCGGTGTTCATCATCATAGCGGTCGCGCTCTCTGTCATCAATGGGATGATGTACCTCATTGTGCGGGGGGACATTCATGATGTGCTTGAGACCATCGCAGACAATGGCGGCGTCATCACCACGCGGCGCATAAGCGGGGGAGGCTGGCTCCCGGATGGCAGCTGGGTCGAGGATACGCCGGAATTCACGTACCAGACCCGTTATTTTTCCGTACTGCTGGACAGTGATGGCACGGCCAAGGTGACGAATATCAATCACATCGCTGCCTTTTCGGCGGAAAGTGCGGTAGAGGCAGCGGTGGCTGCGGTGAAGACCGGGGAGAGCGAAGGCTATTTCCAAAAGCAGAAGGGGACCTATGCATACCATGTGAGCCGTACCACGGACGGCGATCTGCTGGTCGTCATTCTGGACTGCACGCGGGATCTGTCGGCGGTGAAGGCCTTCCTGAAATATTCTTCTCTCTTCGGGCTGCTCTGCCTTCTGCTTTTCGTCGGTATCGTGACGGTGCTTTCGGGGATCGCGATCCGCCCCTTCGTCAGAAATATGGAGAACCAGAAGCGATTCATTACGAATGCCAGCCATGAGCTGAAGACGCCGATCGCGATCATTTCCGCGAATGCGGAGGCGATGGAGCTGATCAACGGCAAGAACGAGTGGACGGGCAATATCATTTCGCAGGTGAAGCGCCTCTCGCTCCTCATCAATGACCTTGTGCTGCTCTCCAAGATCGGGGAGACGTCGGCCAAGGATCTGACGCTTGTCGATACGGATCTTTCGGAGGCGGTGAAGAGCAGCGCGGGCAGCTTCCGCCAGATGATCGAGGACGCGGGAAAGACGCTCTCTGTGGAAGCGGAGAGCGGCATCCATGCGAAGGTCGAGCCGCGGCTCTTCTCGGAGATCGTAAGCATCCTTCTGGACAATGCGGTCAAGTACTGTGATGAGAAGGGGACGATCACCACCCGCCTTGAGAAAAATAAAAAGGGCGTGATCCTCTCTGTCTCCAATCCGTATCAGGAGGGAGCGTCAGAGGACTATGAGCGCTTCTTTGAGCGATTCTACCGCGGAGACACCTCGCACAACAGCAAAAGGTCCGGCTATGGCATCGGCCTTGCCATGGCGCGCGACATGGCAAGGCTCATGAAGGGAAGCCTTGCTGTGTCATACAAGGATGGAGTCATCACGTTTAGCCTGAGCTTGTAGAGGGCTAGTCCGTGGATCGGGCTGTTCCCTTGATTGCGGGCGAAAGCTTCGCTTGAATGAGAAATTAGAAATGAGAAATGCGAAATGGTGGGGCGGCGCATAAAAATATGGAAGCGCCGCGGAGTATAAATAGGGCGATGCCATGAGCTGGCATTTTAGTCACCAGTCACTGGCTACTCATCGCTACATGTTCTATGAGTTCAACGGGTTCTGAAGGTTCGAAAGGTTCAGGTGGCGGCTTCGCCGCAGTATAAAGAAAGGCGATGCCCGAGGGTGGCATTTCAGTCACTAGTCACCAGTCACTAGTCACTAGTCACTCCAATCCCAAATCCCTAATCCCTAATCCCTAGCTACTAATTCCTAGTCACAATCACTAAAAAAACCTCGCCTTGCGGCGAGGCCTTTTTTATTTTTTCAGTGCTTCGACATCCGCGATGGCTTTTCTCAAAAGCTCTGCGGTGACAGGATAGGGGACCTTATGGAGGTCCGGCTTTGTGAGCGCATTGGCGATGAGCTCTTCCGGATCGGTGAGGCCGATGTCGGAAAGAGAATGCGGGAGGCGCGTGCGTTCGCAGAAGGCGTAGAGCTTGTCTCTTTCTTCGAGCTGTCCGTCCAGGGTGAGGAGGACGAGGGTGCCATAGCAGACGACCGCGCCGTGGAGGTGCGCTCCTTCATGGGCTACGCCGGTGTGAGAATTGTAGAGGGCGTGCGCGACGCTGGAGTTGTAGTCTTCCGGCTCCAGATTCGAAATGATGCCGGTGGAGCAGATGATATTCTGGGCTACGTATTCGAGGGCTTCGCTGGCTGTCTTTTCATCAGCGGATCGCAGCGCGGCTTCGCCGTATTCGAGAAGGCCCTGCGAGCAGGTGCCGGCCAGCGTGACGCCGAGATTTCTGCCATAGGGGAGGACATCGCCTCTGGCGGAGAATTCGACCTCGTATTGTTTGGAGAGCGCGTCGCCGATGCCGGCCCAGAGGTATTCTCTTGGCGCGTTGGCGATGACGCCGGTATGGATGAAGGTGTGGTAGGACGGACGATCGACGTAGTAGACCTGCCGGAAGGTGTGGTCTTCGTAGTAGTATGCGCCGACACCGGTGACAGGAGCGCAGTTCGAGGCAAGGGTCGGGAAGGTGAAATAGGGCTTGCCTGCTTCAGCAGCTGCTTTCTTCGCCGTGTCGATGGCGCGGCCGCCGCCCATGGCAAAGACCATGTCCGCTTTCTTAAAGGCTTCATTTTCTTTCAGCGCTTCGGCGTTTTCAAATGTCGCATCGCCGCCGTAGTAGAGGGAGTCGAGGATCTCCATCTTGCCCTCTAGCGCTTTGCGGAGCAGCGGCTCAGCAGCGGCTCTGGACTTGTGCCCGCCGATGAGGACGGCGGTCTTGCCGAAGTGATGGCAGACATCGTAGACGCTGTCATAGGCGTCGGTACCGATGGTATAGCTGGGGAGGAACTGATTTGTCATAGGGGTGGCCTTCTTTCATCAATGATACATGAAAATGGATGTTTCTATTGTAATGGGATCACAGCGGCAGAGCAAGAACCTGCTCATCGTGTGTGTTTCGCTGGCGTGAGAACGGAGATAGGGAAAAGAGAGCTTCGCCCTGTCTCTCAATTGGCGGCGAGCTTGGTGACGGCGACGGTCTCTTCTTCCGCCTCACCTCCGAATCTCGGGTTCAGGTAGTTGACGCAGGCCCAGGCGAGGACAGCACCGGAGATGGTGAACCAGGCGGAGAAGATCGCGCCCGGTACGACGGCTGCCGGCATGGAAGCGAAGTGGACCTTGGCAAGACCGGTGGCGAGGCCGGAATTCTGCATGCCGACTTCGACGGAGAGGGTGACGGCTTTCTTCCAGGAGAGGCCGCAGAGCTTGGCTACGGCAAGACCTAAGACATAGCCGAGAACATTGAAGAGGACGACGACTGCAAGGATGACGCCGAGGTTAGCCATGATGGCTTTGTGGGAGGCGCCGACGACGCCGGCGATGATGAGGCAGATGGTGACAGAGGAGACCGCGGGGGTGTAGTCTGTCGCGACAGCAGCTGCTTTCGGGAGGAAGTATTTCAGCGCAAGGCCGAGGCATACGGGGAGGATGACGATCTGCAGGATGGAGAGGAACATGCCGACCGGATCGAAGGCGATCTCCTTACCGATGAGGAAGAAGGTCAGCGCCGGGGTGAGGACCGGGGAAAGCAGGGTGGAGACGGAGGTCATGGTGACGGAGTAGGCGAGGTCGCCCTTGCTCATGTAGGTGATGACGTTGCTCGTCGTGCCGCCGGGGCAGGCGCCGAGGAGGACGAGGCCGGCGGTGAGGCCCGGCTCGAGGGCAAAGAGCGTGCCAAGGGCGAAGGCGAGGAATGGCATGATGGTGTACTGCGCGAGCGCACCGAGGAAGATGTCGCGCGGACGGCGGAAGATGACGAGGAAGTCCTTGAGGTCAAGCGTGGTGCCCATGCCGAACATGATGACGCCGAGCAGTACGGAGAGGACGGAGACGCCCTGGACCTTGCCTAAGATCCAGAGCCAGCTCGTCGGGGTGACAAGACCGAGGACAAGAAAGACGACGGCCATGACGCCGAAATATTTCGCAAGCATTTGACAACATTTTTTCATGGTAGAGCTCCTTGGAGAAAATGAATACAGGGTTCAGATCGAATGAGGATGGGGGCTGTGCCGCCGGTCTTCGGAGACATAGCCTTTCAGGCAGAATGTTCAATATCACTTTCCATAATAATCCCTTCTTTCTGCAAAATTCGCGGTAGAGCAGGGATTGGAAATAAAAAAATCCGTCCCTCGACTGAGGGACGGATACTGGTTCCGCGTTACCACCCTGATTCCTGAAGGATATGACGATCCCAGGCGCTCTACAACGTACAAACATACGCGTTTCCTGTAACGTGGAAATGACGTCGGCGCTTAATAGGTTTCAGCACCGCACCTCAGGGATGATTTTCATATGTCCTGTTCTGCCGGATCGCACCATACTCCGGCTCTCTGAGAAGATCTTGGAAATACTACTCTTTCCCTTCAAAGGGTTTTCTTCGTGTGAAGATGAGCTGATTATACAGGACGGGATATGCATTTGTCAAGCGTTTGTAAAATACGGAAAATGGGACACTTTCATGAGCAAGGATGAGATTTTTAGATAGCAGAGGCAGTGGCCGGCTGCCGTATGCATCAGTTGGGGCTTCCTCTTATCCCTCATGTCCGACCTTTTGCACATGACATGCATGATCTGCTTTTCTCATGTAGTATAATGGGAAGAATGTGGATCGTAGCAGATCCGATCTCTGCATTCCGCAGGGCCTCTGAGAGCGATCGACCGATAGCTATGACCAAGGAGATATTTTATGGATGCGATATGGCAAGGCCTTTCCGGCATTTTTGAAGTCGCCCTCATAGCGGGGCTGGGCTTTTTTCTGGCGAAGAAGGGATGGTTCTGGGAGAATGCGGCGAAGGATCTGACGAGGCTCACGATGACTGTCGCGCTGCCGCCGCTCATGATCCACTCGCTGTATGCGAATTTCACGCATGATGCATTGATCGCGGCGGCGCCGGATCTGGCGCTGCCCTTTGTTTCTATCTTCGCCAGTTACCTCGCGGGGCATGTGCTCGCCTCTCTGCTTCACATCTCCAAGGGCCGCCGCGGCATTTTTATCTGTACCTGCTGCATCGCGAATGCTATCTTCATCGGCGTGCCGGTAAATGTGGCGCTCTTCGGTGAGGTGAGCGTGCCGTCGTGTATGCTTTACTATCTGGCGAATACGACGATGTTCTGGGCGCTCGGGGCGTACCTCATCATACGGGATGCCGGCGGGGAACACCGTTTCACGCTGAAAGAGATGCTCTTGAAGCTCCGTACTCCGCCGCTCATGGGGTTCGCAGCGGGCGTCATCCTGCTCCTTGTGAATGTCCCCATCCCGCACTTTGCGATGGCAGCGATGAAGTATGTGGGCGGCATGGCGACGCCGATGGCGCTCATGGTCATCGGTATCCAGATGAGCCGGATCCCGTTTTCCTCCATCCATTTCGATCAGGATCTGGTGGGAGCGATGGCAGGCCGTTTCCTTCTGGCACCGCTCTGCCTCTTCCTGCTTCTTCCTGTCATTCCTGTTTCCGAGATGTCATCCAAGGTCTTTCTCATGCAGGCGGGGATGCCGGCGATGACGAATATGACGATCCTCGCGACCGCAGTCGGGGCGGATGCGGAGTACTCGACGACGGTCAACTGCGTCTCGCTTGTTCTCGGTGTATTCTTTGTGCCGTTTTATATGTATATGCTCTCGTGAGGGGGCTGCGCCAATTAGAAATGAGAAATTAGAAATGAGAAATTAGAAATGAGAAATGGTGGTGGCAGCTTCGCCGAGATCCTTCGACTCAGGTCGCAGCTGTTCTGGCATTCGTTATCTCACATACGACGTTTCTCGCCGCTCAGGATGACGAAACGGGGCGATGCCCGAAAGTCGTATACTAATCACTCGAGGTTCCTAATCCCTAGCCACTCATCCCGAATCCCTGCGTTCAACCCGTTGCACCCCGAACCCTGTACCCTGAACCCCGAATCCTATATTTTTCCCAAGGAGCCTTCTATGAGATCTAGTGAATGGTCGATCTTCTTTCTCCGTCAGCTCTTCTCGCTGACGAGCCGCTACTGGAGATCCGAAGAAAAGAAGAGTGCCTATGCCTATCTTTTTGGCATCGTGACCCTTACGATCGCAGCGGTCTACATGACCCTGCTCCTGAACGACTGGTTCAATGAGTTTTACAGCGCGCTGCAGAATTACGATGCGGACGCGGTCTATCACGGGCTCATCCGCTTCACCGGGCTCGCCTTTGCGCACATCGCTTTTGCGGTCTATGCGTACTACCTGCAGCAGCAGCTCGCGCTCCGGTGGCGGCGCTGGCTGACGGAGGAATACCTTGCCCGATGGACGGAGCGGGAGATGTACTACCGCATGGACATGTTCTCCAAGGAAGCGGACAATCCGGATCAGCGTATCTCAGAGGATATCAATCTTTTCACGGCGCGTACGCTTTCCTTCATGGCGGGGCTCCTGAAGGCCATCACCACCATCGTCTGTTTCATTTTCGTCCTGTGGCAGCTCTCAGAGCCGCTGCCCTTCACCGTGGGCGGCGAGACGTACCATATCTACGGCTATCTCGTGTGGGCGGCACTGATCTACTCCCTCATCGGCACATGGATCACGCACCGGGTCGGGCATCGGCTCGTGGGGCTGAATTTCGTGCAGCAGAAGCTGGAAGCGGACTTCCGCTATGCCATGGTGCGCCTTCGGGAGACGGCGGAAAGCGTCGCCTTCTATGACGGTGCGTCGCGCGAGCGGGGGATCCTTTCTACCCGTTTTGGGAAGCTGATCGAAAATACGATTTACATCATCAAGAAGCAGAAGCAGCTTTCCTGGCTCACCAATTCCTATGGGCAGATCGCGATCATTTTCCCCTTCGTCGTCGCGGCGCCCCGCTATCTTTCGAAGCATATTTCATTAGGCGGCCTCATGCAGGTGGCGAACTGCTTCGGCAAGGTGCAGGAGTCGATGTCCTACTTCGTCGACGTGTACAGCTCGCTGGCGGAGTGGCAGTCCTGCGTGGACAGGCTCATTAGCTTCGATGCGCACATGGCGGCCATCCGAAAAGAGACAGAGCGCGCGGGAGAGGCGGAGCGGCGAGAGGGGAGGGAGCTCCGTCTCTCGAATGTGGAGATCGCTGTCCCCGGAGGAAGGGTGCTCTGCCGTCATCTGGATGCGGTCATTCACGCGGGGGAGAAGGTCATCATCAAAGGGCCCTCCGGCTCTGGAAAATCGACGCTCCTTCGTGTGCTCGCGGGTTTTTGGCCCTATGCGAAGGGCGAGATGATCCTGCCTCCCAAAAAGGAGACCATGTTCATCCCGCAGAAGCCCTACATGCCGATGGGAACGCTCGCCGAAGCCGCTTCGTATCCGGATATAGGGCTTTCGCGGAAGGAGTGGGAAGCGCTCTTTGCGTTTTCCGGGCTTTCCCACCTGATCCCGCTGCTGGACAGTGAAGGCGACTGGAGCCATATCCTCTCTCTGGGGGAGCAGCAGAAGCTCGCTTTTGCGCGCGTTTTTGCGAAGCGTCCCCGATGGGTCTTCCTCGATGAAGCGACATCCGCGATGGACGAGGAGACCGAGAGCCGCCTCTACGGGCATCTCGCCCACCTCCCCGGCATCACCGTCGTCAGTGTGGGCCATCGCTCCACGCTGGACAAGTGGCATGGGAGGGTGTGGCCGCTCAAGACAGAGAAGCACTGAGTTTGTCGGGGCGGCGGGCAGGATGTCTATTGTAAACTACGCGTTATTGTTAATCTTGACAAACGCCGGTCAACCTCTTTACACTATGATATATGTGCCGAAGCGAAGGCCTCGGCTTTTTTTTGACTCTATAGTCAACTTACAGAAAATGGATCGTTTACAAATAAATGAGAGTCAGTCGAATTCTTTCTCAAAGGAGTGACACCATTGTTGTACAGTGTAAAGATGCGTTCGAGCCTGGGCGGCTCACATGGCGTGGGGGGACGTCATATTTCCGGAGCCGAAAGGATCGTACCCGAGGATGGACTCGAGGAGCAGGTGATCGCCATGCTGCGCCGGGCGAGGACGCATGAACGCGGGCGAGCCGATTTCATTCAGGTGAAGGTGGAGGAGATCAAAGAGAAGGACATCATGACCTGCCCCCTGATCCCGCTGTACCAGATGGATACCAGAACGAAGAGTGAGGGGCGCAAGGCTGCGAAGAAGGAGCTGCTCCGCATCGGTGTCAGCAAGGCCGCGGTAGAAAGCGCCTTCCGTGAGCTGGAGTCTTTGACCGACAGCATGCGCGGAGCGATCGTGATGGATGCGGTGACGGGCGAGCGTCTCGATGACCGCGCCGAGCGAGGTGTGCGCTGCAGCAACATGGACTGCGGGGATACGGCGCTCTATGAAGCGCGCATGGCAGAAAAAGGGCTCGGCGGAGATCATCCGCGCGAAGCCCTCGTCCTCGCCTCGAAGGTGGCCTATGGCCCCGGCACGGTCGCCGAGCTCTGCTGGTCTGATGATCCGGACTATGTGACAGGCTATGTGGGCTCCAAAAAATTCGGCTATGGACGTATCACTGTCATGAAGGACATGGGCGATCCCGTAGGCGGCCGCGTCTTTTTCGTCGAGCACGGCACCGATGTGGCACGATATGACGACTATATGCAGAATCAGGTCGTGCTTGTGCGGATGGAGGAGTAGGGGCTGGTGTCTAAGAGACCAAGAGACTGGGAGACATCAGACCCCCGTATCGTCATTTCGAGCGTAAGCGAGAAATCTTCCTTGCAGACCGATCAACGAAGGATGTGTGAAAGTAGAAATACGTAGCACTAAGGCGTCGTTTCCGTACGGTGCCTATGTGATACTGACGCAGTGCAAGAAAGACCCTCGGCTGCGCTCGGTATGACGACGGCGCGAAGCGCTATCAAAATTTCGCGGCGTTTAGATCCTTCGACTCAGTTCTCCTATTTCAGATAAGCCATTATTTAACATACGACGTTTTTCTCCGCTCAGGATGACGAAATGCGCCGTACCACCCTGCTGTTATCCGCTCAGGATTACGAAATGCGCCGCACCACCCCTGCTGAACCCTCTGAACCTATAGAACCCTTTGAACCTATAGAACCTATAGAACCCGCTCCCCCTCTTTCGCAAACAATCAAAGGGCGCCCCGCCCGCGGGCTAATCCTGAACCCATTTTAAGTGAGGTATACCCATGAAACTGCAAGACATTCCATCAGCACTGTCCGCCATTGCGGACGAAGGCCGTTTCCGGAGGGTCGAAGACCTGCGAATGGTGACGGCATCCCGCGGAATAAGGCGGGACGGGAAGGAATACATCGTATTCAACTCCAATGACTATCTGGGCATGACCCATGAAGGCGAAGTCATGGCTGCCGCGCGGCGCGCGGTGATCTATGGCACCGGCTCGGGCGGTGCGCGGTTGACTTCGGGGGCTGTTTTCGAGCTGTCCGAGCTGGAGAAGGCGCTCGCAGCCTTCAAGCATGCAGAAGATGCGGTGATCTTCAATACAGGCTATATGACGAACCTCGGCGTCCTTTATGCGCTCGCCGGCAAGGGCGACGTGATCTTTTCCGATGCGCTGAATCATGCGAGCATCGTGGATGGCTGCCGGATCTCAAAAGCAAGGGTCGTCATCTATGCGCACTCCGATATGGAGGATCTGGCAAGGCTTCTGGCCGAGACGCCCTGCGAAGGTCAGCGCTTCATCGTGACTGATGGTGTTTTTTCCATGGACGGCGACATCTGCCCGCTGCCCTCCCTTCTTTCTTTGAAAAAGAAATACGAGGCTTGCCTCATCGTCGATGATGCACACGGCGTGGGCGTCATCGGCGACACCGGACGCGGCACGGCAGAGTACTACCACGAGAGCGGCATCGACATCCAGGTGGGGACGCTCTCCAAGTCGCTCGGCGCCGAGGGTGGCTACGCGGCGGCTTCGAAGGAGATCACGGACTATCTCAGAAATGTCTCCCGCCCCTTCATCTTCTCCACCTCGATCTCTGCCGTGACAGGAGCGAGTGCGCTGGCGGCGCTCCGGCTGCTCGAAGACAATCCTTCCCTCTATATGGGGCGGCTCCGCTTCAATACCGCTTACATGAAGGCGAAGCTCTCAGAGGCCGGCATTCCCGTCCTGCCGGGGGATACCTCCATCCTTCCGATCGTCATCGGTGATGAGAAGCAGACGCTCGCTTATGCCAAGGTCTGCCGCGAAGACGGCATCCTCCTCTCTGCCATCCGTCCGCCGACGGTACCTGCCGGTACGAGCCGCATCCGCCTGACCGTCACTGCCGCGCACACGAAGGATGAACTCGATCGCGCAGCGGAAGTGATGAAGAGGCATTGGAGGTAGAAAGGGTTCAGGGTTCAGGGTTCGGGGCTAGCCCCGGGGCGTGCCGCCCCTTGATTGGGGATGAAAGCTTTGCTCTCTAGTTAGAAGTTAGAAGTGAGGAGTTAGGAGTTAGGAGTGGTGGTGCGACGCATAAAAATCAGAAGCACCGCAAAGTATAAATAGGGCGATGCCCGAAAGTGGTATTCAAGTCACTAGTCACTCGAGGCTCCTAATCCCTAGCCACTAATCCCTAGCTACTAACCATCCCTGCTTTCAAACTTAGCCCCAGAGGCTCACCTTGAACCCGCTATCCCCGTCCACCCATTTTCATAAAGGAGAAAGTCATGCAAAATGAAAAGGCCATCTGTGCCAGCGGAGAAAGAAAACTCATCATTGACTGCTGCGAGACGGCGCTTCTCGCAGTCCTGATCGCCGTATCCGGCACCTTCCGCATCCCGGGCATCGTGCCGGGGACGGAGTTCCAGCTCTCTGCGCCGATCGCCGTCGCGATCTGCGGTGTCTTCGGCTTCAAGAAATATATCACGGCGGGGATCCTCGCTTCGCTCATCGGTCTCTCGCTCGGAACGGCGACGCTCCTCAATGTGGCGATTCAGATGTCCTTCCGTTTGGGCGTCGGTGCGATTTGGCTTCTGATCGGGTCTGGCAAACTCTTCTACATCATCTCCGGCCCCATCGGCACAGCGCTCGCGCGCGTGGTGATGTACTTCCTCCTTGGAAAAGGCCTGACCCTCATGCTCATCGCCGCAGCGCCCGGCATGGCCTTCACCGCTGCGACCGCATGGATCTTTGCGAAGGTATTCAAGCGCTGCCGGATCAGCGGGTGAATGAGAGCAGAGATCAGTGACAGGTGACTAGGGATTAAGTCAACTTCTAAGTCAAGTGAGGAGTGAAGGTACGGCGC
>FR879510.1 GCA_000434475.1 Dialister sp. CAG:486
CGTGAAAGAAAGCAAGGGCGATTCTATGAATAGATTCTATTCCGCGCGGCTATGAACGGACATCATTTTATGGTATGATACGGGCGGTGCCATCGTAAACGATAGGCGGTTAAGGAAACACTGATTCAATCGTTGTCAGATTTCATTCTTGGATTTTTATATAGAGCGAGGAATCATTTGACGCGAATAGCGAGCTATTTAAGGAAGATGATGACGAAGCTATGTATAAAAATCCATATGAAATCCGACTCTGCGATTGAATCAGCGTTTCCTTAAATTGAGACCCCGAAAGGGGGATGACCCATATGACGAAATACGATTTTTTTACGCTCGTCTTTTTTGCGAGTATGTGTGTTATAGCACTGACCAAGTGACCAATAGAAAAACCGCCTTGCTCCTGACAAGATGAGGCGGTTTTTCTGCTTACAATCATGGGGGCATAACCGTTTATCGGATGGCACCGTTTCTATTTGTATTGTAAGACATCCCGTGAAAGAAAGCAAGGGCGATTCTATGAATAGATTCT
>FR879511.1:0-1962 GCA_000434475.1 Dialister sp. CAG:486
CAGCGGGTCGATACCGGTGATGTCCTGCAGCATACGGATGACTTTCGGATCATCGTGGCCCAGAATATCCAGCTTCAGCATACGGCCGGAGATGGAGTGGTAATCGAAGTGTGTGGTGATGGTCCCGGGGATCTGCCGGCCATTCTCATCCTTCAGGTATTTTTTATTCGCGGCGTACTGGAGCGGCGTGAAATTGTGAATATCCATATCACGCGGGCAGACCATGATGCCTGCCGGATGCTGGCCGGTCGTGCGCTTCACCCCGGCTACACCGGCGGAGAGTTTTTCGATGAAAATATCATTGAATGTCAGCCCGCGGTTCTCCGCGTATTTCTTGACGAAGCCGTAAGCTGTTTTATCCTGAATGCCTGCAATGGTGCCGGCACGGAAGACATTGTCGCGGCCGAAAAGCTCTTCGGTATATTTGTGCGCGACGCCCTGATCGTCTCCCGAGGAGAAATTCAGGTCGATATCCGGTACCTTGTCTCCGTCGAATCCGAGGAAAACGGCGAACGGGATGTCATGCCCGTTCTTTGCGAGGTCGCTCCCGCACTTCGGGCATTTCTTATCCGGCAGGTCAAAACCGCCGCCGACAGAGCCGTCTTCGAAGAAATGGGTCCAGTGGCACTTCGGGCAGACGTAGTGCGGCGGGAGGGGATTCACCTCTGTGATGCCTGACATCGTCGCGACGAAGGAGGAGCCAACAGAGCCTCGCGAGCCGACAAGGTAGCCGCGGTCATTCGAGTGCTTGACGAGCTTGTGCGCGATGTAGTAGAGGACACCGTAGCCGTGATTGATGATCGGCGTGAGCTCGAGCGTCAGGCGGTCCTGTACGACCTTCGGGAGCGGGTCGCCGTAGATGGCCTTCGCATTGTCGTAGCACATCTTGACCAGCTTCTCATCCGCGCCTGCGATTTTCGGGTTGTAGGATTTCCACTCTTCGGCGAGTGGCTTTAAGACTTCGCACTGCTCGGCGATCTTTCTTGTATTCGTGACGACGATCTCGATGGCCTTTTCTTTGGGAAGGTAGCTGAATTCATCCAGCATTTCCTGTGTGGTACGGATGTAAACGGGCGGATGGGACTCGATCTTCCCCGGTTTCTCCCAGTTTGAGAGGAGAATGTCACGATTTCTCTGGTCTTCCGCAAACATGTAATGGGCGTCGGATGTCGCGCAGCAGGGCATCCCTGCCTTGTCGGCGATCTCGATGACCTTGCGGTTCAGATCCTCTAGGTCTTTCTTCGTATTGATCTTGCCATACTTGTCGTCATTGATGAGGAATTCATTGTTGCCGAGCGGCTGGACTTCGAGGTAATCATAGAACTTGGCTTTTTGGATGAGTTCTTCATCGCTTTCCCCCGCAAGGACCGCACGGAAGAATTCTCCCATGACGCAGGCGGAGCCGTAGATCAAGCCTTCGTGAAGCTCTTCCAGAATGGGCTTGGGGATGAGCGGACGTTTTCTGTAAAATTTGAGGTGCGACAGTGTCACCATGCGGTACAGATTGCGCAGGCCGGTGATGTTCTTCGCAAGGATGATGATGTGACCGTACTGCTGGCGGTCGGCGTCCGGATCGGCCGGGATCTCATCAATCATGTACCCCTCCATGCCATAGATGACCTTCTGGTGATACTTGTCTGCGAGGTCCTGAATTTTCGGGAATGCCTGAATGACGCCATGGTCTGTGATCGCGACCGCCGGATGATGCCACTTTGCTGCCGTCTTGATGATCTCTTCATTGTCGATAAGACCATCAAGGCTCATTTTCGTATGCAGATGGAGCTCGACGCGCGGCGTCTCGTAATCGTCCTCGTGGTCGATCTTGACTGTCTCTCCCTTTTCCATCTGAGACAGCTCCAGCACAAGCCCGCCGGAGTACTTGTCGAGGCGCACATTGCCGCGCACCTTGACCGTCGTCCCCGGCTTCAAAGACTCGACAGCCTCTGCTTCCTCGGGGCGGTG
>FR879511.1:1971-10559 GCA_000434475.1 Dialister sp. CAG:486
GCCCCCCCAGCCTCTGCTTCCTCGGGGCGGTCGAAAAACTTTTTGCACGGGATGCCATTCGTTTCATCAGCCAGATTCATGAGAAGGAGCTTCTTTTTGCTGCGAAGCTCGCGGACCTCGATAGAAATCACCGTGCCGACAAAAATGACACCATCCTTCTCTTCATTCACGCTACGGATCTCGATGGCCTCTCCCTTGATATGCTTCCTGCCAAGGTATATGCCATTCACTGCGCCGCTTTTTTTGGCAGCGGGCGAAGGTGCTGCGAAAGCACTCTTCGGCAGGACGCTCGAAAGAGATGGCAGACTGCTCGGCATGGAGATCCCCGGCATCGGTATCTCTTCTGCCATTGCCGGTACCGTCATTTCCGCTTCCTGCGCCGCGGCGATATCGTCAGCGGTCGGGAAGACAGGGATATCCGGCGCAAGGCTGTAGCTCTCCATGGGTTCTTCCGGCGGCGGGAAATCCACCGGCGGCATATCCGGATCCATCATGGGCGCTGCGGGCGCAAAAACCACACTCGACACATCATCACCATTGATATAGATCGTTTCCACGCATGCCAAAGCCGGCCCCATATCTTTGAGTGCCTTCAATGCGGCTTCTTTATGGTCGGCCTTGATGTACCATGCGCGGCTCTCGGTGTCGATCTCCATCAAAGTGATGACGGATCCCGCCTGTCGGGACTTCAGACGATACTTTCCCATAGAATCTCCTTTCGAGGTATAGATAACACAGGTGGTGGCATTTCGACTTTTTAGGATGAGACATTAGAAATTAGGGATTAGGGATTAGGGATTAGAAATCCCAATTGACTGGTGACTGGCGACTAGTGACTAGTCACTAAATGCCACCGTCAGGCATTGCCATGATTTACGCTCCGCGGCGCTTCTATATTTTGATGCGCCGCTCCACCATTTCTCATTTCTAATTTCTCATCACTTCATGCTCCCTTCTTCACTGCCTCAGGGGAGGGCGGCTCGGATGGCTGGGGAGGATCATCCGGTTTCACCTTATAGGTGATGACGGTGTCGACCGGTTCATAGTCAGAGAAGAAGCTGTCGTGGTAGATGCGGCCGTCAGCCCACTTGACAGACTGCGTGACGAGGACATTGTGTCCTTCGTGGCCTTCCTCGACCTTTTTATCCTCTTCCTGCGAAGGGTCGACACGGATCACGGTCTTAAAAGGCAGGATTTCATCGCTCTTTCTTGCGATCTCTACGAAAGAGGGCTTGTCTTCCTGATTTCCTAAGATGCGCACGGTCACAGCACCCGGTTCGTAGACCGCATAAATGTAGACGCCATGCTTCAAATGATTCAGGAAGCAAAAATCGAGAGAACCTTCCGCGACGGTCGCATCACGCCCGATCGGCGCATAGGACGCCGGCGAATAGTGGCAGGTCCGCTCTGTCACGGCAAGCCCTGACAGGATGACGGCATTGAAGAGCGTCGTACTCACCTGACAGACGCCGCCGCCTGTCCCCGGCTCGACCTTGCCATTGATAATGACAGGGGCTTCGAGATAGCCATTCGCGCTGGAACGGGAGCCTGTCGCCTGGTTATAGGAAAAAGAGACTTCCGGTGCGATGTACCTGCCGCTGATACTGTTTGCAGCGATTTCGATATTTCTGCTGCGGTTGCCCCCGGGATAAAAGGTGGTCGTGTATTCGGCAAGGACTGCATTGATTTCCTTGGCAGCCTCCTTTGTCATATTCGGCTTCTGGATGTCTGTGGCCGGGATCTCCACCTCTCCGCTTTCGCCCTTTTTGAGTTGAAGTGCGGCTGCTTCTTCCAGTGCCGCCTTGTCGATTTTCATGGAAGGCCTGCCTTCATCGAAGGAAACGGATCCGTCTTTCCCAAACCGGGGCTTCGCATTGACAGGAGGCTTTGCATACTTGGCGGCCAGCTGGGCGATATCCTCAGTGAGGTGCTTCTCATCAAAAGAAGCATCGATGGCCGCGCTCTGCCCGGTGAGGAGGATCCGCCAGCGATCGTACCAGCGCTGGAAGAGCCCGCCCGTCCGTCCAAGAGCCATGGCTTTCTCTATGGCCTTCTCGTCATAGCGAACAGAGAGTGAGCGGAAGGAGATCTCTTCGTGAGCATCCTCCTTTGTGAGTAGCAGCTTCCCCTGCAAAAGATCCGCATTTTTCACGGAAAAAAGCTCCTTGAGCCCTTCCTCCGTCGCGCCGCCTGCCTTTGTCCCATGGATGGTGACGCCGGGGATGACCCTGTCGTCACTCACCCAGAGAAACGGCGCGCTTCCGATGCTGATAACAGCCAGTGTGAAAACCAGTCCGAATATCCGCTTCCAGCGGTATCGTCTTTTACTCAATGATAGTCCCTTCGTTTCGTATATGACATTTGAGGTGTAAGGTGTATGGGTTCAGGATTAGCCCCTAGGGCGTGCTGCCCTTTGATTAGGGTTGAAAGTCTCTCTTGAATGAGGAATGAGAAATGAAGGTGGCGGCTTCGCCGCGAATAGTTATAGGGCGATGCCCGAAGGTTCCTTGGATAGCAGGTTTCCCGTTTGAGCATTCCCAAACATCGACCACCTGGCCGCGAATGACAAAGATTTCTCGCTGACGCTCGAAATGACGATACGAGCGTCTGATGTCTCCCAGTCTTTTAGTCTCATCCCTAGCCACTAGTCACTAGTCACCAGCCACCAGTCACTTATTTTCTCAAACAATACTTCAGCAGCAAATCTTTGAGTTCGAGCTCCGAGGCGCCTTGGCGGGACACGAGCTGGTACTTCATGATCTCCAGAAGAAACCACTCCGCCTCTTCTTCCGTGACCTTCCTTGCCTCGGCCTGCACGGCCCGCCACTGCCAAGAGGATCTCACCCCCAGCGCCTGCTGGATACGGGTGGGCGGTACGTGATTCCTTTCCATTTCCTTCAAGATCTTGATCTTTCTGAATTTGGAAGAAAGAAGTCCGAGATTTTTGATCGTGGTGGTCATATCCGTGAAGACGCGGTCCGCACTCTCTAAGACCAGCTGTGATTTTTTGTCCAGAAGAGCATCAACGAATTTGAAGATCCCCTGATTCATGTAGTCGGGAAGTGCAAGCTCCAAAAGCTCCTTCGTCACGACGGACTTTTCCCCGCACATCAGTACCATCTTATCACATTCCGTCTGCAAAAGGGGAAGGGAAATCGTATCCCACGAGGAGAGTACATCCTCCAAATAAGTCCGTGCGGAGAAATCGACACGCTTGCCCGCTGCTGACAGGAGACGTATCATCGCACCTGCCGCATCACGCGGCAAAAGGAGCGAAAGCTCTTCACTGTAGCAGACAGACAGCAGCCCTTTCACGATCTTCGTTCGCTTGTCCGGCTTTCCATCGAGCTGGATCAGGCAGAAAATATCAGGCGGCAGGCCTTGCAGCACCTCTACAAAGTGGAGGGCCGCCTTTTCTTCTTTCTCCGCTTTCGAAATGCGCTTCAGGAAGGGGGGATTGTGTATCACGACCGCAGTCGCACTGGAAAAAAGTGACTGCCCTGCCAGGGCATTCTCATACTCTTCCAGACTTCCCTCTCCATCGAACAGAACGGGATCGGGCGGATCTCCCTCAAAATAGGCCTTGAGCAGTCCCTCCCGACGAAGGGCAAGGGATACCAGATCTTCACCATAGAGAAAGCAGCAGTTCTTTTTATTTAACTTTTTGGCAGGCATAAGTGATCGTCCTTGTATAAATGTAAACAGGAATCAGGAGTGACTGGTGCCAAGTATCGCATTTTCTAAATCACTGTCATTTAAGTCAACTTCCGAATCAAGTTAGGAGTGAGGAGTTAGGAGTGAGGAGTGAAGGTACGGCGCATAAAATGAGGAAGCGCCGCGGAGTTTTATATAACAGAGCGAGGAGACATTCGACGCGAATAGCGAGCTATTTAAGGAGAATATCGACGACGCTATGTATAAAAAATCCATATGGAATCTGATTCTGTGATTTAATCAGCGTTTCCCTAGCTTCCACCCCTTCTCATACACGACCTCCTGCATCCCCTTCTGGTACAGGTTCACGGATGGGATGTCTTTGAAGTCGAAAAGCTCCATATCTTCATAGGCATGGACGAGACGGGTCCCGCCGTAGATGACCAGCTCGGGCGCCATGGTCTCCGCGTCTTTTTCCGTATATTCTTGAAAGCGATGGCTGCCGGTGATCCACAGGGTATGAGGAGACGCTTTTGGCATGGGTCTTAGTCCGGAAAGGAAGATGTCCTTCTCCCCCATCACCATCTGCCAGCTACTGCCATTGGTGATAAAGTGCAGCTCATCCAAAGAAAGTTCGGCCCTTCCCAGGCATCGCACGCGCGCTGTCTGCCCCGATAGAAGCTGCGTCGCCCATTTTCGTGGATCGCCGCCCGTCACCCAGATCTCCCTGACAGGTATCCCCATCACGAGAGGGAGCGGCTTATCGACATCCTCCAGATCCAGAATGAGTACATCTGCCTCCTCTACCCCTTCATAGGCGAGGATGGAATTCCACTCCCAGACAGCGGTGCGTGAGGAGATGCGGCTTGCCTTATAGTATAAGATGTTTCGCCCGTCATTGACAAGAAGGATTCCGCGGTCACCGCCAAGATCCGGGCAGATGACGCGGGTCGAAGGCGCCAGGAGTTGAGCCGTCGCTATGGCAAGAAAAAGGAGTGACAGCATGCCTCCGGCAACCATGCGAGAGCGAGCGGAAAGCCGCTTTCTGAAATACACCGCCGCAAGAAGCGCATAGTAGAAGACCGTTTCTAGCAAAGAAAGGCCCCCTGTCACAAGCTGCGCTCCCCTGGCCGAGGAGAGGAGCAGATTCAGACGCAGGGCTAAAAAGACCGCATAGTCTGCCGCATAGAGAAGCCCTGCCATCAGCGGACGGCAAAGAAGGGAGACGAGCGCTGCGATAAGCCCTGCGATGATGACCCATTCCAGAAACGGCGTGACGAAAAGATTCGCAAAGATGAAATACACCGGAAAGCGATGGAAATCATAGAGCATGATCGGTATCGTGAGAAGCTGCGCCACTGAAGACAGCGCGATCCCTTCCTTCACCCATTTCGGCAGCTTTGGAAAAGGGCTCATCCAGCGGAGGATCGGACGGTAAAAGAGGAGGATCCCCGCGGATGCGCCGACTGAGAGCTGGAAGCTCACATCGTACACATAGTAAGGATCCCAGAGCAGCATGCCAAAGACCGCCGCCCCCAGAAGATTCAGCGTCGCCCTCTCCCGGTCAAGGAAAATCCCAACGACAGAGAGGATCCCCATGACCGCCGCACGGATGACGGGCGGCACAAGCCCTGAGAGCACCGCGTAAAACAGCACAAGCAGGATGGCCGGCAGGATCACAAGGCGTCGCGGCAGCGAGAGCCAGCGTCCCAAAAGGTACAGGAAGCCAAAGAGCAGCGCCACATGCGAGCCCGAGACAGAGAGAATGTGGATGATGCCCGTCGCGGAGAATGACGTCATGACCTCTTCCGGAATATCATTATAATTCCCGCCGAAGAGGAGCGTCATCAGGATCGAAAGGCGCACCGGATCCATGTAAGGCGCAAATGTCTCTTTCAGCGACTGCTTCATCTCCGAAGAGAATCTCTCTATGCGATAGGTACCACTCTCACCGGCAAAGGCGGGATGCATGCCTTCCTTGAGATACAGCCTTCCAAGGAGATGGCGGCTCCGATAGCGTCCCGTGAGATCGATCTTTCCCGGATTCTGATACAGGCGGATCGGGCTCATTTCTCCTTCGGCGTAAAGGCGGTCCCCGGGATGGAAATGCCTGATCTCCTTCTGATCATAGAGGTAGCACGTCCCTGAGAGCGGCTGAAGCGTCCCATCGGCGTATCGGATGGAAACGAGCGCAAGCGCATATCTCGCATAGCCCTCCTCCCCTTTTTGTACCAGCGGCTCCTCCATGACGATACCTTCATAGGTGCCTGCGCTTCGGCTCGCCCAGTGCGACTGCTCCTGCCACAGGGCATCGGAGAGTGCCATGCGGAAAGCACCGATCGTCAGAAGAGAAAGTGCCGCTCCCAAAAGGACAAGGGAAAAGCGGCCACGGAAATGACCATAGAGAAGGAAAAGCGCACCGGAAAGGAGCAGCAAGGCATACCCATAAGGCAGCAGAAAAGGCGGAAGCTCCTCGAAAAGGAAAACTCCCGCAGCCAGCAAAAGCGCACTCCAGAAAAGCCCCAGCCGGATCATCATAGGGTGATCTTATCCGCCATCTTCTTGTAACGGCTCTCACCGATAGAGGGCACCTTTTTGAGCTCCTCCTTCGAGGAAAAGCGGCCATGCTCCTCACGGTAGCGGATGATCTTCTCCGCCGTCACCTGACCGACGCCCGGGAGTGCTTCGAGCTCTTTCGCGCTGGCGGCATTGATAGAGATGAGCCCGCTCCCCCGTGCATCCACCTGCTCCGGATCAAGCGGGATATGGATCTTCATCCCGTCAGAAAGCGGCTCGGCCATATTGATATCTTCCATAACCGCATACGGCAGCACATCACCCGCAGCCTTCACCGCATCGAAGAAGCGACTTCCCTCAGGAAGCTCATAGACCCCCGGCTGCCTCACGGCACCCGTCACATAGACGAGGAGAGTCCGGGAAGACTCCTTGCCGGAAAGCTCGACCACAGGAAGCGGCGCCTCTTTCGTCTCCCCTGCGGTATGCCAGAGAAAAAAGGCCGCTCCCAGAGCCAGAAGAGCCGCCGCAAAACAGATCACAAGGATCCGTCGGCTTTCCTCTTCTCGTCCCATGGGAATGGCCTCCTGTATGCTTCATTCAAAACCGGAATATCACTTATCCCTTTCCCCAAAAGAGGAATGAGAAATAAGGAATGAAGGTGCGTCCTGAAGCATCATCCATCAATCTGATGACACTAGCGAAACGCAACATGCGTTCCGTCTTCGCATGAAAATATGCCGCAGAATGCAACGGGCTCATTGGGTGCAGCAGGTGCTGATCCCCAAACTCCGCCCCTCGTCACTTATTCTCTTTTTCCTGCTGGCGGGCAGCGGCGGAATTGGAATCGATCAGGCTCTGACGGTTCTTTTTCAGGCTGTCTAAGACATTTTCCATATTTGTTTCCACATACTTCAGGACATCTGTCGCATAGGTGACAGAGCTGGTGCGGAGCTCATCAGCAGATTTATTGGCCGAAGAGATCACTTCATTGGCACGCTCCTGCGCCTGCTTGACAAGTTCGCTTTCTTCCGTGATGCGGGCGATATAATCCTTCGCCTGCGCCACCGTGTCCTCTGCTTTCTTTTCTGCGTCGAGCATGATACGCTCTTTGTCCGCGACGATGCGGCGTGCGCTCTCGAGTTCATTTGGGAGCGACTGATTGATGGCATCGATCAGTCGTTCGATCTCATCCTTATCCACCAATTTCTTATTGGTGAGCGGTACTTCACTCGCGTTATTGATGACATTTTCTAATTCTTCTAAGAGTTTTCTTGTGTCCATAATTGCAAGCCTCATTTCTTTTTCGAAGTTTGAGAAAAAAGCCGATGGCGATCAGCAATTCTCTACCTTTTTCTTGATCATTTCCTGTACATAGGGCGGGACCATCCGGGTAATATCACCATCAAAATGGGCCAGCTCACGAACGCCGGTAGACGACAGATAAGAATAGCGTCCATCCGTCATGAAGAATGCGGTCTCCAGCGTGGGATCGATCTGTTTGATCATGAGCGCCCGCTGGAATTCGTATTCAAAATCACTGAACGCACGAAGTCCGCGAATCAGAAGATGGCAATTCTTCTTCGCTGCGTATTCATTCAAAAGACCATCAAAAGCATCCACTTCGACATTAGGAATGTCTTTGGTCGTCTCGCGAAGCATATCCAACCGTTCTTCCGTAGTAAACATATAATGCTTGGTCGGGTTTAAAAAAGCTGCCACAATCAGTTTATCGACCAGACAAGCGCTTCTTCTGATGATATCCAGATGACCATAGGTCACCGGGTCGAAACTTCCTGGGCAAATCGCTATTTTCATTGCACTTCTCCCTCTGTAGATCTGCATAGCAGATAGGTAACAACAATGGCCCCCACTTTTTTCTCTTTCCAGACTTCACATCGGTCAGCAAAAAGTGATACATCCGGGGGTTCTGATATAGAATGTTCTGCAATAATGATCGCATGATCAGCAGGAAGGCCGCAGTCGAAAACCATCGCCAGTACTTCATTGATATAGCCCTTCCGATACGGAGGGTCCATGAAAATATAATCAAAGGTCCTGCCCTGAAGAGACTTCAGCGCAGCCCCTACATCTCTCGATATGATCTGTACCTGATCTTCTACATGACACTTTTTTGCATTTTCGCGGATGATGCGGCCCGTTGTCTTGTCGATAAAGACCGCGGACGATGCATACCGACTGAGCGCCTCAAGTCCCATCGCGCCTGTCCCGGCGAAAATATCAAGGACATCCGTCTCAACGAGCCCCACATTGGCAAGTACATTGAAAATGCTTTCCCGTACCCGTCCCAGCGTCGGTCTCGTCGTATTTCTTCCTACGGGTGCCAAAAGGTTCGTGCCTTTGGCTTTTCCACCAATAATTTTCATATCTGTTTCCTCATCGTGATTTCAGCAGGAAAC
>FR879511.1:10584-10837 GCA_000434475.1 Dialister sp. CAG:486
TCGTGATTTCGGCAGGAAACCTGCTGATTACACTCATAGTCATTATAGCATAAATGAAGGAAATTGGAATTAGAAATTTGTGATCGGCAGCTAGGGATTAGGGGCCTCGAGTGATTGGGTGACTGGGAGACATCAGACATCAGACATCAGACATCTGACATCTGACATCTGACATCTGACTTCTATCCTTCGGACTACGGGCATCGCCCCTTTTCGTCATCCTGAGCGGCGAGAAACGTCGTATGTGAGATAA
>FR879512.1 GCA_000434475.1 Dialister sp. CAG:486
CTAATCCGGCACTTACTTTGAGAATTAACGGTTTCCCCGGAGGCAGATATTTCTGCATTTTTTCTTTTTTTCCCTCTTGCAATTTCTACCCGTGTCGTGTATAATTATTTGCACATGGCCGGTTAGTCAAACGGTTAAGACGCTGCGTTCTCAGCGCAGAGAGTATGGGTTCGAATCCCATACCGGTCACCAAAGTGAAAGCGCCTCGATTCGAAAGGATCGAGGCGCTTTTTGTATGACAGGGTGGCTAAAGAGACACCAAGGTACATGGGGCGATGCCCAGGAGGGAGTCTCAGCCCCCTTCAGGGAAACACATACTGCACAAGTCCCATGTAAAGGATCGTGCCGGCGGCCATGGAGAGCATCATCTGCCGTTTCCAGAGGTGGAGCAGCGTGGTCACAAGGAGGGCGATGGCTTTCGGGATACCGTGATTTCCGGACAGCAAAGAAACATCCTTCAGGCAGTACACGACGAGGAGTGCGAAGACAGCAGACGGCAGCGCTTTCCCCAGATAACGGATGTAGGAGGGAAGGGATGCCCCGGGCTTAAAAAGGAGAAAAGGAAGGGAGCGAGAAAGCATGGAGGCGAGAGAGCAGAGTGCGATGATGACGCACTGTTGCCAAAAGGGAAGCGGGCTCATCAGAAGCCTCCTTTCTTTTCCAATGGCTTACGATACAGTGTCATGATGAGGAGCATGAGGCCCATGGCGGGCAAGATGAAATTCTCTTTTCCGAAAAGAAGAAGGCTGCCGATGGAGGAAGAGAGTCCGATGAGGGCCGTGTAGTGCTTCTTCTCTTTCATCCACTGCTCAAGGAAGATGACGAGGAACATGGTCGTCATGACGAAAGAAAGACCTTTCGTATCAAAGGAAATAAGACCGCCTAAGAGACCGCCGATCGCTGCCCCCGAGCACCAGTACAGGAAATTTAAGAGAGAGACCCAGAAGTAGAACCAGCCTTTGTCGATCGAGTAGGGGATGGTGGCAGAGTAGTTCAGCGCGAATGTCTCATCACACAGCATATAAATAAGGAAGGGTTTCTTCCAGCCGGTGCCGGCGTATTTCTCCAGCATCGGGATCCCGTAGAAGAGGTGACGTGCCTGTACGGTGAAGGCGACGACGAATGTCTCGATCGGTGCAAAGGAAGAAAGCAGCATGGAGATCGTGACGAATTCCAGAGAGCCGCCGAAAATGATCGCGGCCATCGCCATGGGATAGAGCCAGGAGAAGCCGAGCGTATTCATATAGAAACCGTAAGCAAAGGCGATAAACCAGAATCCCGCGAAAATGGGGAGTGTCAGTGGAAAGGCCTCTGCCAAAGCCGCCATGGCGGCGCCATTTTTCCGCATCATAAGAGTCCTCCTAAAAAACTGTTACGAGGGATGAGAGTTGAATACCATCATAGACTATTTGGGGGAGAATGACAAGGGGAAAGGGGTTAGGGGTAGCCAGTGGGGCGGGGCGGCCCTTGATTACGGATGAAAGCGCTGCTTCGAGTGAGGAATTAGGAATGCGGAATGAGGAATGAAGGTGGCGGCTTCGCCGCGATCGAGGGCTCAGGTCGCAGCTGTTCTGGCATTCGTTATCTCACATACGACGTTTCTCGCCGCTCAGGATGACGAAACGGGGCGATGCCCGAAGGTCGTATTCAAGTCACCAGTCACTGGTCGCTCGGCGCTCCTCATCCCCAATCCCTAATCCCTAGGATCCTAAAATTGTGGTACAATGAAAAAAAGACTATGCCAGCGATCAAGAGTAAAGGAGAATACCTATGGAACCCAGCGTTGTCACGAAGGTCGTCACAGACGAGCTCAGCATCACCACCCGCTTCATCAATGGACTGAAGGAACTCGCCATGACGCGCGGGATCGATTTCCTTGAAGCACTCATCATTTTCATCATCGGCTACATCATCTGCCGCTACATCCGCCGCGCGGTCGCGCATATTCTGGAGAAGAGCGAAGTGGATCCGTCAGCAAAGACCTTTATTGAAGAGATCATTTTCTTCCTCTGTCTGGCCATCGTCGTGCTGGTCGCTCTGGGGACGGCAGGCGTCGGTACAGGGACTCTCGCGGCTGCTTTCGGCGGCATGGGTCTGGCGATCGGTCTTGGGCTCAAGGATAATATCGGCAATGTAGCCTCCGGTATTTTCATTCTCATCTTCCGCCCCTTCCGCGTGGGTGACTACATCCAGGTCTCCTCGAATCAGGGCACAGTGACGGAGATCAGCATCATGTACACCATGCTTTCGACGCTGGGAAATCAGCGCATCGTCATCCCGAATTCCTCTCTGACGAGCAGCGTCATCAAGAATTTTTCTGCCTATGATACCAGAAATCTGGAGATGACCTTCGATGTTGGCTATGACACGGATCTGAAATCCTGTGTGGAGCTCCTCAAAAAGATATTCACAGAGGATGCGTATGTGGTCGATAAGGAAAAGCTCACCATCTATGTGAGCGGTATGGCTGACTTCTCCATCCGCATCTATGTCCGCGCTGCCGTAGAACGTGCGAAATACTACGAGGCGCAGAATGACCTTTACATCCGCGTGAAGGAGGCCTTCGATGCAGCAGGGATCGATATTCCCTTCCCGCAGCTTGTCGTGCATCAGGCAGAAAAGGGATGAGGGTTCAACGGGTTCTGTAGGTTCAAAGGGTTAGCCTCGGGGGCGTCCTCCCCTTTGATTCCGAATGAAAGCCTCGATCGAATGAGAAATTAGAAATGAGAAATGAGAAATGGTGGTGCGGCGCATAAAATGATGGAAGCGCCGCGGAGATTTGAAACTAGCGCTTTTCTCGTATCGCAAACCTAATTCCTAGCCACTAATCCCTAGCGACTCATCTCTGTCTTCAAACTTAGGGGTTCAGGGTTCAACGGGTTCTATAGGTTCAGAAGGTTCAACGGGGGTGGCGCATAAAAATAGAGAAGCGCCGCGGAGTATATAGTGGCGATGCCATGAGCTGGCATTGTAGTCATGAGTAACTAGTGGCTAGGGATTAGGAACCTCGAGTGACTTGTGACTTGAATACCACTCTCGGGCATCGCCTCATATGCTTGCGGCGAAGCCGCCACCACAACCATGAACCATGAACCATGAACCTTTCCTTTATTTGCCAAATCTTCTTATTTACGCTATAATCTATATAACGATAAATTTCGATATGGAGAAAGAGGAGGATACCTATGACAGATGTGATCATTATCGGAGCAGGCCCGGCGGGCCTGAATGCAGCGCTCTATGCTGCGCGTAAGGAGCTTTCTGTACAGGTCGTATCGACGGACATCGGCGGGCAGATGCTTCTCACCGGAGAAATCGAGAACTATCTGGGGCTGCCGCATATTTCCGGCTTTGAGCTGGCAGACAAGATGGAAGCCCATGCGAAAGAGTATCCGGTAGACTTTGTCTTTGCCGGCGTTCTTTCCACAGAAAAAGACAGCGCGGGACATTTTCTGGTGCATCTTGATGATGGCAAGGTGCTTACGGGAAGAACCCTGATCGTGACGGCAGGAAAACGCAGCCGCACACTCGATATTCCTGGCGAAATGGAATATACCGGCCGTGGCGTCAGCTACTGCGCGACCTGCGACGGTCCTTTCTATCGGAAGAAAGACACGGCAGTCGTCGGCGGGGGAGACAGTGCGGTGCAGGCTGCGATCGAGCTGTCACGTCTGGCGAACAAGGTCTACCTCGTGGTTCGAAGCCGCATCCGTGCTTCGGAGATCATTGCACGTCGCCTTGAGGGGCTTTCCAATGTAGAGATCCTTCTGGGGTATACACCGGAAGAAGTGAAAGGCGAGAAGAAAGTCACGGGGCTGGTCGTGAAGGATCGCGCTGACGGTATGACAAGAGAGCTCTCGGTGCAGGGGGTCTTCGTTGAGGCGGGCGGCTTGCCGAATAATCAGTGCGTTCCTGCGGATGTCAGAAAAAATGCAGCTGGTGAGATCGTGACAGACAAGGGTGGATGCACGAATGTAGCAGGCCTCTTTGCCGCGGGGGACGTGACAGACTCTCCCTACAAGCAGGTCATCATTGCCGCCGGGGAAGGCGCAGCGGCGGCACTCTCGGCCCATGAATACTTGTTGAGGCAGTAGGTTTCGGGCAGTGCTTTTTCAAGAAACGCGGATCTGATCTGATCATGATAGGATCCGCGTTTCCTAAACAAGATGAAACCATGGATCAGATTTCAGTGACCGGCCATTCTTGTCCCATTCCCGGTCAATGATGAAAGAAAGTGAACAGATGCGAGTTACGAAAAAGATCAAAGAAGAGCAGCTGAAGCGTCTCTCTGAGGTATACCATGACGATGGTACGATGCTTCATTTTACCAGCCCTTTTACGTTGCTGGTGGCGGTGATCCTGTCAGCGCAGTGTACGGATAAGCGGGTGAATGTCATCACCGGCCGCATTTTCCCGCGGCTTGCAAGTCCAGAGAAGATGGGAGCGCTCCGTCAGGAGGAGCTGGAAAATGAGATCCGGGACTGCGGTCTCTATAAGGCGAAGGCGAAAAACCTGCTCGGCATGTGTCACATGCTGATCGAAAACTACGGCAGCGAAGTGCCGGAGGATTTCGATGAGCTGGTGAAGCTGCCCGGTGTCGGACGAAAGACGGCGAATGTCGTCCGCTCCGTCGCTTGGGGATATCCTGCCATTGCGGTCGATACGCATGTCTTTCGCGTGGCGAACCGACTGAAGCTGGCTGTAGGTACGACGCCCATAGAGGTGGAGAAGGGGCTCATGAAGGCCATTCCGAAGAAGGACTGGTCCGCTGCACACCACTGGCTCATCTGGCATGGCCGGCGCGTGTGTACGGCGAGGAAGCCTGCCTGCGAGACTTGTCTCCTGCAGGATATCTGTCCCTCGTGCACGGTGGGGAAGAAATAGGGGAAGGCGGAATGATCGTTTGGGTCATTCCGTCTTTTTCATTGAGGGAGATGGGTTCAGGTTGACGGGTTCAAGGTTGTGGTGCAGCTTACAGCGCTGCGAGTTTGAACATGTCAGTATTCCTGTATCGTCATTTCGAGTGAAGCGAGAAATCTTTGTCATTCGCGGTCAGGTGGGCAATGTTTGGAAAGTTAAAAATGGGAAACCTGTTATCGAGAGACTTTGGGGCATCGTCCTATCATAATCGCGGCGAAGCCGCCACCACCATTCCTCATTCCTCATTCCTCATTTCTCATTCGGGTCGAGCTTTCATCCGCGCTCAAGGAACGGCACGTCCCATGGGCTAACCCTTCTCCCCTTTCCCTGCCAGCGCAAATATTGTATAATTTCATAGATACATTCTACGCATTAGCAAAAGAGGAGACGTCATGAAGAGACTGTTTTTAGCGATTACCAAAGGGGAAGAGATCCGTTTCCTGGGACATCTGGACTACCTGCGTACCATGGAGCGCGTGGTGGTTCGTTCAGGGATCCCGATCGCCTTCTCGGAAGGCTTCAATCCACATATGAAGATTTCCCTTGACTCGGCGCTGGCCGTGGGGGTCACAGCGGATCCGCTCTATATGGAGATCAAACTCGAAAAGGATATGCCCATCGAAGAAGTGAAGGAGCGTATGCAGCGTGAGATGCCAAAGGGCATGACCATTTACCACATCGAAGAAGCGGCACAGGAATGGCCGAAATTCGTAGCTTTCTTCAATGAAGACGCTTATGAAATGGAAGGTCCTGTGACAGAGGGGGCTGATGCCGAAGCGGCCAAAGAGGCGATCGCCCGTTTCAATGCACTTCCATCCTTCATCTATCAGCGTGTCACGCCGAAAAAGATCCGTGAGATGGATGTAAAGCCGATGATCATGGAGCCGATGACGGTCCGTATCGAGGGGGAAAGAGCGTATCTCACCTTCTCTCTCATCCGCAGCAATACAGGTACGGTGCAGCCTAAGGATGTATGGAAGATGCTTGCCGAGTCCTTCGGCCTTCCATGGACGCCGGATGCCTTCATCTGCTCGCGTACCGGGACGTATCGGAAGGAAGCGGGGGAGAGAAAGACGCCCTTTGATCCCGGTGTCTTTGATGCGTGGGTCAAAAAGAAATGAAACAGATACTGCTCCATGTGACAGAAGAGGAAAAGGTGCTTGCGGTCCTGGATGAGGGCGTACTTTCGGACATTTCTGTCGAAAAAGCAGAGGAAACGGATCTGGTGGGGCGTGTGTACAAGGGCGTCATCCGGAATGTCGTGCCTTCGATCAATGGGATGTTCATCGATATCGGTATCGGTAAGAACGGATTCCTCCGTACGAAAGATATCCTGTCAAAAGAGCCGCATACCGAGGGGGCATCTGTCCTTGTGCAGGTGGAGAAGGACAGCACAGAGACAAAAGGTCCGCTCCTGACGGAGAAGATCTCCTTTGCGGGAAAATATGCGGTGGCTCTCCTTGCAACGAACTATATCGGGATCTCCAAGAAGATCCGAAGCGAAGAGAAACGCGCATCGCTCAGAGCTATGGCGCGCGACATATGTCCTTCCGGTATGGGAGCCATCGTGCGCACTGCGGCAGAAAAGGCGGAGACGGAAGAGCTTCGGCGCGATCTGTCTGCGCTTTCTGCCGTCGGAGAGATCGTCAGCCGTCGCTTCAAGGTGGAGAAGGCACCTAAGCTCCTCTACCGCGACGGCGACCTCGCGGTGAAAAGTCTGCGTGACTACATGACGCCGGACGTCGAAAGCCTGATCACCGATGACAGGCCGACCTTTCAGCGTTTGAGGCAGCTTGCGGAAGGAGAAGGATTCCCCGCAGAAAAGATCCGCTGCTATGAAGGAAAGGAGCCGCTCTTTCATGCCTGCCATGTCGATGAGCAGATGAAAGCACTCTTCGATCGCGAAGTGCCGCTCCCCTCCGGCGGCTCGCTTGTCATCGACTACACGGAAGCACTGACTGCGATCGATGTGAATTCCGGTTCTTTCCAAGGAAATATGCCTCATGGGGAGTTGGCTTTCCTTCTGAATCAGTCCGCTGTGAAAGAGATCGCTCGCCAGATCCGCCTGCGCGGGATCGGCGGCATCATTCTCATTGATTTCATCGATATGGAAAGAAAATCGCAGGAAGCCCGTTTGGTCGAGCTTTTGAAAGAAGAAGTGCGGAAAGACCGTGTGAAGACCGTCGTCTGCGGCATGACCTCGCTGGGCCTTGTCGAGATGACGAGAAAACGTACTGTCCATCGTCTTTGGCAGAATTACTATGAGACATGCCCTCTTTGTCACGGACAGGGTCGTATCCTTTCGGCAGAATCAGTGGCCCAGCAGATCATAGAAGATCTGGAGCGGCAGAAAAGCCGTGCGCCTTTCCGAAGCGGTATCCTCATCCGCTGTGAAAAAGAAGTGGCGCATCGCCTCCATGCACCGGATATGCAGGCGCGCCTTGAGTCCCTCGTTCATCATGATGTCATCATCGAAGACAATGGAAGCATGATGAGAGAAGGATACAGCATACTGGGAGCTGGAGACTAGTATTGTGTTTTCTGAATAACTGACATTTAAGTCGATTTTCGAATCAAGTTAGGAGTGAGAAGTTAGGAGTGAGGAGTGAAGGTGCGGCGCATAAAATTTGGAGGCGCCGAGGAGTTTTATATAAATAACGAACAAGCTATTTTATATAATGGGGGATTGGGGCGCTATATGAATTTTGCACTCCTTCCAACACTTCTCACTTCCAGCTAAGTCCAAAAGTTGACAAATCCAATACTAGGGAAACGCTGATTCTGAGATGGAGACAGCGTTTCGCTGGCATTTGACATCCCGTGAATGAAAGGAAGAATTGATGATGATCGAAGATATTCACTCCGCCCAAGACATGGACCGTCTCGTCGCAGAGGGGGAAGGCTATGTGCTCCTGTGGCTTTGGGCGGCCTGGTGCCGCCCTTGCCAGGTCATGGCACCTGCCGTGCAGGCACTGGAAGAGCGTTTCGCGGGAAAAATACGGGTGGCGCGCATGGAAGTCGATGAGCAGGAGGAGCTTGCGGAAGGCTTCGGTCTCGTCGGCGTGCCGACCTTTATCCTGTATAAGGACGGCGAAGAAAAAGGCCGCATCATCGGTTATCGCATGAAAGCGAAATTCTTCGAAGAAATCGAAGCGATGATGAAGGAGAATAAGGGTTAGGGAAACGCTGATTAAATCGCAGAGTCGAATTTCATATGGATTTTTATACATAGCTTCGTCATCATCCTCCTTAAATAGCTCGCTATTCGCGTCAGATGATTCCTCGCTCTGTATAAAAATCCAAGAATGAAATCTGACAACGATTGAATCAGTGTTTCCCTAGGAAACGGTGGCTCGCCGCCTTCGCGGCTTTCCTTGTGGAAGGCGCTGAACCCGTGAGTTCTTTTCACCGGATACGCTTGAAATTTTCAAGCGTATTTTTTTATTTGCTTTTTTCTATGCAAACCTTGCCGCTTCATGCTATAATGACATCATAAAATGATACGTGCAAAGAGACCTGTCTTTGCATGAGTGAATTTCTCGACAAGTGAAAGCTTAGCGAGCTGAAACGCCAGTATCTTTTGCGGCGGATGATTCATTCATGCGGAGGCAGGTTTTTTGATGGTATCGATCAAAAGCTGTTTTTGCTGAGGAGGAATCATCATGGCAAACGAAGTGACTATGGAATTTGTACAGGGTATGCCGAAGGCAGAGCTGCACCTGCACATCGAAGGAAGTCTGGAACCGGAGCTGAAGCTCGCACTTGCCCAGAAGAACCATGTGGATATCGGACAGTCCACCATTGAAGAAGTCAGAAAATCTTATCAGTATGACGATCTGGCTTCCTTCCTCGCTGTGTACTATCCGGCGATGAATGTGCTTCAGACGGAAGATGATTTCTACGATCTCGCGATGGCCTATCTGAAACATGCGAAGGAAGAGAATGTCCGTCATGTAGAAATTTTCTTCGACCCGCAGGCACACACCAGCCGCGGCATCGCATTTGAAACTTTCATCAAAGGTCTCTACCGTGCGACGGTCGATGCGCGTGCGATGAACATTGATGCTCGTCTCATCATGTGTTTCCTGCGCGACCTCTCCAGAGAGTCTGCCAGAAAGACGCTCGAAGAAGCCCTGCCGTACAAGGATATGTTCATCGGTGTCGGCCTCGACTCGGATGAGCACAACAATCCTCCGATGAAATTCTTCCCTGTCTTCGTCGAAGCGGAAAAGGCCGGACTGCGTCTCACCGCCCATGCGGATATCGACCAGAAGGACTCCATCGAGCATATCCGTGACCTTTTGGAAGTCATCGGCGTAGAACGTATCGATCACGGCACGAACATTGTCGAAGATCCGGATCTCGTCGACTATGCCGTGAAGCATCAGATCGGCTTCACCTCCTGCCCGCTGTCGAATTCCTTCGTTCGTCCGGAAATGAAGGGGCCGGAAATCAAAGAGCTCCTCGAAAAGGGAGCGAAGATCTGCATCAATTCGGATGATCCGGCATACTTCGGCGGCTACATCAGCAAGAACTACTATGAGCTGGCCCGCCAGTTTGACCTCACCAAAGAACAGGTCGTTCAGCTTGCCAGAAATTCCTTCGAAGCCAGCTGGATCAGCGAAGAGCAGAAAGCGATCTATATCGCTGAGCTCGAAGAATACGCGAGAACGCATTAAAGATTAGCCCATGGGGACGTGCTGTCCTTTGATTGTGAATGAAGGCTTTGCTTGAATGAGGAATTAGGAGTGAGGAATTAGGAATGAAGGTGGCGGCTTCGCCGCGAGTATATATGGGGCGATGCCCGAAGGTGGTATTTAGTCACCAATCACCAGTCATTCCTAATTCCCAACACCTAATCCCCGCCCCCTAATCCCTGTCTACCGATCCCTGCGTTTTTCATGAAAATAGATTTTTCTCGTATCGTCATCCCGAGCGTAGCCCTCGATCTTTCTTGCACTGTGGTAATTTGCACACATGCGCTGGCATATAGCGATGTCGTGGTGCTTCTTTTTTCCGTTGCCTCGTATGCGGTGTATACCGTTCTGCAACAAAGATTTCTCGACTTTGCTCGAAATGACGATACGAGGAATGGAGATAGCCCAAGAAAATCGGCTCTGCCGATTTTGCGGCGTACCACCATTTCTCATCATGAGTTACTTGAGGCTAGCCCTCAAATCCCCAACCCACTTCCCATTACACTACCAAGAGAGGTTGATACATCCAAAATGTCTGATACTACATCTCACGGTCTGCTGGACCGGCTGTTTCATCTGACCGAGAACAAGACGACGGTCAAGAGAGAATGTCTGGCCGGACTCACGACCTTTGTCTCAATGGCTTATATTTTATTTGTGAATCCCCAGATCCTGGGGGATGCCGGGATGGACGCAGGGGCGGTTTTCACGGCTACCGCACTTTCGGCGATTTTGGGATGCCTTCTCATGGGATTCCTTGCGAACTATCCGATCTCCATCGCGCCGGGGCTTGGTGACAATGCTTTCTTCACCTACTCCGTCGTCCTTGCCATGGGGATGCCATGGCAGCAGGCGATGGCAGGGGTCTTCATCGCTTCCATCCTGTTTACTGTCGTTTCCATTTTCAGGATCCGTGAGATCATCATTGATGCGATTCCGCAGGATCTGAAATATGCGATGGCAGCCGGCATCGGTATCTTCATTTCCTTCGTCGGACTGCAGGGCGGCGGCATCGTCATTGCAGATCCGTCGTCCATCATTTCCATCGGCTCCTTCAAGGTACCGACTACCTGGCTCACTATCTTCGGTACCCTTGTGACCGCGCTCCTGATGGCGAGAAAAATCCCTGGCTCCATTTTCTATGGCATCGTCATCACCGCGCTTGCCGGCCTTGTGACAGGCGTCATCGCACCGCCAGACAGCATCATCTCCATGGCACCGTCTCTCGCACCGACCTTCGGCGTCGGCGTGACGCATATGGGAGCGATCCTGACGGATCCTACGATGTGGGCGGTCGTCGTCATCTTCTTCCTGGTCGCTTTCTTTGATACCGCAGGCACACTCATCGGCCTCGCACAGCAGGCAGGCTTCATGCACAATGGCAAGATGCCGCGCATCGGCCGCGCACTCATGGCAGACTCTCTCTCCATGCTTGCCGGCGCTGTCATGGGGACGACCCCGACGGCAGCGTATGTCGAGGCTTCTGCCGGTATCGCGATGGGGGCGCGCACAGGTCTTACCGCTGTCGTCGTCGCGATTCTTTTCGGCGTCAGCATGATCTTCTCGCCGCTCCTTGCCGTCGTCACAGCGAATGTCACCGCTCCGGCGCTCATTGTCGTTGGTGTCCTCATGGCATCGGCACTGAAGGAGATCCGCTGGGATGAGTTCGAGATCGCGCTTCCGTCCTTCCTGATCGTCATCGGCATGCCGCTCACTTTCAATATTTCCTATGGCATCGCCTTTGGCTTCATTTTCTATCCGCTCGTCATGATCGCTGCCGGCCGCAGAAAAGAGCTGAACTGGATCATCTGGCTCATGTTCGTCCTCTTCCTCTTGCTGCTCGCGACACTGACGATGTTGAAATTCTGATGAAGCTAGGCTTCTGGGCCTATGGATCTAAGGAAATGCGGAAAGCGATCAGATCCTTACTTTCGTGAACCCGTTGAACACACTGTACTTATAGAACATGTCTATTTTTTACAAAGGAGAATCATATGCTGACTAGAGAATTGCTCGCTTCCTACATTGACGCCGGCGCTGGCCGCATCAAAGCGGACATGGCGGTCATGGGCGGTACCCTGATCAATGTCAATACCGGTGAATACTATCAGGCGGACGTTGCCATTTACAAAGGCAAGATCACCGCGGTAGAGAAGGACATTTCCGACTACATCGATGAACATACGAAGATCATCGATGCGAAGGGAAAGTACCTCGCTCCGGGGCTCATTGACTGCCACGTCCATGTCGAATGCAGCAAGATGAGCATGACCCGCTTCGCAGAAGCCGTCGTGCCGCATGGCACCACGAGCATCGTCAGCGGACTTGATGAATATATTTCCGTCATCGGTGTCGATGGGCTCGAGGATATTTTCAAAGAGATCGATGCGTCCCCATTGAAGGTTTTCTGGGCACTTCCGTACAAGACGCCCTACACCATCCCGAAGTCCACCATCGCGTACAATGTCACAGCGAAAGACCATGAGAGATATCATCAGGACTCCCGCTGCTACGGCATCTGGGAGCTCGTCCGTGAAGCCGTCATGACCAAGGATCAGGATACGCTGGATGCCATCGTCGAAGCGGAGAAGCGTCACCGTCCGATCTTCGGTTGCAGCCCGCTCGCTCGCGGCAAAGACCTCAATGAATATCTCATGAGCGGTGTCCGTGTCGATCATGAAAGCTACGATCATGAAGAATTTCTGGAAAAAGCCAGAAAAGGCATTCATACCATCATCCGTGAATCTGCCGTGACGAAATTCCTGAATGAAAATGTCCGTGCCATCACGGAATGCTGCCCGGGCATGGCGCGTCACACCAGCTTCTGCTCCGATGACGTTCACGCACGCGGCATCCTTGCACACGGTCACATCGACCATATCGTCCGTTTGGCTATCAAGGCCGGTGTCGCACCGATGACTGCCATCCAGATGGGTACCATCAATGCGGCGGAAGCCTATCAGATCGATGACCACGTCGGCTCGATCGCGCCGGGGAAAGACGCTGACATCCTCCTCGTCGACCAGCCAGGCACATTCCAGGTCGAGACCGTCATCAGCAAAGGCCAGCTCATCACCGAAAATGGAGAGAACCGTTTCGATTACCAGATCCCGGCGCGCCAGTCCTCCCTCACCGATACCGTAAAGCATGCGCTCCTCACTGCGGATGATTTTGCCACCCATGTGAATATCGAAGAGGGCACCGCTCTTGTCGAGACCATCCACAGCGTAGGTCCCTTCATGAGAAAGAGAAGAGATGTCGAACTGGAAGTGAAGGACGGCATCGTATGCCCGAGTGCGGAGAAAGACGTCGCCATGGTCTCCGTCATTGAGCGCTATGGCATCCACGGCCATATGTCCAAAGGCTTCATCTCCGGATGGTCCTTCAACAAAGGCGCCATCGCGACCACGGCATCTCCGGATGACAACAACCTTGTCGTAGCCGGCGCGAGCCGCGAAGACATGGCACTTGCTGCGAATACCCTGATCGGTCAGGGCGGTGGTCAGGTCGTCGTCATCGATGGCAAGATCATCTCCTTCCTTCCGCTCCCGATCGCAGGCATCGCATCCGACCTTGCGCCGGAAGAGCTTGCGAAGAAAGAGATCGAGCTCGAGGAAGGCGCGAAGGAAATCGGCAGCAGCCTGCCTGATCCGATCTTCTACCTTTCCTTCCTTCCGATCACAGCGATCCCGGATTTGGCGATCACTGACGGCGGCTGCGTAGACTATACGAAGCTCAGATATTTCGATCCGATCCTCGAAGTGAAAGAGAACTGATTTGTATGAAAAAGAGCGAAGCTTAAATGGCTTCGCTTTTTTGCAATCTTAAAAAAGGAAAAGACATTATTCTGGGATTTCATTAAGAATAGACGGTGGTGCCGCCAGAAGAAGTTCAAAGATACGGCTGGACGATCTTGCGGCGTGGTGAATTCCTTCCTGTTTTCTTGCAATGTCTTGTATCCATCAGTGTTTCCCTAGAAATAAAATGTACTTGCTTTCCTCTTGACGCGGGTACTTTCGTTTAGTAGTATAAATTTGTTTATCCTTAAGGGTGAAAAAAAACATGCTGATACATTCTGAATATGACCGCATCAGTATTTTCAAAATAGAAAGGCAGGACGGAAATGAAAGCACCTATAGAAGAAATCAATGCATTTGTCGATCGAAACAAAGAGGAAATGCTTCTTTTCTGGGAGCAGCTTGTGAACCGACAGGCGGGCTCGAAAGAAGTGGACCGTGTGAACCGCATCATGCATTTTCTGAAGGAACATTTTGAACGAGAGGGCATCGACTGCCGCCTTGTAGACAGCAAGGGGAGTGCGGATGTGCTGGTGGCGGAGCTCAATGCAGATGTCCCCGGTGCGCCGCTTCTCCTTTCAGGGCATTGCGACACCGTATTTCCTTCCGGCAGCTATCCGGAGGATCCCTTTCATATCGAAGACGGCTTTGCCAGAGGCCCCGGCGTACTGGATATGAAATGCGGGGTAGCACAGATCTTCTACCTTCTGGTCGCACTGAAGCACTTCGGCTATCGTGATCGTCCCGTCAAAGCCATCTTGGTCGGAGATGAAGAGACGAGCCATTATGGCGGCATCGCAGACCAGATCCTGAAAGACGAAGCGAAGGGCGCGCTGTGCTGCTTCAATATGGAAAGCGGACGCCTCGATCACTGCATGACCGTAG
Source organism: Dialister sp. CAG:486 (assembly GCA_000434475.1). Classification (GTDB taxonomy): domain Bacteria; phylum Bacillota; class Negativicutes; order Veillonellales; family Dialisteraceae; genus Dialister. The sequence continues at coordinate 14,300 of FR879512.1, forward strand.
GCCGTAAGGGCTGCCTTGACTGCCACATCACGGTGCGCGGCGTCGCTGCACATGCGGGAAATGACTACGCAAAAGGCAGAAACGCCATCGTCGAGATGGCCAAGAAGCTGCCGCTCCTTCAGGCACTTACAATCTATGAGGAAGGTCTCACGGTCAGCGTAGGGACTATCAAGGGCGGCACCGTTTCGAATGCGGTCCCTGACTACTGCTATGCCGAGCTCGATGTGCGCTACAAGAAACAGAAGCATATGGACTATGTGAAGGAAAAGATGCGGGAGATCTGCGATAAAACCTTCATCGAAGGCACTACAACAAAGATCGAATTTGTCGCGCCCATGCCTCCTTTCGAGGAAACTAAAGCCAATCATCAGCTTCTCTCTCATATCAATCGCGTCGCGAAAGACTGCGGCTATGAGCCCTTTGGCGCGATCTATGTCGGTGGCGGTTCGGATGCCTCCTATATCTCCAGTATGGGCGTGCCCACCGTCTGCTCCATGAGCGCAGAAGGCAGCGGCGCGCATACCATGGAAGAAAAAGCCTCCGTCGAGAGCTTCTATTCCCGCTGGATCATTGCCCTCGCATCCATCATGGAAATCGATCAGTATGCGGAAAATCAGTGATTAGGGATGAGGGATGAGTGACTAGGGATCAGGTTTGCCTTTCAATCGCAGCCCCTTAGCAAAGAGCCCAGACGAAGGCGCGGAATGACTCCTCATAACGGGATGAAAATGTCTGTGAGAAATCGCCACTTCCGTATCGTCATCCCGAGCGGAGTCGAGGGATCTTTTTCGTTCGCGGTAAAAAGACGGCATGAGCGTATCTAAAAACGGAAAACCTGCTATTCCACGGACCTTCGGGCATCGCCTGATTTTATACTCGGCGCGCAGCGCCGCACCTTCCCCTCAGAACCTATTTACCCCCGCCATATCAAGACAACAGGAGAATCGTATCTAATGAAAGATCAAGTGAAAGCATTCAAAGCACCCAGCCCGATCATCATACTGGTGTGCGTCATCGTATTCTGCGCCATTGCGAGCTACATCATCCCCGCGGGCATTTATGACCGAGTCAAGGACGTTCAGACCGGAAAAATGGTCGTCGACCCGTCTACCTTCCACTATGTAGCACAGAAACCGACAGGATTTCTCGATTTCTTCACTTCTATCAATAAAGGATTCAAGGGCGGTATCAGCATCATCGCCTTCCTCTTCATGGTGGGAGGCTCCCTCAATATCCTTGCCAAGACCGGTGCCATCGTGGCAGGGCTCAGCGCTCTCGTCGAAAAGCTGAAGAATCGGAGCGTCCTTCTGATCCCTGTCCTCATGACCACGCTTGCCACCTTCTCGACACTCGCCGGATGCAACGAGGAATACCTCGCCTTCACGCCTCTCGTCGTAAGCGTCGCACTCGCACTCGGCTTCGACTCCTTGACCGCGCTTGGCATGCTCTTCTGCTCGGTCGCAGCCGGTTATGGCGCTGGATGCACCCAGCCATTCTCCGTCGGCGTTGCGCAGGGCATCGCCGGTGTCCCGATCTTCTCCGGCCTGCCATACCGTATGGGTATCTTTGTCTTGCTCCTCGTGCTGAACATTTCTTATGTCATGTACCACGCGCGCAAGGTGAAGAAAGACCCGAAGAGCAGCCCGGTCTATGAGATCGACCTGCTGAAACGAGACAAGATCGATCTTTCCACCGCAGAAAAACTCTCCACACGGCAGGCCATTTGCCTTGGGCTCCTTGGTCTGAACTTCGTTTGCATCATCGTCGGCGTGCTGAAATTTGATTTCTATATGAATGAAATCTCTGCGATCTTTCTCATCATGGGCATCCTCTCCGGCATCATCTGCCGCCTGCACCCGAATGACATCTGTGATGCCTTCCTCGAAGGCTGCAAGGGCATGATGCTCCCCTGTCTCGCTGTTGCGATGTGTAAGGCAGCCACCATCCTTCTGGACAATGCCAAGGTCATGGATACCATCATCTACTACCTCGCCGGCATGCTCGACATCTTCCCATCCTCCATTATCGCCTTCGGTATGTTCATCATCCAAGACTGCTTCAATCTTCTCGTCCCCTCCAGCTCCGGACAGGCGGCCATCTCCATGCCGATCATGGCACCGCTCGCTGACATCGTCGGCCTCACCAGACAGACCGCTGTCTTCGCCTTCACCTTCGGCGATGCCTTCACGAACTGTATCACACCGGCCTCCGGCGCCACCATGTCCTACCTCGCCATGGCAAACGTCCCCTATAAAAAATGGGCGCGCTTCATCCTCCCTCTCATCGGCATGTGGTGGATCGTCGCCTTCTGCTTCCTCACCTACGCGACTGCCATTCACCTGGGACCGGTATAACGAAAAGAGGAGAGAGCGCATCAGCCCCTCTTATGGCTAATGCTATTAAGTTAAGCGGTAGAACGTTCTTGGCTCCCCATCGGGGGAGCTGCCCGGAGGGCTGAGGGGGCAGCACTACGGTATATCCAACATTGTTCGATGGCCGCTGGCATGCCCCTATTGCCTTCGGCACTTCCCCCGAAGGGGGAAGCAAGACGTTACGTAGCTAACGATTTCCTTAACTTAATAGCATTCCTCTTATGGCCTGGCACCCCCATTATAAAAACCCGCTGTAGACACAGGCCTATAGCGGTTTTTTATTGTAATTATGTATCGATCAATTTCGATTCGGAGGGGGGGAATCCTTGACCTTCACACTGAGCGAATTGACATATTCATCCGGATCCTTTGTCGCCCAGTAACTGATGATGGGGAAGAGGAAGACATCGCCATCGGGTACGAGATGATTTATCTTCATGAAATCCGTCAGTTTTTCATACGCCTCTTCTGCGTGGAGAAAGTACGCGCCCTTCGTCAGAATGGATAAATACAGCCCCGAGGGACGTATATAATTACATGCAAGGAGCGAACCCTCCTCACCGGACTGTGTCACGATAGCGGACGAGTGCTTGAAATTTTTCGAGAAGAAATCCTCCGCACGGATGACCCAGCCCGTCGGGTGGTCCTTGCAGAAGGAATGGGCGAAGGCTTCATGCACATGCCGGGCGCGTATCGCGATGGCATCGAACCCTCCGCGGTGCACTTCTGGGATTGGTGTCAAATACATGCGGCAGTCCGGATAACATTGCAGGAGCACTCGATTGAGTTCCATGTGCTGACTGGATTCCAGTGTTTTTCGGTAGCAGGAAATGGCAGCGAGAAGCTGCTGAGTCTCCGACAGAGTTTGTTTACAAAGCGATTCTCGCTCTTTCAGAATACCGAGGATCTTATCACGCGAGCGATGCTCCAGGAACTCCTTGATGTGAGGGACAGAGATATCCAGTTTTCTCAGGAATAATATGATCTCCAGTGTCAGATACTGCGGCATCGCATAGTAACGATATCCGTTTTTAGCCACAAATTCTGGCGTAAGCAGCCCCATCTTATCGTAGTAAAACATCGTCTGCTTCGGAATCCCGAAGAGCTTGGCCAGCTCGCCAGCCGTATAATACTCTTTTTTATCGCTCATGCACTCACCTTTTAGATTTCATTACCGTATGACATTCATATACTTAATGATAACACAATAGTCGATGATATGAAAATAAAGATTGATTCCCCTGACATGAGAGGGGAATGGGTGAATTTTAAGAATGAGCTTGCTATTTGCATCCTCTCGTGCTATAATGACGGCATCAAGAGGTGAAAGCCCTTGAACCAACTGAAGAGGGAAGCAGAGCCTACGGGCTATTGCGCTGAATTCGGTGAGAATCCGAAACTGAGACCCAGCCGTGAAGGAAATTCATTTCCAAGTCGGATGCAGCCTGTTTCCAACATCCAAGAGCAAATCTGCGGGAGTCGTGTCTACTTTCGTAGACTGGGTGCTGGTCACAGTCTCAGTCTAAGCAAAAGTAGAAATCGATCCGCAGTTTTTTATTGCAGAAAACGAATGGATTTTCAAAGGCCTTGATCTATTTCTGATTTCTACCGCCTTCCTCTTTGTGAAAAGGAGAGCCAATGATGAAAAAAATTAAGGATGAAATCGCACGTATCGAAGGCGCGAAAGGAAACGTCGTCCTCGTGAACAAGAAATCCTATCTCTCTCTCCTGAAAGAGCTTTCCGTCCTGCGATTCAAAGTACACAGGGCGGAGAACTGGGAAACATCTGCGGCAGTCGTTTCCGTCGTAAGACGTGGTTACATGTATCAATACTGGTATCCGGAGAACAAACCGGCACAAAACAAAGGAGAACATAAAATGGCAGAACAGAAAAAAACCGAAGCAGTCGAAGTCAAAGTCGCAGCAGAAAAGGTAGCCGCTTTCCAGAAATACCTCGAAGAAAACAAGATCAGCGGATTCGGTCTGCAGGACTTCCAGAATGACGTTCATGCACAGGCATTCCGCAGCAACCTTCAGGTCGAAGGAACAAGCCTGCCCTTCATGATCCTCTTAGACGACAGCGTATACACCATGCTCCAGGTCCAGGTCGCAGCCGGCCTTGCACAGGGCGATAAGAGAGAAAAGATCTGTTCCTTCCTGAATGACCTGAACGAACAGTACCGTATGCTGAAGTTCAGCGCTGACGCTGCTGGCAACGTCCTTCTCACCTGCTGCATCCCGGCTGGTGTACCGCACTTTGAACCGGCCCTCGTCATCGCCATCCTGAACCAGATCCAGGGCCTCCTCACTGCGACCTATCCGGAAATCATGAAACATCTCTGGGAAAAATAATAGGCATGCTGATTGGGTGATAGAGCTTTTGACTTCGATCGCCAACTGTCATCCGTTATACAAGAAAGAAGGTTATTCTTATGAATATGAAAAAACTCGCCGTCACGGGCGCGATGCTCCTCGCTGGTACCTTTGGCGCCATGGGGATGGCTGATGCAGCCACCGGCATCGTCAATGTGAATGCCGTCCTCTCCGGCAATGCCGCTTTCCAGAAAGCAGGAAAGACCGTAGCAGCAGAACAGCAGAAGCTGCAGAAGGAATACAACGAAAAATCCAAAGGCATGAACGATGCCGACAAGAAAGCCCTGGAACAGAAGCTGAACCAGCAGCTCGCCCAGAAGGAAAATGAAGTCATGAAACCGATCCAGGACAACTTCAAAGCCGCTGTAGAAAAAGCAGCCAAAGCCAAGAAGATCGACACCGTCGTCGTCCCGGGCGGCATCATCTACGGTACCATCTCCGCTGACCTCACCGAAGATGTGAAAGCGAATATGAAATAAGGCGGCAGAATACCGCTTTGGGGTATGACCTCATAGCAGGTCAGCAGGTTCGGTAGGCTCCATGGACGCGATACTCGAAAGCCTTTTCACCTCCTTCTTTTTGAAGGAGGTCGGCTCCTGCGCTCTACTGACAGAACAGAATCAATGAATTTCTCCAGTCGGTACGTTTTCTGAATGATCATGGGATAGGGCTATGAGGCAGAAGTCCATGCGATCATTGTATTTACTCCATGGGGCGAGGCAGGGAGAGCACTTGTGATTTTCCCCTCCCAGATGTTTCCTGCCTCGTCCCTTATGTAGAGCTTTCCCCTCTACATATCACTCCTTTTTCTCCTCTCTCTTTTTTCTTAAAAAGCACCATACCGATGTCATTTTGGCATCGGTATGGTGCTTTTTAATGAATTTATAAAATTCCAAAAATATTTCTTGACTGTATGACTATCATACAGAGTACCATGCATGTAGATCATAAAGGGAAACGAATGGGGAATACTGGTGAGAATCCAGAGCTGTCCTGCAACCGTATGGGGAAAAGAAGCAGTGTTACGTCTCTCACAAAGAGCTGCTTCTTTGAGGAACTTAGTCGGAGTGCCATGAAATTTCTTATATCCCATAAGAGTAAGCGGTAAATCTTGCTTTTATGTTCAAAGACCTGCGAGGTATGGGTTGGATATCTTTTGCCGCTTTTTAGTGTGTCAAAAGAATGTTCCAATCCGTACTTGGCAGTTTTTTGTTTTCTTGAGATACGGAATATAGATTTCATTGGATGTCAGGATCACACCGATCCTAGATGAAGAATATGGCATCGTAAAGCGTGTCTCGCCAGAAAGGAGAAAGGAAAATGCAAAGAAAGTGGGTAAAACGGATGGTATTGGCGACCCTGTTTTTGGGAGGGGGCGCATTATTTCCTGCCGGGCAGCAGGCACTGGCACAGGACGAGGCGGCTGCTACAGGCCGTTCCTATGCGGTCTTGATGGGAGACGAAGATGTGACGCTGAGCGGCTATAATACATCCAATGTCTATCTTTGGAAGCATGAGAAGGCGGCTCCGGATCAGTTGATCGGCGGGTCTGTGACGGTATCCAGTGCTCGCTTACAGAATTCAGGTGATAAGGCAAGGATCACGCTGGTCACTGATAGTGATGGGTTAAATCTGTCCAATGATGCCCAGGTGAAACAGGTGCTGGGTGCTCTGGCAGATAAATTGACATACACCGCATATACCAAGGGCGAAAGGAATCTGGAAGGAACCGCAGAAATTTATGAAGGCTTGACCTTTGCTTCCGCTTCCAAGAAATTGTCTGCTTTGGGATTTGATGAAACTACGGGCAAGGCACAGCTGGCTGGAGAGGTGAAGACCCCGTATTCCGGTGTCTTAGGTGTCGATGATGAATATGAAAAACGAGGCATCAAACAGGCCGATGGGACGTATCGTTTCCAGGAAGATGCGGTGATTCACCCGGGCTTTAACATCACAAAGGATGATAATTACCTGAGAGATTTTGCCTCTGTGATGATTGGTAAAGATACCACGATTGATATGACAGGTCATGATCTGGATGTCATCATGCATGGCAATATTTATAATGGCGGCGGTTTTACCAACCGTGCGGCAGCTTTATATGTACCGAGAGCTGCGACCTTAACCATTAATAATCCGGGACAGATCCGTCTGGATACGGATTCTGACTATTATTACTATGCTGATATTGGTGCTATGACGGAAGACAGCCATGTGGTCATTCATAATGATGATGATCCAGCTCATGCGGTGGTGATGCGTGTCACGACCCCGCTTAAGGGATACGAAATGAATGTGACTGCGTTGAAAACAATGGCAGGAACCATTGATATTGACGGGTTGGTCGATATTTACACCAATGGTGGTTGGGCGACCAATGCAGCCAGTGGACGGATTTCTATTGGTGGCGGTTCTATTGTGACGCAGGCCTATAGTAGTGTCACCGCTCGAAGCGGGGGCGTGATGAACGTCAATGTATCGGGGTCTGTAGAAAAGGGACTGACGCCAGGAAATCATAAGGTCAATATCACGGCGAAAGGAGCCACTGCTTGGGTTAAAAATAGTTATGCGGCCTTGGCTTCTATGGGAGCCTGGGTGGGTGCAGACACCAATGCTACAGTGAATGCCGCATTGACGACGGCGGATTCCACTTTGTACGGAACAATACAGGAAGCGGCCAATACCAAAGATACGGATGTGACTGGTGTTCGCCTGTTCCTGCAGAATGGAGCCCAGTGGACCAATACAGGGGCTTCTTCTATGCGTCATCTGTACGGGGGTAAAGATGCGGCACATGTCGGGTATATCGATATGTCAAAGCCAGCAAACTCCGATGTCAATTCTGATCTGACGATTGCCAATTACACCGGAAATACCGTGATTTATTATAGCCAGAAAAGAGGAAAAATCCAGGGAGGAAATATTCATATCGGTCATGCCGAGAAGACAGATGGAGAGAAGGCTTCCATTACCATTCGCACGGATAGCACTGGCATCAAGCCAAACGAGTTAACCAATGAAAGTTTCATGAGGAATATGCTGAATACATTGGCTAACAAGTTGTATTATGCTGCTTATGCGGACGGGGAAGATCATCTGAAAGGAACAGTGCAGATTGCAGAAGGCTTGACCAGCCAGAGTGTCTCTCGAGAAGAAGATATCCACTTTACCAAAGCAGGTACTGGCTATGTGGAAGGCTTTAATCAGAAACAGACCGATTTTACCACGGCTTTGACTTGGGATATGACCAAAGATGTTGATTATGTAAATGCTAATGTACTGCGGGAAAAGAATAAAGCGACATTTACAGAAGACACAAGTATCACCGTCAATGATGAAGCTGCTATGCAGGCAAAAGGGGGGAATTTCGTACAGATTAATGCCAAGCAAATCAATTTTAATTTGAAGGCAGCAGGTATTCAGGGTAAGGGAATTGAAGTAACTGGTGAAGGCACGGAGTTTGATTTGAATGATCCGGGAGACGTTGAAATTGATGCGTCGACAGGTATAGTGACAGATGGTCAATGGGCGAAGTTTGAGTTAGATGGAAAAACAGCGAATCTGACCATTCATCATGCAAAAACAGGGGTATTGGCATCTGGAAATGCAGAAACGAATAAAGGGTCTACCATTTATATTTTAAATGCAGAGGGAACTACCACCATTCACAACGAATTGCAGGATACAGATTTTGTAGGAATGAAGACAACCCATGGGAGTACCATTACCACTGCTGGACGTATTGATATCGATGCAGGGAAAGGAACGGCGATCCATGGACGGGTTTCTGCCAATGGGGCTACCATTCGTACAGATGGAGGTACAGCTATTATCGTAGCGGATGGGACGGATGAGGACTATGGTGGAAGACTTTCGCTAAACTCTTATAACAGTGGTTCTAAAGCAAAGGCAGCAGATATTACGATTGATGCAGGGGATGGATTTGCTGTCGATGCTACTCGTGGTGTTTGGCACATCGGTAGTCAGTCAGGTCGTTCTGATACGGCCAATGGTATCGTCAATGTGACGGGACATATTAAGCTGGGAAAAGAACATGGTCAGCTAGTTCTCACCAAAGGTGGTTCCGTTTGGACTGGAACGACGGTAGATAGCACAGAAGATGGCAGTGGTTCATTAGATCTTGCCATGGAAAAGGATGCCATTTGGAATCATATTGATAAAGAAGGCGATACAGGAAATCTTGTAAAAGTATACCTGGAAGGTACGAGATATAGAGGTGACGCTGGGGATCAATCAACCATTTTCCAAAAGTCTAAAAAGGACATCGAATTTACAGATTTTAATTGTTTTGATGGGATCCTTCGGGTAGTCTATAATCATGAAACTGAAAATCCAGCTGCTATCATTGGAGGTAATATCATTGTAGACAAAGTATCTACTCGATATGTAGGTGGTAAAGCGACTTTATACGCTGTTACAGATCATGATGGTATTTCTATGGATGATACGGACCAGGTAGGAAGTGTGCTGAAGGCATTGGCAAAGAAGGTTATTTATAGCAATCCGACAGAAGAAAAGCTGATAGGGAAAGTGGGAATTGCAGATGGCTTGACGGCTAAGAGCGCTATGCTGACGGAAGGGTTTATTCACTTTGATCCGGAATCGGGGGTAGGTAGCTATATACCACAAATGGTGGATACTTTTACCAGCTCCATGACTGGTGATGAGGTCTACGATCAGATTTATACGGAGCAGGGGGTTCGTCAAAGCCAATTTCTGTATTCTCTTGGGAAAGATACCACCATCACCGCCGATAAAGCCATGGATTGGAAAGTGAATAGCAATGCGGATGTTGTGCAGATTGCAGGTCAGGGACATACCCTGCATCTGGATGCTGAAACCGCAGGTATTTATATCGGGAATGAAGAGAAAGATACTTCAAAACGTACTCAGCTGGAATTTACAGAAATGCCAGACCTGAATATAACAGCTGGTACAAATGGTAGTGGGATCCTGGTGAAAAACAGTAGTGCGAACATTGATCTAAAAGATAGCAGAATGCATATAGCAAGTAAAGATGGTGCGAAAGGTTTTGTCGGGATCAAAGTCGTAGAAGGTCGTGATGTGGGAGATACAAAGGCAGGAGATACCAGCTTTAGTGTAGATGGTACTCTGGATATAGAAACGCCGGAAGAAATCGCTCTTTGGCTGGATGGAGGAGAAAGCTTAAATCTTCTTGGCTTTGATAATGTGATCCGCGCAGAGGGTGGTACGCTGCTCAAAGTGACTAAGAGTCAGGACAAAAGTGCAGTTTCTATCAATGGTAAAGAGTTAGTCGGTGATCTAGATCTTTCGGGAGCTACCGGTGGCACCTATCGGGTGAGATTAAATAATGGGGCTACTTGGACAGGCGGTATTGTTAACGACGCAGCGAAATCTGGCAAAATTACACTTGAGCTTTATAATGATAATTATGGGTTCACACCCACCTTATGGACGTATCAGTGGGAACAGAAAGATAAAGCACAGGATAGCTATATCCACGAGGTCAGTGGATGGAATCCTGGTATCGGTGAAAGTGCTATCTACATGAAAGCGGATAACGATCTGACGATTGGTATGCTAAAGCGGGGGATCCGAATCCTCTACGATCATGATGTGTCGCATCCAACTCAAATCCTTGGCGGAAATGTAACCATCGAAGAAGCAGAGAAGGTCAATCCGCAGACGACCCTTTATGTGCGGACGGACAGTGATGGGATCAACATGTCGGATGAAACGCAGGTATCTCAAGTATTAAATGCTTTGGCCCAGAAAATTTATTATAAGGGAACGCCAGAAAACCTGGATAGCTATGCGGAAATCGCAGAAGGTCTGACTTCTGCTTCTGTGCTGAAAACAGGAAAAATCACCTACGATGAAACAACCCATCAGGGGAGTTTGTCGGGGACGGTAGAGACGCCCAGTCAGGATGGCACGTTATTTGTTACGTCTTTGTATGCCCCAAAACGTACTGGAAAGGATGAAAATAATACGGCCTATGCCAATGCAGGTGTGCAGCAGAATGGCAAGTACTTCATTTTCCGGAAGGATTCCAAGATTCAGATTTCGCAGAGCGGAGAGGTCCCTTACACCAGTGCTATCGATGCTTCCAGTGATAGTTGGGGATATGTAGACATCAAGATGGATCTGACAAACCATCAGCTGGATGTACATATTGACGGTGGAGAAGAGGGACTCAATGAAGCCGTAGCAGGGATCAAAGGCGTTGGCTACGGTGTGTCAGCCCAGAATGGCACCCTTCATATAGAGGCAGCCAATGCTAGAGGAGATGCTATCGGCGTACAGACGAAAGGCAAAAAGGAAACGGATAGCATCATCCATTTGAAGACGTTGACTCATATCGATGCGAAGACGGGATTCGATGTGAAGGGCGGTACTGTCCGTGTCAATGCAGGGACTATCCATGCGGATACTTTGGGCAGAGTCGGTGCGAATGGCATCCTGTCCATCGGAAATGAGGGAGATGCGCCGGCCGTATGGATGGGCGATATGTCTCAAAGCGATGGACAGCTGGATATGAATCTGGATGGGGAAGATTCCATCTGGACAGGCGCTATGGATTGGACCGGCGGCTCGAACAACCTGATGCTTATGAATGGAGCGACCTGGAAAAATACAGGAGATTCTCATGTGGGACAGCTCGTCAGCGGCATTACGAGAAGCGTCGGCGGCGTGATTGACATGACCGGAAATTCTGGAAATATCCAGATCGATAAGTTCAGCGGAAATGCTTCTATCCTGTACAAGCATGATGCCAATGATCTGACGAAGGTGTCCGGCGGCGATGTGACTGTCACCAGCGCAGAGGCCGGCTCTCGGATCACATTGATCACGGATCGGGATGGCATCAGCGATGATGGACTTCGTGAAAAGGAAACGGTAAGCTCCCTTTTCCAGGCGATGGCAAACAAGCTGTACTACACCAATTACCAGACAGAGGGAAATCTCACCGGCATTCTCCAGATTTCGGAAGGACTGACGGCGAGAGCGGCTTCCAAGGTCACCGGTGATATGGAATTTACCGGAGAAAATGGACAGGGGCAGTATAAAGCGGATAGCGCTTCCCCGTCGATTTATCCGAAAGACCAGCAGAAGGAAACCTTTACGACGGTCATGACAGGTAATGAGAGCACGGATAGCGAGTACCTCAATGGCGGTGTCATGAAGGTCGGGAATCCTTCGGATATCCGTTATGAATTCACCAAGGATAAGACCGCTGTAGAATTGGCTACGGCTTCTGATACGGCGATCCAGGCGAAAGATACGGATTATTCCATCGATATGAATGGCCATGATCTGACCATCAAAAACGAAGGGAATGCAGGTATCACCGTAGATGGCAAAGCCTTGACTTTCCGCAACGGAAAGACCACGGAGCTTACGGCGGACAAGGTCGGTATCGAAGCCAAGAACGGCGGCAATTTCAGTACCCATGAAGGCGGCGTGTGGAATATCAGCGCCGAGACAGCGGCGAAGGCCGATGGGGCAGGCAGCAGCGTTTCCTTAGGCGCTGGCAAGATCCAGAGCACCACGCTGGCAGAAGCCTCGAACGGCGGTACCATCAGCTTCTTTGTTCCGAATGATACGGCAGCGACAGAATATGTGGGGGATGTGAAGGTCAATGATGCGGATAGCAAGGTAACCTTAGGCATTGCTACCGAAGGCTCTACCTGGACAGGCGGTCTTACCAATCATGGCGGCACCTTTAATTTGGGGCTGCAGAATGGCGGCGTATGGAACAACAAGGGAAAGGAAGAAGCCAATATTTCCTTGCTGGATGCATCGGATACCGGAAATGGCGTGATCTTCCAGAACAAGGACAGCGGCGGTATTACGGTAGACCGGTTCCGCGGTCATGCATTGGTGCTCTATAGCCATAGCGCAGCAGACCCGACCGATATTCTGGGCGGCGATGTGACGGTCAAGAAGGCCGATGCCAATAGCTTCCTGACCCTGCGCACCGATCGCAGCGGTATCAATATGGGCGATTATCACGGCGTAGAGAATGTGCTCGATGCTCTGGCGAAGAAGCTCACCTATACGGATGCGGTCAATAACGTGACCAACCTGAATGGCCGGGTAGAAATCGCAGAGGGCCTCACGGCTGCGAGCGCTGCCAAGCAGTATGGTACGATTGATTTCAATAAGACCACGGGACAGGGCAGCTATAAAAAGAACAGCATGAAGCCAGGAGAGAAGGATCCGGATATCATCTGGGGCAGCTCGGAAACCATGATGATGCGTGGTGCGAAGAATGCCATGAATACGTCTATGTTGTCCTGGAGAAGCAATGTTTCCGATATGACGACTCGTATGGGAGATCTCCACTATGGCGTGGATGATGGGATCTGGGCAAGAACCTTCGGCGGAAAGATCAAGTACAATAAAGGAACCTCTTCCTTCAGCAATAGCTTCTGGGGCGCTCAGGTAGGGGCTGATAAGCTCTTCAAGAATGGCTGGCATTTTGGCGGTGCTTTCGACTACAGCAAGGGAAGTGCCAAGTATGAAATGGGCGGCGAAGGGGATCCGAAACTCTACACCTTCTCGCTCTATGGCACGAAGCTTTTCGAGGATGGCCAGTATGTAGATATCGCTGTCAAGGCAGGTCACACGACAAACAGCTATACCGTATACAATGATATGGGACATAAGCTGGATGGGGACTACAGTGCTAATGGCTTCGGCATTTCCGCTGAATACGGAAAACGGTTTGGCGGAGCCGATGGCTTTGTGGAACCACAGCTGCAGCTGACTCTTTCTCGCCTGGGAAGTGCAGACTATGATGGGATCAGCGACTATACCGGCGGAAAGAAAATGCATGTCAGCCAGGACGGCATGACCAGCTTCATCGGCCGTCTGGGTGTAGCCGCTGGAAAAACAACGGAACGCGGTAATTTCTATCTGAAGGCAGGCTTGCTCCATGAATTCAGCGGAAAAACAAGCACGACATTCAGCGCAGAAAATGAACCGACGTCTACCGTGGATCAGGACTTTGGTGATACCTGGGCAGAATTGACACTGGGCGGTACCTATAGACTGTCTCCTTCGAGCATGCTTTATGGTGATATTACCAAGAGCTTTGGTGGGGATTACAAGGTACAGTGGAAGGCCAATGTGGGTGTCCGCTTCACTTTCTGATGCTTTCTCAAATATGAGTGATTGGTAGGAAAGGGCTGCGCCTTGCAGGAGATCTGCAAGGC
>FR879513.1 GCA_000434475.1 Dialister sp. CAG:486
GAAGAAATGAGGATTCATTTCTTCACAGCCCCTTTTTTATGGATTATATTTCTGATACACATAGAAGAGCTTGTCGGACATGAAGGAGATGACATTCTGTCCCTCTAGGATATCGGCCCAATAGTCAGGCATGAAGGCGGTGCCGAAGCGGGCGCCTTCGATGGCTCCTGTCACGGCGGCCGTGGTATTGCTCTTGCCGCCATGGTTGGCAGCGGTGATGAGCGCATCGAGCGGATCATCGAGCGCGAGGACGGAGTAGATGGCGATGGCGAGGGCTTCATCGGCATTTGCGCCGCTTCCCAGGGAGGCGATGCTGTCGATGTGGTCCCATGTGCCGCTCTTTCCGGCGGGGCGGGCATTCGCCTGCTCGACCGCGGCGGTGAGGAGACCGATGATGCCTGTCGTCTTGTGCTGCTTCGAGAGGAGGACGGTCACACGCTCCAGAGATTTCGGCAGCGTCAGGCCATAGGTGAGACAGGAAATGAGCGCGGCCAGAGCGCCGGCGCTGTAGTAGGCTGTCGGATTTGAATGAGAGAGCGCAGCGAGCTTCACCGCAGTGTCGAAAGCGAGCTTCTCATCACCGGCAAAAAGGAGACCCACAGGGACGGCTCGCATGAGAGCGGCGCTGCCCTTGCTGTCATTCACCTTGAGCTTCGTCGAGCCGCGGCCGTCTTTTGAGAAGGCGGAGAGCAGCCCTTCCTCCGGATTGCGGCGGGCGTGCATGAATTTTTCTCGGACGAGGCAGAATTCTCTTTCATGCGGCTGGCGGCGCATCCATGTCTTCTGTCCGCGGCGCGGTTCTTCGCCCGTCTGGCTGTAAAACCAGCGCATGTATCCGCGGTACACCCCTTCCAAGATCTCCAGCTTCTTGGCATCTGCCCATAAGATCCCATCGATCGTTGCCAGTACCATCTGGGTGTTGTCTGACACAGGCGCTAGTTTTCCATTCTTCGCGTCTCGCACCAGCGTGCGCAGCCCGAAGGGCCCGAAGCGGCGCTGGATACGACTGACGGAAAAACTTTGCAGCGGATAACCTAACGCATCACCGCAGGCTCCTCCGAGAAGCGCTCCGCGAAATTGATCTATCCCTGCCATGGTATCCTCCTTTTCTTGAAATACAGCTTTCCCCTGTGGGTGATCCTTGATCGGCGAAGAGAAGCGTCCCGGGCAGGGGATCTCTTCTGCTTTATCACATCCTCCTTGGATAAGCGGCCGGTACCCCGGTCCGCCTTACAGGGAAAGAAAAGTTTCTGACAATCGCTTGCAGAAACCTCGACTTGTGCGGAAATCAGACGCTGATACCCGTACTGTATCATATTGATTATATTATAGCATAAGGACGAAGGGTTGGAAATGGGGAATGGAATGTACTTGCCGATCCTTTCTTTCTTGTCCCCTTGCAGGCTGTGGTAAAATAGAAACAGGTTATTTAATTTTTTGAATATAAGAGTGCCATGACCGGCGACCGGTCACAGATCGCCTCACAAGGAGCATAGACATTACCATGGAATTCAAACCCTTTCGTATAGAAGACAAAGCACGGATCGACAGCTACTTTGCCGTGCATCATTACGAGCAGATCGACTGCACCTTCAATACACTTTTCCTGTGGCAGGATGCGTATCAGACGTCCTGGGCGGAGCAGGACGGCATACTTTTCGTCCGCGCAGGGACAGGGAAGGATACCTTCTTCATGCCGCCGTTTGCCAAGGAGGAAGAAAATTTCGTACATGGGCTTGCCCTCATCCATGAGGAGTACGACAGGCTGGGACTGCCTTTTCGCTTGAAGTCCGCCTCTTCCTGGGTGACAGAGCAGATCGAACGTCTCGTGCCGGGCAAATATGATTTCATCGAAGACCGGGACAACGAAGAGTACATCTACAGGACGGAGGATATGATCCGTTTGCCGGGCAAGAAGCTCCGCATGAAGAAGAACCATCTGAACGGATTCCTTCGCCAGTACGCAGACTATCAGTACGAGGCTATCACAAAGGAGAATCTGGAGGATGCCAAGGCGGGGATCCACGACTGGTTCCTCCGTCACGGAGACATCGAGGAAGAGGAGCAGGCGATCAAGCGCTGCTTTGACAACTGGGATGCGCTCGGCGTGAAAGGTGCGGTTATTCGTATCTACGGCAAGGTCGAGGCCTTCACGAATGGCGATAGCATCAATGAAAAAATGGCGCATATCATTTTCGAAAAAGCAAATCCGGAGATCCGCGGTCTCTATCAGGCGATCAACCGTGATTTCCTCATGCATGAATTTGCGGACACCGAATTCGTGAACCGCGAAGAGGACCTCGGTCTCCCGGGCCTTCGCGAAGCCAAGATGGGCTATCATCCCGATCATCTGACAGAGAAATATGATGTGGTGTTGAAACAGTGACTGGCGACAGGTGACTAGTGACTGGTGGCTAGTGACTAGTGACTTAAATACTACTTTCGGGCATCGCCCCAATAAAAAAGGCGGCGAAGCCGCCTCCTGAACCCTGAACCCTGAACCCCGAAGTTTGAAAGCAGGGATTAGGGATTAGTAGCTAGGGATTAGGAGCTTCGAGTGACTAGTGACTAAATGCCACTTTCGGGCATCGCCACTATCTATACTCTGCGGTGCTTCCATATTTTTATGCGCCGCACCAGCACTCCTCACTCCTAACTCCTAACTGGCGAGCAAAGATTTCATCCACAATCAGTGGACGAGCCGCCCCAGGGGCTAACCCTGAACCCCTTCCCCTTTTTATTTTCCCACAATGAGGTAGACAAAATGAAAATTCGAAAAGCCTCTCCGGCGGATGAGCGCGCCGTGAGATCACTCTGGAGCTACTGCTTCGAGCCGGCGACCGATCCGTTCTTCATCTGGTACTTCCAGCGGCTGGTTCATATGGAGGAGGTCCTCGTGGGGGAAGAGGGCGGCAGCATCGCCTGTGACCTGCACCTGCGTCCCTATGAGATTTCCGTCCGTGGCAATTCCTATCAGACGGACTACATCGTCGGCGTCGCGACACATCCGGCGGCGCGCGGACGGGGGCTCGCCAAGGAACTCCTGCGCGGCAGCTTCCATGCAGCGCAGAGGGAAGGGAGAGCCTTCCAGATCCTCATGCCGTCAGCGGCATCCTTCTACCTGCCGCTCGGCTTCGGCTTCTACTGCCACCAGTGGGCGCGGTCGGCGGCGCCGGAGAAGCTGGCCCTCTTGGGGAAACGGGCAGCGCGCGCGAAGTCGATCTCCTCTGCGGATGAATGGCGGGAGCTTGCCTCCGTGTATGATGCCTATACCGGAAACAGAAATGGCTATGCGCTCCGCGACGAGGCCTCCTGGCGGCGGCACATCGAGGCCGCTCTGCTCGAGGGCTATGGCGCACTGGTCTATGACGGAGCTGGGCCCTGCGGCTATCTCTTCTACACCATCTCTGACAGAAAGCTCGCCGTTTCCGAGATGGCCTTCTCCTCAGAAGCGGGGCGGCGCGGTCTGTATGCCTTCCTTGCCGGCCATCAGGGCTCGGTCAGGGAATGTCTTTGGTACGAACCGCTCGATGACACCTCCTATCGTACATGGCCGGATGGTGCGGAGCACTGCTACATCGAGAACCGCACCTTCCCCTTCATGCTCGGACGCATCGTCGACCCGGTGGCGGCGTTCGACGGCCTTTCCTGCGACAGGCGCCTTAGTGGTGAATTGGCCTTCCAGCTGACAGACGCTTTTCTTCCGGAGAACAGCGGCATCTACGTCCTCCGCGCAGAGGACGGACGCATCCGTGCGCTGAAGGAGGATGTTTTCTACTCTCTCAAGTGCCACATCGAGGACATCTCCGGCCTGTCCTTGGGAGAACACATCCCTGAGCCTTCCTTCACCCTCTCCGCCTCCGCACTCGCCGAATGGTTCTTCGGCGCGGCGGATCTCTCCGAGCTTCTTGCACTGGACCGCATCCGCTGGCTTGACGGCGCAGACAGAGATCAGATCCAGTGCCTTGGAGATGCCATGCTGCCGAAGCAGAAGAACTGGATCAATGAGTGGTACTAAGGAAACGCCGATTAAATCGCAGAATTCGATTTCACATGTATTTTCATACAACGCTTCGTCATAACCCTCCTTAAATAGCTCGCTATTCGCGTCGGATTATTCCTTGCGCTGCATGAAAACACAAGAGTAAAATCGAACAACGATTTAATCAGTGTTTCCTAAAAAAATGAGTGACTGGTGGCGGGTGACTAGA
>FR879514.1 GCA_000434475.1 Dialister sp. CAG:486
TCTCCCTCCTTCCTCTGGAAGGAGGTGCCCCGAAGGGGCGGAGGTTGGCTCCCGCAGCGGGATGAAAAGCCATGTGAGACAGCCCGCCTCCCGTTTCGTCATCCCGAGCGTAGTCGAGGGATCTTTACACTCTGGCGGTGTACTGCACGTATGAGGGAAAGAGAAAAACGCCTAGGTGCTGCTCCTCATCTCACGCTCGTCGCTTGACCGTTGTGCAAGGAAGATTTCTCGCTTCGCTCGAAATGACGATATGAGAGAGCCTGAAATGTCCATCCCTCTTACAATCTCGCGATATCGCGTGGAATCTTCTTGAATGTGATGTGATACTTCGAAAGCTCTTCGGCCGAAAGCAGACAGCTGTCCGCATACATCACGTAGGACTCTGCCTCAGTCTTTACCGTCGCAAGGAAATCGTAAGACAGCACCGTCGCCTCGCCCTTCTTATAGTAGAAATAATATGCCGCGCCCTGATGCGTCCCGAGGAAGTACGGCTCATCCGCCTTCTCCTCGGCGTGATTTTCCCTTGTATCCATGAAGTAGACATAGTCACGGATCGCCTTCTCCGAAGCGTCTTCATTCAAGAAGCCATCTTTCATGAGCGGTGCGCCCAGTTCATAGAAAGAGAAATCACCGCCCGTGCCAGAGACGGCTTTCTTCCCTTCCCCATAGCCATGGATGACGCGCTTCACACGCTCAGCGGTGATGGAGTCTGCATAGTCCCCCATCTCGATCAGGATGAATTTTCGATTTCCACCATCTGACATATTCATGTTTAGTACAGCTTGCGCTGTGGTTCCAGACCCCGCAAAAGAATCAAGTACAACACCAGAATCCAAACGAGCTAACTGAAAAAGATACTCTAACAAATGAATCGGCTTCGCATAATCAAATTTAATCTGTAGCTGTTTTAATTCAGCAGCACTTTGCCGATTTTCAAATCCAAGTATTAAATTAGATGGAACAACTCCTTTTTCCTGTTGCTCTTTTAGCCAAACTTTATTATAAATATTCCACTTTGATTGATACCCATGCTCATCAACCAAACCGGATTTAGTGGTTTTCTTAAAAACTATATTTCCTTTTTCTTTCTCTCTTTTATACGTTAAATATGTCCATTTCCATACCTTATCCGATTTAACCGGTCTAACCGTTAAGCCTTCTTCCAACTTTGACGGCAATGTTTCTCCGGGAGGTATTGCAAAACTACCATCTGGACACTCTATGTAATAACGTTGATTTGCACGCGCCTCTAAGCTTGACTTAAAGAGCCTCTCTTCCCCATATTTTTCGCCTTTCATTGGTCCAGTCGTTTCAACAAACTTGTAGAATACATCAATTTGTTTTTGAGTTAATACTGTTCGAAAATAAGGAAGCAAACTAATGTTCTTTGCATATGCTAATACATAATCCACGCTAGGTGTATAAAAATGTCCTTTTGCTCCACCTGATTTCATTTGTCTACTAAAATCGGTTATATAATTACCAATCCCAAAAATCTCATCGCATATAAGCTTTAATGACGCATGTTCATCTTCACCAATCGAGATAAAAATAACCCCATCATCCGAGAGCAGGCGCTGAAGGAGACGGAGGCGGGGATACATCATGCACAGCCACTTGTCATGCCGCGACAGATCCTCCCCTTCCTTCCCCACGACCTCGCCCAGCCAGCGCTTGATGACCGGATCATTCACCGCATCATTGTATACCCATCCTTCATTGCCGGTGTTATACGGTGGATCGATGTAGATACACTTCACTCGCCCCTCATACTTGGGGAGGAGCGACTTCAGGGCAAGCAGATTGTCCCCATGGATCACCATATTCTCGCTCCCATTATCCTTCTCCTTCTGCCCCTCTTCGTCAAAACTGTACGTGCGGGAAAGTACATGGCAGGGCACTTCGAGGTGGTGGTTCACCACTTTTTCTTTTCCGATCCATTGTAATATAGGCATAGGTGTCTCCTTATCGTTCTTCGCTCATACAAGATGAGCGTCTGTCGAATCTTTTCTCTTTAGTATACCACATCGGCCCACGCAAAAAGCGGCGAGCCTTCCGGCCGGCCGCTTTTGGGGTTATGATTTCTGATCGGTTTCTTCCTTTTTCTTATGTTTCATCAGCCATCTGTCAAGCTCTTCGGGCTGCCCGAGTGCCAAGGCGTGGGGCATGGGCCGTATCATTCCCATCGAAGTGTTGAGCTGCGAAAGATTGGATATGGCAGGCATCATGGACGCCAGACCTGGCATTTGCCAAGCCGGCGAAGTAGTCCCCTTCACGACGGAGAGCGGATCCAGGCCCGGCATTTTGAAGGCTGCCGCGCTGGTCAGAATCGGCGAATGGATCCGCGGCATTTGCCTACCCATCTGTCCAGCTGCCCGCCACTTTTCCAAGAAGGGATCCATCGATACCACTGTCTTCGACAGCTCTTGCATGAAGGGAGAGGGCATTGCGAACGTTTGCATCGCTTTTGCTATACTTTCTGCCATTGGCGATTTCAGCGCGTCCCGGATGTGGTCCTGCCAAGAGAAGGCCCCTTTGACGATGCTCTGTACATCCCGCATGGTATCCGAAAAGGTCACCGCATGATATGTCTCTTTCTTCCGGGCCTTCGGGCTGATCGCGGGCCAGTATTTTTGCCCCTCGCCGCCTTCTGCCACAGGTTTCGCCGGAGGCATTTCTGAGGAAGGGACGATTTCTTCCCAAGGAAGCAGTCTTTCGGGATGCTGCGCGAGCAATGCGGCTCTTCTTTCTTCTTCCGGTGTCATCGGCTTCTTTAGCATCGTCTGAAAGCAGGCTTTGATGTAATTGATCGTACCTGAGCCATACTTTTGTCCCCGCATATGCGAACGCCATAAAAATTTATAAACATCATCTATGATGCGCGGCTGGTCCTCCGGCGGGCACTGATGAATGAAATCGATGCTTCCGAGCAGCAGGGATTTCTGCAAGGCTGTCTCTTTCTCTGCCCCTTCCGGGTCTCTTGCGTCTTGCATCTCCTGCTTTTCCTTCTCACCGATAAAGCGTAAGACGACATCCGAGTCTTTGTGCCCTTCGAGGTAGCGCCTCGATGCTTTGGAAATGCAGTCATAGAGGCCTTTCACTTTCATGGCGGTCTTCAGTGTCACGGATTCGCCGCAGAACTGGATGACGCCGATGCCCTGCTCTGCATAGACACCGACGATTTCGCCGAGGGAAACATACCCGGTGCCTCCTTTTTCCGCCAGAATCTGTACGGGCGAAAGAAACTGCCCATTCGGCAGCTCCCACACTTTTCCGCGCGAGGTTTTCGCGCCTTCGTGGAGGGCATGGCAGGCACCCTCTTTCCCGGTCGTGCTCACCATGCTTTTCATCAGGTACTTGATGTAATTTTCCGCTGTCCCGCGAATCTGCTGGGGATGGGTATTCCCTTTGATCAGCACCCGGCAGCTCGGTTCATCCCCATTTCGACGCTCTGCCGGCACGATATATACATAGATTTCCTGTGAAGTATCTGTCATTCTCTCTCCTTTACTGGAAATGATATTATGATCTGGCTTCTATATGCACTGTGTTTTCCTTTGATAGATTCCTCTCTGGCCTTATGTGACGCACATCTTTCCTACCATGCAGGCTGAGGGACTGTTTTCCTTGTTCTTGTGCCGTCCAAAAAGCCGATGGATGCAATTTCGTCATTGTCTAGGCTGTTTGACTATATTGTACTTACTTTCCGAAGATGATTCAAGCCCACTGCTTTGTATGACAGAAACGCACAAAAAAGGGCTGTGAAGAAATGAGGATTCATTTCTTCACAGCCCCTTTGCCTACCGGTTGTCAGGTCGCATCTGCGAGTTCGCTGGTGTCGATCACGCGGATGCCGGAGAGGGTGTACTGCGTAAGTCCTGCGATCGCCGTTCCCGCTTCGAGAAGCTGGGCTTCTGTCGCGGTCAGCTTGATCTGGTTGTAGTTCAGATTTTTGATCGCCTTTTTCGCTGCATCGGTATTTTCTACACGGACCTGCAGTTTCGTATCAATGATTTTCTTCTGTGCTGCCATGGTGATGGCCTCCTTTTTTGAAATCTGTCATGAACATCCACCTCATTCCAGGACTTCCTGTGTGGTGGTGGTGAGGACGGCCTTCTCGAAAGAGATGACCTCGACGCCGCTCTTCGTGGTGAGGACCGGCAGGATCTTCGCTGCCGCGGTCTTCGCCTCATCGAGCGTCAGATCTTCCTTCGCGTTTTCAATGCTGACTGTAGAAGTCGTGTTTGCTGCCGTCTTGAAGACGAGCTGGAGTTTTTTTGCCATATGTATGGCTCCTTTCTGAGGGGATACTCTTTCGGATTTTTCAACCAGGGCCCTTGGTTGTTCCGTTTCTCTTGCCCCTCTGTAAATAACATCGGAGACGCATGTGATTTGTGACCCTCTGATTTGAAAAAGTTTCGAGGATCGCCGTCATGCGTTTCCCTAAGGGATTTCCATAGGAAAACGGGCTAGTTTGAAAAGCCAGAGATTGGGAATCTCAAGTGACTGGTGACTCGTAACGGGTAACTCAGAGACATCCGTCCCTCGTATCGTCATTTCGAGCAAAGCGAGAAATCTTCCTTGCACACCGGTAAAAGGGAGAGTGTGAGATGACGGGAAAACCAAGCAACTGGGCGATTTTCTGTACTGCCGCATGAATGCCGTGCACCGCTGTGGCAAGGAGATCGAGGACTGCGATCGGGATGACGAAACGAGAGACGGGCTGTCTCACATGGCTTTTCATCCGAGCTGCGGGAGCCAACCTCCGCCCCTTCGGGGCACCTCCTTCCAGAGGAAGGAGGGAGAAGTCCAAAATCCTTCCCGCCATGGAGAAGGCAGTGAAACGAGAATACCGTTGCCGCACCCAAAGCCTTCCCCGTATCGTCATTTCGAGCGAAGCGAGAAATCTTTGTCATTCGCGATCAGGCGATCGATGTTTGAAAGTCCCAAACGGGAAACCTGACACCCGCAGACTTTCGGGCATTGCCCCATATACTCACGGCGAACCGCCAGCACCATTTCGCATTTCTCATTCCATCGAGGCTTTCATCCCCGATGAAGGGGCGATACGCCCCACGACCAAGTTTGACGAATCCGTATTTCTTAAGAGGATCCGCGCATCGCTTCGAGGTAGCCTTTCTGCATCTTCTTCGCATGGCGATAGATCACGGAAGGCGAGGTGTGTGTCCGCTCCGCGATTTCCGGCCACGACCACCCCGCAAGGCGCAACGAGAGCAGTTCCTTCTGTTTCTTCGTCCAGGGGATCAAGTCCCACGGATTTCCCTCCTGCATGGAAATCCGATGGTCCCAGTCCACCTCATACCAATTCGGCGCAGGGCCGTCGGATGCGATTTCTCCCGTCACCAGGAGTTCCGCCGTCTCGCTCGAAGATGCCGTCATCTCGTGGGCGAGCCTCTTCTGATGCCCGCGGCAGATATCGACGGCGCGCCAGCGCATACGCTGCGTGATGTACGACAGGAAGGACACCCGACTCTTCTCGTCGTACCTTTCTAGGCATTCCAGAAAGGCGAGCCACAGCTCCTGCCGCACCTCTTCCGCGGGCAGCGTCTCATAGGCTGTCTTCGACAGCGAATAAATAAGACCTTTGAACCGTTCGCAGAGCGCCTCTTTCGCCGCCTGCTCTCCCGCCTTCGCCGCCAGCGCCAGACGCTGGATGGCCTCACGGTCAGAAATAGTTTCGGTGTTTGCATATATAGTTTTTTTCATAGAGAAATCTTCCATTTCTCCGAAAGCGCTTCCGGTCATCTCACCGGCTGGCCATACTATATCATGCGAATTTTTCGTATTCCCGCTCCAGAGAAGCATATTTTCTCATCTGCCTCTCAGAAAAGCTGCTTCAAAAGCAAGGAAGAGAAGAGTCCATCTCTTCCCCATTTTTCAAGCCATGTCCGATGTGCTTCAAAATTTTTGAAGCACGTCAGCGATTTTCTTCACTCAAAAAACCGTAAAAGCTCGATTCTATCTGACTTTTACGGTTTTTTGAAAATTATAAAAAGGACTTGACAAGTTTTCAAAAGTACGCTTTCAAGACGTATTTCCCCCACGCAAAAAAGACAGGAGGCTATCCTATCGAATGGTCTGATCCAATGAATCGGGCGCCAGGCTGGGAGGCGTAGAGTTTTCGAGGGCGGCCTGGCCGTAGCCAGGACTTCTACTCACTTAGAGGCGAGCCTGATCTTGTCGTCAATGCGATCCACTTTATTCGGCTTCGGATTTTCATCCTGTCTTTTTTATTGTCTTACTGTCTTGCACACCTTCCCCGACTCCTCCCGGGCGAAGCCGTCGAAGGGAGAAACGCTCGAGAGCCGCATCATATCCGCTGTCCTTTCTTCCCTCTGCCTAGGATGAAGGAAATCCGGTCGCCAGATATCTCCGGGAAGCTCTCTCCCGCTTCTATACATAGCATCGAGAATGCCGGAAAAAAGTGACCTTTTTTAGGAAATGCGGATCAGGAAAACACGGATTCAATCGCAGAGTCTGATTCTGCAAGAATTTTTATATACTATTTCTACTCCATGTAAGAGACAATGACATCGAATAGTTTGCAAGCCGTGTCATACGAGGCGCGATCATAAAGGACAAGGTAGATCTCCATATCCACTTTGGTGTGCGACAAAAAATCTCGGATAGCACGCACGGCGATGCGGAGTGCCTGGTCTTTCGGATAGCCATAGGCGCCTGAGGAGATCAGCGGGAACGCGATGGATCGTACGCCGCGTGCGCAGGCAAGGGCAAGGGATGTCTTGTAGCAGGAAATGAGAAGCCCTTCCTCTCCATGCTGCCCGTCTTTCCAGATGGGACCGACGGTGTGGATCACGTATTTTGCTGGTAGAAGATAGCCCTTTGTGATCTTCGCCTCCCCCGTCTGGCAGCCATGGAGCGTCCGGCACTCCGCGAGGAGCTCCGGCCCCGCCGCCTGATGGATCGCGCCATCCACCCCGCCCCCGCCCAAAAGTGTCGGGCAGGCGGCATTCACGATGGCATCGACTTTCATTTTTGTAATATCGTTTCGAATGATTTGAAATGGCATGGCTTTCATCCTTTCTGGTCACGAGTTTGGCAGGTGTGTGAAGGAAAATACGGATTCAATCGTTGTCCGCCCTGGCTCTTGTATTTTCATGCAATGCAAGGAGGGTTATGACGAAGCATGGCATGAAAACACATGCCAAATCGGACTCTGCGATTTTATCAGCGTTTACTTATATCATTCACCTGTCTTTGCTCTTAGTATACTGAGCATCGGCTATTTCCTCAACCGCTAAAGGAAAAATAAGGTGTGATATGTTACCGCGCTTGTAGAAATCATACCCCGTTCTCACCGGAAGATACGCCACATGGAAGCGCTTTTGATGACGATACCAGAAACCGCAAAAGTCTCATGTCTCCTAGTCTCATGTCTGACACCACCAAAAAGGCGATGTGAAATAACGATCATCTCGTTTTCGCGTTCAATCTGCCGCGGGGGACTTGCGGCTCTCATAGGAGTGACCGGGAAACCTTATCCCAGCTGTCTTTCATGCCATAGTCAACCCTATCCGCCCCTTTCGGGCACCTTCCCCTAGAGGGTAAGGCTTTGATGCGGGGGAAGCGGTATTCTCATTTTGTAGCCTTTATCGATGGTGCTCGGGGCAGCGCATTTGTATGACAGCTGAGCAGCCCCTTGAAGGAGGGGCGCGCCGAAGGCGGAGGATAGATCCCTATAGCGGTAAAAAATGATGTTGAATGATCCTCATCCCTGTATCGTCATTTCGAGCGAAGCGAGAAATCTTTGTTATTCGAGGCTCAGGGACACACGTTTTCCCCACGTGTGCCGCGCACCTCTCCGCTTTCTTCAACTGTCTTTCAAGCCGCCAGTGCCCTATCCGCCCCTTCGGGGCACCTTCCCCTCGAGGGGAAGGCTGTTTTTATACTTCGCGGCACTTAGATCCTTCGACTCAGTTCTCATATTTTCAGATAAGCCATTTTTGAACACACGACCTTTTTCTCCGCTCAGGATGACGAAATGCGCCGCACCACCCACTTGAACCTTTTGAACCCTGAACCCTAAATCAAATGAAAGCAAAGTAAAAAGGAGCTGTGAAGAAATGAGGATTCATTTCTTCACAGCCCCCTTTCTTGATTGTGAAGAAATGAGGATTCATTTCTTCACAGCCCCTTTTCTTGATCATCTGTCGGTCAGGCTTTCAGCGTGCCGACGATCTCATTGACGTCTTTGACGCCATTCTTATCACACCATGCATCGAGTTCACGGACGATGCGTGCCATGGCGGTCGGGTCAGCGAGGTTTGCCGTGCCGACCTGGACGGTCTTCGCACCCGCCATCATGAATTCGACGACGTCCTCGCCGGTCATGACGCCGCCCAGCCCGCAGACGGGGATATTGACGGCTTTCGCGACCTGCCAGACCATACGAAGAGCCACTGGCTTGATCGCCGGGCCGGAGAGGCCGCCGGTGACGTTGCCGAGGATCGGGGTCCTTGTACGGGTATCGATAGCGATGCCGAGGAGGGTATTGATGAGAGAGATCGCATCAGCGCCAGCTGCTTCGACGGCTTTGGCGATGGTGACTACGTCAGTCACATTCGGAGAGAGCTTCACGATGACAGGAAGATCTGTCGCATCCTTCACCGCTCTGGTGACTGCCGCTGCCTGCGCAGGGTCCGTGCCGAAGGCTGCACCGCCGACCTTGACATTCGGGCAGGAGATATTGACTTCGAGCGCCGAGATGCCGGGGACGGAGAGCAGTTTCGCACATTCGGCGTATTCTTCGACGGATTTGCCGACCATGTTCGCGATGTAGGGGCAGCCGAGTTTCTTCACTTCCGGGAGGTAGTGCTCGAGGAAGTACGGTGCGCCCGGATTTTCCAGACCGATGCAGTTCAGCATGCCGGAGGTGGTTTCCGCGATGCGGGTACCGTTATTGCCATTCCATGGCGTCGGTGCAAGGCCTTTACCGGAAATGGCACCGATCTCCTTCATATCGATGAACTGGGCAAGCTCAAGGCCGAAGCCGACGGTGCCGGAGGCGCCGATCAACGGACTTGCCATCGGGATGCCAAGGAAATTCACAGCTAAAGAGCTCATAATACGACCTCCTCTGCTCTGAATACGGGGCCATCCACACAGACTTTGTAGTGACCTTTGCCATCGGCTCTGTCGCATACACAGCCAAGGCAGGTGCCGATGCCGCAGCCCATGCGGCGCTCCATGGAGACTTCGCAGGGGACGTTTGCTTCTTTCGCCATCTGCGCGGTGATACGCATCATGATGCCGGGGCCGCAGACGCAGGCTTCATCGACATTGCCATTCTTAAAGAGCTCGGGGAGGACGGAGACAGAGAATCCTTTGATCCCATAGGAGCCATCATCGGTGGTGACGATGAGCTCTTTCAGAGTCTTGGGGAAAAGGTCTTTCCAGAAGACTTCTTCCTTGTTGCGTCCGCCGATGACGACGGTCATCTGCCCCGGCTTTGCTTTCCTTGCCATGAAGAGGATCGGCGCGATGCCGACGCCGCCGCCGATGCCGACGATGTGATTTTTATCCATATCGAAGGCGGTGCCCAGCGGCCCCAAGCAGTCGACCACGTCTCCTGCTTTCAGGTGGGACATGGCTTCGGTGCCTTTGCCGACGATGCGGTAGATGACCTCAAGGATGCCCTTCCCCGGTTCTGTGCCGGCGATAGAGATCGGGCGGCGCAGGATGCAGGTGGGATCATTCACCTTCACATGGATGAACTGACCGGGCTTTGCGTCTTTTGCAATGAGCGGAAGCTCGAGGCGCATGCGCCAGATCGAGGGGCCGACCAGCTCTTGGCTGAGGATGCGGCCTTTTTCTACATAGCCTGCCATATCAATTCTCCTTCACATAGTCCTGAATGGCTTCGACATGCGGTTCGCTCGAAGAAGCTGCCATGACGCGCAGGACTTCCTTCGCAGTATCGAGGGAGGTGATGCAGGGGATCGCAAGCTCGACAGCGATGCGGCGCAGGTCATAGCCTTCCTGCTCGATCTGGCTGCCATAGGAAATGGTATTCACGAGCATGTCGACACGGCCGGACTTCAGGTACTTTTCACAGTTCTCGCCTTTTTCATGGATCTTCTTGATGATCTCGACCGGGATGCCGAGTTTTTCAAAATAAGCGCCGGTGCCAGAGGTGCAGATGAGGTGGTAGCCCAGCTCTACGAAGCCTTTGGCGAGTTCGGCAGTTTCCGGCTTATCTCTGTCAGAAACGGTGATGAGGACATTGCCGCCTGCCGGTACAGTAAGATGAGCGGCTACGACAGCCTTGTAGAGGGCTTCCTGATAGGTGTGGCCGATGCCCATGACTTCACCGGTGGACTTCATTTCCGGTCCCAGTTTGATTTCTACGAGGCCGAGCTTCGAGAAGGAGAAGACCGGTGCTTTGATCGCGACATAGCCTTTATCCGGGACAAGTCCGAGCGGAAGGCCGGTATCCTTGAGGCTTTCGCCGAGCGCGATGCGGGTCGCGTATTCGACCATATTGATGCCGGTGATCTTGCTCATGAATGGTACGGTACGGCTGGCTCTCGGATTGACTTCGATGACATAGACTTTGTCTTTGACCACGATGAACTGGATATTCACAAGGCCCTTGACGTTCATGGCTTTGGCAATCTCTCTGGTGTAATCGGTCAGTGTCTCGATGATCTCCTGCGAGAGGTGCTGTGGCGGGTAGACCGCGATGGAGTCGCCGGAGTGGACGCCGGA
Organism: Dialister sp. CAG:486; assembly: GCA_000434475.1. GTDB lineage: Bacteria > Bacillota > Negativicutes > Veillonellales > Dialisteraceae > Dialister. Next base: position 10,750 of record FR879514.1, read on the forward strand.
GCGTTCGATCTGTTCCATGATGCCGGGGATGCAGACGTCATTGCCATCGGAAATGGCATCGACTTCGACTTCACGGCCGACCATGTACTGGTCGATGAGGACAGGATGTTCATGGGATGCAACGACGGCTTCTTTCAGGTACTGTCGAAGTTCTGCCTGATCGTAAACGATCTGCATCGCGCGGCCGCCAAGGACGTAGCTCGGGCGGACGATGAGCGGGTATTCCAGCTCTTCTGTCTTTGCCATCGCTTCTTCGACGGACTCGACGAGGCAGCCTTTCGGGCGCGCGATACCGAGCTGTCCCATCAGGGTGTCGAAGCGTTCGCGGTCTTCGGCCATATCGATGGATTCATTCGAGGAACCGATGATGCGGATGCCGCGCTTAGCCATCGGGGTCGCCAGGTTGATGGCGGTCTGTCCGCCGAACTGGCAGATGACGCCTTCCGGTTTTTCTTTGTCGATGATTTCAAGGACGTCCTGCTCGGTCAGTGGTTCGAAGTAGAGAGAGTCGGAGGTATCGAAGTCGGTGGAAACGGTTTCCGGGTTGTTGTTGATGACGATGGATTTCTTCCCTGCCTTGCGCAATGCCCAGGAGGCATGGACGGAGCAGTAGTCGAATTCGATGCCCTGACCGATGCGGATCGGGCCGGAGCCGAAGACGACGACAGAGCCCTTGCCCTGCGGCTTCACTTCGTCTTCTGCGCCGTAGGTGGAGTAGTAATACGGGGTGTGCGCTTCAAATTCTGCCGCACAGGTATCGACCATCTTGAAGTCCGGATGGAAATCCAGTTTCTTCTTGAAGTTTTCGACGTCTTTCGGGGTGACTTCAGCGAAGTGTGCAATGGCTTCATCCGGCATCTGGATGCGTTTCGCCGCTTTCAGTGTCTCTTCGGTGAGGCCTTCCTTCATGAGGCGGCGTTCCATCTTGATGATGTTCTGGATCTTGTAGATAAAGAAGAGGTCGATCTTGGTGATGCGGTTGATCTCTTCCGGTTCGATGCCGCGGCGCAGGGCTTCGGCAAGGACGAAGATCCTTTCGTTGTCGATGCGGGAGAGCAGGCAGCGGATATCATAGAGGGACTGTCCGTCGAGTTTCTTCAGGTGCAGGTAGCCTTCCCCGACTTCCAGCGAGCGGAGGGCTTTCAGGAGCGAGCCTTCGAGCGTGCGGTCGAGCGCCATGACTTCGCCGGTCGCTTTCATCTGGGTACCGATGGCACGATCGGCGAGGGTGAATTTTTCGAATGGCCAGCGCGGGAATTTGCATACGACATAGTCGATGGATGGTTCGAAGCAGGCTTTCGTATTGCCGGTGATGGCATTGGTGATCTCATCGAGGTGCAGGCCGAGGGCGATCTTCGCTGCGACTTTCGCGATCGGGTAGCCGGTGGCTTTCGATGCAAGCGCGGAGGAACGGCTGACACGCGGATTGACTTCGATGACATAGTACTGGTTCGTCTTGGTGTCAAGACCGTACTGGACATTGCAGCCGCCTTCGATCTTGAGGTAGCGGATGATATCAAGAGATGCGGTACGGAGCATCTGATACTGGCCATCGGTCAGCGTCTGTGTCGGAGCGACGACGATGGAGTCACCGGTATGGACACCGACAGGATCGATATTTTCCATGGCGCAGACGATGATGCAGTTGTCCGCGCTGTCTCGCATGACTTCGAATTCGACTTCTTTCCAGCCGGCAATGCTGCGTTCTACGAGGATCTGATTGATCGGGGAGAGCTTGATGCCACGGTTCGCGATCTCTTCCATCTCATAGCGATCATGTGCGATGCCGCCGCCGGTACCGCCTAAGGTGTATGCCGGACGGATGATGACCGGATAGCCGATCTTATCGGCAAAGGCGATGGCTGGTTCCAGTTCCTCGAAAATTTCAGATTCCGGGACCGGCTGATGGATCTCTTCCATTGCAGCCTTGAAAAGTTCACGGTCTTCCGCATGCTTGATCGCATGGAGAGAAGAGCCCAAGAGCTTCACGCCGTACTGGTCGAGGACACCGGCATCCGAGAGTTGGACAGCCATGTTGAGGCCGACCTGCCCGCCCAGTGTCGCGAGCAGTGCGTCCGGGCGTTCCTTTTTGATGACTTCTGTCACGAATGGCAGAGTGATCGGTTCGATATAGACACGGTCAGCGATATCCACGTCTGTCATGATGGTGGACGGATTGCTGTTCACCAGGACGACTTCGACACCCTCTTCACGAAGGGAGCGGCAGGCCTGGGTACCGGCATAGTCAAATTCCGCAGCCTGTCCGATGACGATCGGACCGCTGCCGATGACGAGGACTTTCTTCACGTCTTTATTGATCATTTTTTGAATTCCTCCATGGCCTTGGTAAATTCGGTGAAGAGATAGAAATTATCCTTCGGTCCCGGGGAGGCTTCCGGATGGTACTGGACAGCCTGGATCGGAAGGGTCTTGTGACGGATGCCTTCGATGGTGCCGTCATTGACGCTTCTGTGGGTGACTTCGATGCATTCCGGAAGGTCGTCATCGGAGATCGCATAGCCATGGTTCTGGCTGGTGATATAGACGCGGCCCGTGCGAAGATCCTTGACCGGGTGGTTCGCTCCGCGGTGGCCAAAGGGCAGCTTGAAGGTGTGACCACCGAGTGCTGTCGCGAGCATCTGGATACCAAGGCAGATGCCGAAGATCGGTTTCTTTCCGATGAGCTTCTTGACGGTCTCTACGACGAATGGCACATCCTGCGGGTCCCCCGGTCCAGGAGAGAGGAAGATGCCGTCCGGATTTCCTGCCAACAGCTCTTCGGCAGACGTATGCGCCGGGAAGACATGGACGGTGCAGTCATTGGCCGCAAGCGAGACGAGGATATTCTTTTTCAGGCCGCAGTCGAGAAGGGAGACCTGATATTTCCCATCGCCATAGGTATAGGGATAGTCGGTCGTCACGCGCTCTACCTGATCTCTGTGGAGCGGCTTTGCGAGTTCTTCGGCGATGAATGCATCGCTTCTGTCTGCCGAAACGATGATCGCTTTCATGACGCCCTGGGTACGGACCATGCGTGTCACGGCACGGGTATCGACATTGTAAAGGCAGGGTACATGGTATCTTTCGATGAAATCGGTGATCTTTTCTTTGCATTCCCAGTTCGACGGATGCTCTGCGATTTGGTCAAGGACGAAGCCTGCTGCTGCCGGCTTTCTATTCTGCATGAAAAGATCGTTCGCGCCATAGTTACCGATGAGCGGGTAGGTCAGGGTGAGGATCTGCCCTTCATAGGACGGATCTGTGAAACATTCCTGATAGCCTGTCATGCCGGTATTGAAAACCAGTTCCCCCAGCCCTTCGACAGAGCCTAAGAGGTCGCCTTCGAAACGGGCACCGTTTTCCAAAATCAAGAGGCCTTTCATTTGAGCACCTTTCCTTCTTTCATGACAATCTCTCCATCCACGATGGTCATGACCGCTTTGCCTTTCAGCGTCAGTCCTTCATAAGGAGTGAAGAGGGATTTCGTATAGAGATCCTGTCCGTGGACAGTCCATTCTTTATCCGGATCGATCAGCGTAATATCTGCCGGAGCGCCTTCTGTCAGGACGCCGCCTTCGATGCCGAGGAGCTTTGCCGGGTTCACACTCATCAGCTCGACGATCTTGTCGATGGTGAAGCCCTCCTGATGGTAGAGCACCGTCAGCGTCGAGGCAAGAGAGGTCTCAAGACCTGCAATGCCGTTCGGCGCACAGTTGAAGGGAACATCCTTTTCTTCATTGCAGTGCGGGGCATGATCCGTCATGATGGCGTCGATGGTGCCATCCTTCAGTCCTTCGATCAGCGCTTTTCTGTCTTCGTCCGTACGCAGCGGCGGCGCCATTTTGAAAGCCGCTTCATAGTGCTTCAGCCATTCGTCTGTGAAATAGAGGTGCTGCGCGGTGACTTCTGTCGAGCAGTTCACACCCTTCGCCTTGGCCTCGCGGATAAGATCGACGGCCTTGCCGCTCGATACATGCGCGATGTGGATATGACAGCCGGTCAGCTCCGAAAGGAGCAGGTCGCGAGCGACTGCGATATTTTCCCCTGCCGCCGGACGTCCGGTGACGCCCATCGCATAGGAGACCTTGCCTTCATTCATGAAGCCGTGTCCGCACATCGTCATATCTTCCGCATGGTCGATGACCATCTTGCCGAGCTGATCCGCATACTCCATGGCGCGTCGCATGAAATTCGCGCTCTCTACATAGTGTCCATCATCCGAGAAAGCGACAGCGCCATCCGCTGCCATATCCCCCATTTCCGAGAGCTGCTTGCCTTCGAGATTCTTGGAGATCGAGCCGATCACGGAAACCTTCACGACACCAGCCTCAGCTATGCGGTGCTTCACATCACGCAAAACCGCCGCATTGTCGATGACAGGCTTCGTATTCGCCATAGTCGCGACACGGGTCACGCCGCCGGCAGCCGCTGCCTGTGTGCCTGTATAAATATCTTCCTTGGCTTCCTGTCCCGGTTCACGCAGATGGACATGCATATCGATGAGACCTGGTGTGACGAAAAGTCCCTTCGCATCGATTTCTTCTACCTCTTTGCCAGCCGCGCTGACATTCTGGCCGATTTCCTTGATCTTTCCATCTTCCACCAGGATATTTGTCACTTCATGCTGGTGCTTGGCCGGGTTTACGATGGTACCATTCTTAATTAAGAGCATCAATGTCTTTCCCCTCCGTCAGTGTCAAATATTCCAAAGCCATACGTACAGCTACGCCATTTCTGACTTCTTCCTGAATCCAGGATGCTTCATCGTAGGCTACATCATAACCGATTTCAATGCCTCTGTTCATCGGGCCCGGATGGATCACTGCCACATCCGGCTTGCAAAGTGCAAGGCGCTTCTGATTGATGCCGAAAAGGCGTGCATATTCGCGGGTCGTCGGGATGAATCCGCCAGCCGCTCTTTCGAGCTGGATACGGAGGATATTGATCGCATCCGCATCTTTCAAAGCCGTCTCCAGATCATCATCCACGATGCAGCCCATCGCTTCCAGTTCCTTCGGGACCAGTGTACGCGGTCCCACCAGATGCACTTCGGCTCCCAGCTTTGTGAAACCTATGATATCGCTTCTTGCGACACGGGAATGCAGCACGTCACCGATGATGACATACTTCATTCCTTTGATCTTCTTTCCTGCTTCCTTCATAGTGAAGAGCTCCAGAAGCGCCTGGCTCGGATGCGCATGGGCGCCATCGCCTGCATTCAGCACGACCGGCACCTTCACCTTAGGGCTCATGACCTTGGACGCAAAAAGAGCAGCCCCTTCAGACGAATCACGAATGACCACTGCATCCACTCCCATAGCGGAAACGGTCAGCAATGTGTCTCGCATACTTTCACCCTTCGTCATCGAGCTGCCACTCTTTGTAATGTTGATCACGTCGGCTCCCAAATACTTACCGGCAAGCTCGAAAGAACTACGAGTTCTGGTAGATGCTTCGGAAAACACTGTTACGATAGATTTGCCTTTCAGGAAATCTTTTTTCTTATTGTCAGATAACACAATTTTTTTCATCTGTGCTGCTACTTCTAAGATCCGCTCAATCTCTTCGGCTGTGAAATCAGCTAGCCCAAGAACACTGCGGCCTTGTAGTGAAATCGTGCTCATGCCGGCCTCCTTGAATCAACGCATAGAATGGGATTCTATGATAAATAGTTATCCCTATAATCATAAAGGGTAATTCACACTTTTTCAATAGCATAAGGGTATTAAATTTTTATTATGAAAAGAGCTTGAGGTTTAAGAAAGCACTGTCTCGATCGCTCCTCCCGATCGCCAGGGAAACGCAATCTATAGGTTATCCACCCCAAGCCCCTACTTCTCACTCGCTCCCACCGCCGCCAGAATCACTTGAACGAAAGCGGGCGGGATGAAATCCTTTCCCAGATGGTCGGCGAGCGAGCGCCCGATGATGACGCCTTTATTCCCATAAAGCCATGCAAAATAATAAAACTCCAGCGCTTTCTCATCTCTGGGATTGATATTCGACAATTTCCTTGGCGGATAGTAGCCTTTGGGGATGGCGAGCTTTGCGCCTGCCTTTTTGACAAGCGCTGAACTCACAAGATTCCCTCCCTCCGTGATATCTGCGATGACCGCATCTAAAAGACGTCGGCCATTCCGGGAAAGGCATGCCTTCACGACATCCATTTCATAGCAGATATAGTCCGTATAGAAGACACCCGTGCTCTTTTTGTGTTCCCCCATCACATCGCGATCATAGAGCGAAACGACAGGCACATGGAAGCGGCGGATGAGGGAAGCGATCTTCGAGATCGAGCTCTCGCCCCTCGCATTGATGAGGCAGATGCCATAGTGGTCGAAGCGGATCCCCAGCGTCTTTGCAAATCCTGCAAAGGAACCATACTCTGTCTCGCCCTCGACAAGAACCGCCGCCCTCGCATAGAGTGCTTCCTTCACCTCCGGGAAATGCATGATGAGGTGCTTCTCGATTTCCCTGTCAAAATGAAATGAGGCACCGCAGGCGGCCTGCACCAGCTTCTTCTCATCCCAGTAGAGGCGGATGATCTGCCGGTAATCATTCACCAGCGCATCTGTCGAATGCGTCACGACAAAGAGCTGCCCCGAAAGCCCATCGACGCCCAGAAGTGTCTGCACCAGCTTCAAAAAAAACGGCTCCTCATTCGACAGGATCATGTGACAGAAAGAAAGCATCGCCCGCTGCAGGTAAGGGTGGAGATGGAGCTCCGGCTCATCTACACTGACGAGCAGCGATAAAAAGCGCCGCCCCTTCGCATCCGTCGTCACCATATGCTCGAAGGAAATGGCGCGGCTTGCCTTTTTCTTCATCATCTGCATCAGCAGGACAAGCGCCGTCCGCGCCATCAGACAAGCCGTACGCTGGTACGAAGAACCATCTCCCCTTTCCCCAAACAGCGTTTCAAGCAGTGAAAGCGCCGCCTGCGATGGATGCTCCTTCGGCAGGGAAATCCCGATTCCCTTCTCTCTAAACATCGTCTCCACCTCAGAAATAACTGCCGGGGACTCCGTGAAATAATGTTGCAAAAGAGAAAGCAGCTCTCCCATCGATGCATGAGCCATCATCCTGCGCGGCATCTCACACAGGGAAAAATCGATATAAAAAAGGCATCGCAGGTACTCCAAGGGCAGCTGCCGCTCACTCGCCCGATCAAAGAGACGTGGCACCACTTCCTGCACCGCCTGCACCAGATAGAGCTCTGCGGTCTCCCCTCCCGCCTCTTCGGCAAGCGCCAGCCGTATCTCGATGGGATGGTCTGCATCAAGGAAATCACCTTCACGGAATCCATACCCATGGCTGATCCATTTCAAGAGGCAAAGGAAATTGCTCTTACCGATATTGTTATCCCCCACCATATAGTTCACCTGTCTGTCAAATTGAAAGACGACATGGCGGAAGGTGCGGTAGTTATCAATGGTCATGGATGAAATATGCATGATCTCCTCCTCAGAAATGCGTTCATGTGCATGCTCTTACCTATTATTATATGCGTCTTGCCGACAGACTGCAAAAAGCAAAATACGCCGCGAAAAGATGCACCAACTTGAACGGCTTAAAACAGGCATGAAGAAGATGGATCAAGTACCTTATAAAGCCGTATTCTTCGATCCAATCTGTGTTTCACCGATTTTCTCACGCAAAAACGGGCAGCAAAGCTTCTCTACTTTGCTGCCCGTTCATCAAAACGAATAAGTCATCTGCTCCGTGAACCTTGAGAGGATCTTCACAGGCTTTCGTGCATGGCTTACTTGCTCTTTTTGCTTCTGAAATACTGCATAGCGAAGACGCCGCCCAGTACGACAACGCCGATGATGTCGGTCAGGATGGTCGGATCGATGAGGCAGAGACCGCCCGCCAGAAGGAGAAGACGCTCCAGAATATTCGCCTTGCAATAGAGCTGCCCGATCATGGCACCCGAGACGCCGACCATACCGATAAGCGCGGTAATCGTGGTTTCCATGACGGAGAAGAGTGTCGCATTGATGCCCAGAATTTCAGGGGAAAGAACGAAGACATATGGGATAATGAAGGCCGCAATGCCGAGCTTCGACGCATTGACACCCGTCTTCAAGGGGTCACCGCCGGAGATCGCAGAGCCTGCGAAAGCAGCCAGCGCAACTGGCGGGGTGATATCGGCGATGATACCGAAGTAGAAAACAAACATATGCGCCGCCAGGATCGGTACACCGAGGGAGATCAGAGCCGGGGCAGCGATGGTCGAAGTAATGACGTAGTTCGCCGTGGTCGGTACGCCCATACCGAGGATCAGCGAGGTGATCATGGTGCAGAAGAGAAGCAGGATGAAGTTGCCTGCTGCGATATCGACAAGAGCCGAAGCCAGCTTCAGGCCGACACCTGTCTTGGTGACGATGCCGATGATCATACCGGCGGAAGAGCATGCGATCAGGACGCCGAGCGCACCTCGCGCACCTTTGATGAGACCGTCAATGATATCAGGGATGCTCATGCGGGTATTCGCACGAAGCATGGCAGAAGCGATGGAAATGAAGATACCGGCAAGCGCCGCTTTCATCGGGGTGTAGCCGGAAGCCAAAAGACCGATGATAGCGATCAGCGGAATGGCCAGATGCCCTTCCTCTTTCAGGATCTTGCCCCATGGCGGGAGCTCGCTTCTCGGTGTGCCCTGCAGATTATTCTTTTTCGCTTCGAAATGTACCCCGAGGAAAACACCGATGAAGTAGAGAATGGCAGGAACGATGGCAGCCTTGACGACTTCCATATAGGGGATACCGACGAATTCCGCCATCAGGAAAGCGGCTGCGCCCATGATCGGCGGCATCAGCTGGCCACCGGTAGAAGCGGCTGCTTCTACCGCACCGGCGAAATTCTTGTGATAGCCCAGTTTCTTCATCATCGGGATGGTGAAGGAGCCGGAGCCTACGACGTTCGCTACCGAGGAACCGGAGATCGTACCCTGCAGAGCCGAAGAAATGACAGCGACCTTAGCTGGTCCGCCGGATGCCCAGCCAGCGATGGCATTGGCGATATCGATGAAGAATTTCCCAAGACCCGTCTTTTCCAGATACGCACCGAAAAGGATGAAGAGGAAAATGAAGGTGGAGGAAACACCCATCGGGATGCCAAAGACGCCCTCTGTCGTGAAGAAGAGGTGTCCGACCATCTGCTTGATGGTGAGCCCGCGATGTGCGAGCGGCCCGGGGAGGTACGGTCCGAAGAACCCATACGCAAGGAAGCAGCAGACAACAATGACGATCGGAAGACCTACGATACGGCGAGCCGCTTCGATGATCATCACGATGCCAAGCACCCCGATCACGGTATCCGTCGGAGTGACGGTGCCGGCGCGCAGGATGAGCTGCTGGTAGTTCGCAAGAATGTAAATGGGGGGGATCATCGCAAGGACGGCAAGTGCCACGTCGATCGGATGGAAACGCCCCTTCTTGACCCAGGCTTTCTTCGTCGGGCAGAGAAGATAGACGAGGCAGATACCGAAGGACAAGTGGACGCAGCGCTGGATCATCGCATCCAGTGCGCCGAAAAACCCGGTATAGATCTGGAAGAGTGAGAAGCAAATACAGATGACTGCGATGACTTTGGCACAGATGCCTTTGTATTCCGCTGTATTTGACTCTTTATCCAGCTCTTTTAGCTTCTTCTGCAGCTCCTCAGACATTTCTCCATTTTCAGAAACGCCTTCAGCCTGCACGTTCTTTTTCTCTAAATCAGCCAATTGTATCAACTCCTAATTTCTTTTTTCTTATACAGCACCTGGTACAGCGGTGCTACATACAGATGAAGTTCCTTTCCCAAAGGCATGAGGCTTGCCAGGTCATACTCCGTATCTCCGACATAGACCTTTTCTTCATTCGTCACGCCGTTACGGATCGAGAGCTCCGGATAGGGACGGTTCATGTTATCCAGAATAAACCAACCGTCTTCTTCGCGGAAATCGCCATCTTCTTTGGAGAAAGGAAGTCCTACCCCCATGGATTGATATTTTGTAGACTTCAGTACGAGCCCCGTCGCCATGTCATTGACTTCAAGGTACTCGTGAATCATCGTCTTCTGGACCGAGTGCCTGTACACCAGTGTCACCGGTGTACCCGGACGCACCCGCTGCCTGATGATGAATCCGTCTGCTGTCTGTCCGAAAAGATAGTCCTGACGAACAAACCAGCCTCCCACGGTCACTATCACACAGACGATCATCCCGAAAACGATAAGTATAGTTTCTAATTTCCCGTTTTTCTTTTTCTTCATGAAATGAAAGTGAGAACGGACTCCTTAGATGAGCCCGTTCTCCCTCCTTCCTATAAGGGAAAGCGCTGATCAGATCAGTGTTTCGATATGGATAACAAGTGGTTCAGGGTTCAGGTTGATAGGTTCAGGGTTGCTTCGGAGCCGCCAGTTCCGCTCCGAAGGAAATGCTGATTCAAGCAGCATTTTCATGTATCATCAAGGGGGTATGCCCCACGGGCTACCTCTGAATCTTATTCTCTTTACCTGACCATGTTACAAAAGTGACTTCCCACTATTATTTCGTTTTCAGGTATTTTTCAGCACCGGCATTCATCTTGATGGACATGCCTTCCAGAGCGGTATCCTTGGTGATGTACTTGCCGACAGCATGAGCAGCTTTCATGCGGTCAAGGTGTTCGTAGATGGCTTTGACGATCTGTTCGCCGAGATCATCAGAGAGTTTATCGGTGGTAACGATGACGCATTTCACGGCTACGGTGCTTACATCTTCTTCCTGTCCAGGATAGGTACCCTTCGGTACGGTGATCTCGGTGAAGTATGGATACTGCTTCTTCAGCTTATCCACATGTTCTGCATCGATATTGACCAGTGCTGCGGATTTATTGGCAGCCAGATCCTGGATCGCTGCGGTCGGGAAGCCTGCGACGACGACACCGACATCGACATTGCCATCCTTCAGTGCATCAGCAGCTTCGCCGAAGGAGAGATACTGTACATCGATATCATCATAGGTCAGACCATATGCACCGAGGATCTGACGGGCATTGGCTTCTGCGCCGGAGCCGGAAGCACCGACAGCGACCTTTTTGCCCTTGAGGTCAGCGATGGATTTGATGCCTTTGTCAGCGGTGGTGACGAACTGGACAGTTTCCGGATAGAGTGCAGCGATACCGCGGATGTTTTCTACCTTGTTGTCCTTGAACATTTCCTTGCCGTTGGCTGCATAGTAAGCGATATCATTCTGGATGAAAGCGATGTCGACGGAGCCGTCTTTCAGCATATTGACATTGGCTACAGATGCACCGGTAGACTGTGCGGAGGCATTCATGCCTTTGATATTCTGGTTCAGCAGTTCAGCAAGCGCGCCGCCCAGCGGGTAATAGGTACCAGCAGTACCGCCGGTAGCGATGTTCAGGAACTGTTTTCCGCCGCCTGCAGAAGAACCGGAATCGCCGCAGCCTGCAATCAGAGCTGCACCTGCGATGCAAAGAGCACCTGCCAAGATCATTTTCTTCATTGCTTTTTTCATAATAGTCGACCTCCTACGTCTCCCCCAAGTGGAAAGCATGTCCTCCATGAGATGAATTCCACTCTTATGCTTTCCTAAAAAACAGGACGCCTTCCGAGACTCCATCCGCAAAATGAAATAATATTCAAAAAAATGCAAATACCTTGAACTCTCAAAAGCACTCCCGCACCGAAGCAAAGTACAAAAAAAGCAGCAGACAAAGAGAAAACTCTCCTGTCATGCTGCAGCTTCTTTGCTCCAAGTGTTATTAAGTTGGTATTATCATACTACTTTTCAAAGTCTTTGTAAAGTAGGCTTGGCTGAATTCCTTTATTATTCTGATATTTTCCGCTGTCATATCGGTCTGCCTCCCCCAAAACGGTATGGAAATAGATCTGGCAGATCTCTACCCCCGCATAGATGCGGATCGGCTGTACGCAGAACATTTCCAGCGTCCAGTACCCTGAGAAGCCTACATCTCCAAAGCCTGCCGTTACATGGATGAAAAGACCCAGACGCCCGATGGATGAGCGTCCCTCGAGCATCGGTACGAAGCATCTCGTTTTTGTATATTCATGCGTCCGTCCCAGGTAGAGCTTATTCGGCTGCAGCACATAGCCTTCCTCGGGGATATGGAGCAGCGTGCCTTCATTTCTCTTCTTCATGTCGAGCTCATAGTTATCATACACCATCAGCTCATCAGCCAGAGTCAGGTTGTAGCTGTTCGGATTCACCCTCTTCGGATCAAAGGGATCGATGATGATTTCTTCCCCCATATGTCGCACAATTTCTTTGCCGGATAAAATCATTTCAGTTTTCTTCCTTCCTCTGTAAAAATTTTTCGATGCGTAAGCATCCGCCTGCGGCTGAAAGGTGCCTTCGCCTTCTCTCCCGCGATAAGGCCATAGAGCATTCTTTCCCTTTCAGAGATCCGAGGAGACACCAGAAGCTCGCCCGCATCGGAAAAAGAGATGAGATGTGCGGAGAAAAGTGCCGCATGGGTCGGACAAAGCATGAGCCCCTTTTGTGACTCGCCGTGCGTCCCATAAGGGACCGCATGGAGAAGAGAGATCCGATCTGCCCCGCACACGATGCAGCAGGGGTGCGCCCCCATCGATTTTCTTTTGAAATCCGCATTTTTTGAAAACCGCTTTCGGATCTCATCGACCGTATGCGAAGACGAGTGGGAAAAGAGGCTCCCCTCGCACCCATAGGCCGTCTCATCGCTCTCAAGCAGCGATCGAATATCATCCAGATGCCAGATATCCGCATCCATGATCTCTCGGTACGCTCTTACGGCCTCAGGCTTCAGCACCCAGAAATAGGTACCGTTATCGTCCTCACTCCCATCGAAAACATACTCCCATGGCGAGCGGCGAACGCGAGAAGCGGGCGTTTCGGAAAGACGAAATTCTCCCGTCTCTTCCTCTCTAGGCGTCTCGTCCTTCTTCTCGCTCGCATGATAGGTCAAAAGGCTTCCCGACTCATACATTTCACGGATCTTATTCCCCGCCCAGCCGACACCTGCATTCAGTGCCCGATACTCCAGATGGAGCGCCTTCGCAATATTCTTTGCGTTATCCATATAGTCTTCGGAGTGATAGAGCCGCGAGAAGATCTGCATCATCAGCGCACTCATGACCGTCTTGTCCGCCATAAGCGAGAGCCATCCCTCTGTCGTGATCTCGTCCCACCGCTTCAGCCCTTTCCGTCTGGCCATCTCATCGCCTCCCTGCTCTCGCTCTATTGTCGTCACAAAATTATTTTTCATTATAGCATCTTTCCTCATGAAAATGTAGATATACCGGCATAAAATAGGGACTGTCGGACAGGATTAACCCACGGGTCGCCCTTTGCTTGTTTGCGAAAGAGGGAGCGCGGGGTCTATGGGGAAGGCGGGTTCTACCGGTTCAACGGGGGGTGCGGCGCATAATAATTGCAAGCACCGCAGAGTTTTGATAGCGCTTCGCGCCGTCGTCATCCCGAGCGTAGCCGAGGGATCTCTATGGCACTACGGTCAGTATCACATAGGCACTGATACGGAAACGACGCCTTGGTGCTGCGTATTTCTGCGTTCACACATACATCGTTTCCCGGTCTGCAAGAAAGATTTCTCGCTTGCGCTCGAAATGACGATACGAGAGTCTGACGTCTCCTAGTCTCCTAGTCTCTTAGTCTCCTAGTCTCTTAGTCTCCTAGCCACCAGCCACTCATCCCTGTTTTCAAGCGCGAGGAGGCCCGGATCAGTTGCAAATGCTTCTCAAAACTCATGCCAGACTTGCTCACATCTGCTATAATAGGTAGAAGTGTAATTTATAAAATGTAGAGAAACGCTGAGGCAATGAGCAAGGGAAACACTGATTCAATCGTTGTCTGATTTCATTCTTGGATTTTTATACAGAGCAAGGAATCATCTGACGCGAATAGCGAGCTATGTAAGGAAGATGATGACGAAGCCATGTATGAAAATCCATATGAAATCCGGCTCTGCGATTGAATCAGCGTTTCCCTAGATGCGGATCCGTCTCTGCATCTGTCAATCCCTCACAAAAGGTGAATACTATGGATAATTTTATCGGAAAACATCTGCTGGTCGACTGCTATGGCTGTGTGCAGGAAGAGATCACTTCTTCCAAGGAGCTGATCTCTGTCATGAATCAGGCGGCCAAGAATCTGGGTATTGAAGTCGAAGACACCTTCTTCCATGAGGACGAGGAAGAGATCACACTCGCTGCTTATGGAAAGAAAGCCCATGTTTGCATCCACGCATATCCGCAGCTCGGCTATGCCGCTGTAGACATCTACAGCTTTGACTGCGACATCCTCCCCGCCCGTGCGATGGCCGTCCTTCGCAGTGCTTTGGAGCCGGAGAAGATCCGTGCCACCTCAGTCAAGAGAGGGAATATTGATCCAGACATGAAGCCGCATATCCGCTCCCGCTCGACAGCGATGCATAAATTCAAAAATACAGGACATCACATGACCCAAGCCGGTAAGAAGGTCGCCAATTTCATGGTGCATAGAAACGAGAAAAGAGACACGCTGGGGCCGGAGTGAGATCTTGGGAAAAAGCGTTTCCCTCAATGAGACGCCATTTCAAGCGAAACGTGGGGAGCCAAGATGATCTGCCGCGCCCTACTCCCAAATCCCTAATCCCTAGTGACCAGTCACTAGTCACTTTCAAAAGCAAAAAAGCTGAACCCACGGGTTCAGCTTTTTGATTGCACTGCTTTCTATCAAGCGCGCAGGGTGATATCCGCTTCGCCAAGCTTCTTGACGATTTTTTCGATCCACTGATCGACTTCTTTATCGGTCAGTGTGCGGTCATCCGCGCGGAAGTACAAATTGTAGGCCATACTCTTATAGCCTTCCTGCACTTGCTCGCCCTGATAGAGATCGAAGAGACGGAGCGTTTCCAGATGTCTGCCTGCTGCCTTCTCGATGATGGCTTCGACTTCTTTATTTGTGTATTTCGAAGGAACAAGCATAGAGAGGTCTCGTTCAGAAGCCGGGAACTTCGGAATCTTCTTGTAGTCGATGGTGGCATCGATATAGGGAAGGAGCTCCGGTACATGAATCAGGAAGCCATAGACATCCTTCTTGATGCCCCACTGGTCAAGAACCGCCGGATGCAGCTCGCCGAAGGAAGCAATGATTTTCCCATCTTTGACAAAGTCGGCGGAAATCCCCGGATGGAATACCGGATAGCTGGAACGCTCAATATCATAGCCGCGGACACCGATAGCAGAGAGCAGATTTTCCATGATGGCTTTCACATCAAAGAAGTCGTAGGTCCTCGTGCTGTTCGGATAACCGGCTTCTTCCGGGCACCCGCAGAGAAGTCCGGAAACGAGGTCGTATTCATTCGGGAGCTCGGTCAGCGGCAGAGCTTTCGGATGATACACATGGCCATATTCGAAGATGGCGACCTGATCGTTTTTCTGAGACAGGTTGTAAGAAAGCGTATGCATGAGACCCGGGAAAAGGCTGGTACGCATATCCGGGTATTCTTCGGAAATCGGGTTCAGGATCGGAATGGCTTCGTAAACCGCATCCCCTTCCGGGAAATTCAGCTTCTTGAGATCGTTCTTATCCATGAAGCTGTAGTTTTCGACCTGCGAAAGACCATTGGCAATGAGAGCATCTGCCATACGGAAGAGTGTATCCTGCTCCTTGGACATAGCGCCCTTGGCAATGGCGCTCCATGGGGTGGTGATCGGAATATTCGAGTAGCCGTATACGCGGGCCACTTCTTCGGCAAGGTCTGGCATGCCTTCCAGATCAAGACGGAATTCCGGGACAGTGACTTTGAGCGCGCCATCCTGTTCTTCGACATGGAAATACAGGTGGGTCAGGATATCAAGCATTTCCTCTTTTGGCATATGGATACCGATGTAGTCATTGATGGCTTTCACGGACGTTTCGATGACCTGCGGTTCTGCCTTGACAGGATATTCATCAAGCATGCCCGGTGCAGCACTGGCAGCCCCCTGTTCCACCAGAAGCTGGCAGATGCGGTTGATTGCCATTTCACTTCTTGCCGGATTGATGCCCTTTTCGTAGCGGCCGGACGCTTCGGAGCGCAGACCCAGACGGCGGGACGTTCTTCTGATGGAAGCACTGTCGAATACGGCAGCTTCCAGAAGGACAGACTTGGTTTTCTCCGTGACTTCGGAGTCAAAGCCGCCCATGACGCCTGCGATGCAGGCAGCTGTATCGCTGCCGTCTGCGATGACAAGGTCAGCCACATTCAGCGCTCTCTCCTGCCCATCCAGTGTCTTGATGGTCTCGCCTTCTTTGGCAAAGCGGCAGGTCAGAGAGTGACCGGCCACCTTGTCATAGTCATAGGTATGAAGCGGCTGACCGATTTCCAGCATGACATAGTTCGCTGCATCGACGACATTATTGATCGGACGGATCCCATTGCTGCGCAGACGGTTTTCGATCCATTCCGGAGAACGGGCGATGGTCACATTTTCAAGGAGACGTCCGCAGAAGCGTTTGCAGAAGGCAGGCTCTGCGATATGGACTTCCGCACGGCCCTCGATGGCTTCACCGGTCTCTTTGACGGAGATCTCCGGCAGGTTCACTTTTCTCTTGAAGATCGCACCGACTTCCAGCGCCATACCGATCATGCTGAAGCAGTCGGCACGGTTCGCGGTGAGTTCCATTTCATAAATGACATCATCCAGATCAAAAAGGGTGTGGAAATCAACGCCGATCGGGGTATCCGCCGGAAGGATCAGGATGCCTTCTTTATTGAGTGCCGGGAAGAGATTATCATCAAGTCCGAGCTCTCCCAGAGAACACATCATGCCATTCGACACGACACCGCGAAGCTTTCCCGCCTTGATCTTCGTATCGCCGCGAGCAAGTCCCCCCGGAGCCTTTGCATCGTGTTTCGCCGGTACATGCGCTCCATCAAGTGCGACCGGGACGATCTGCCCGACTTCGACATTGGACGCGCCTGTCACGATCTGGATCGGTGCGCCCTTGGCGCAGTCCAGCTGACAAACGACCAGATGATCAGCATCCGGATGTTTTTCAATGGAAAGAATCTTGCCGGTCACGACACCCTGGATGCCTTTCCCCGGATAAATCACATGCTCGACCGGAATGCCGTCGACAGTCAGTGTTTCCGCCATTTCTTCCGGATCAAGGCCCTTGATATCGACCAAAGTGCCAAGCCATTTTAAAGATACGTTCATCTATGTAATCCCCCTCTGATTAGAACTGTTTCAGGAATCTGACATCATTTTCATAGAAATTTCGGAGATCGTCGATCCCGTAAAGAAGCATGGCGATACGTTCGATACCCATGCCAAAAGCGAAGCCACTGACCTTTTCCGGGTCATATCCATTGAGCTTCAGCACCATCGGATGAACCATGCCGCAGCCAAGGATCTCCAGCCAATCCGGATCACCGCCTTCATCATGCGTACGGGCTGCGAAGGAAATGTCGACTTCCGCAGACGGTTCCGTGAATGGGAAGTAGCTTGCACGGAAACGGATCTTCGTATCAGAGCCGAAAAGATCCTTCAGGAAGATTTCCAGTGTACCTTTCAGATCAGCGAATTTGATACCCTTATCGACGACGAGCCCTTCGACCTGATGGAAGACAGGGGAATGGGTCGCATCATTATCCCAGCGGAAGACTTTGCCTGGTGCGATCATACGGATCGGGGAATTAGGCTCATGCTTGCGAAGCGTTCTCGCCTGGACAGGGGAAGTGTGCGTGCGCAGCAGGATCTCCGGCGTGATATAGAAAGAGTCCTGCATATCACGGGCCGGATGATCCTTAGGCAGGTTCAGACATTCGAAGTTGTAGTAGTCCTGCTCGATCTCCGGTCCTTCTTCGACCGAGTAGCCCATGCGCATGAAAGACTTCATGATCTCACGGAGCGCCTTATCCAGCGGATGGATATGCCCTTCCTTCTGGTGACGAGCCGGCAGCGTGATATCGACCGTCTCACTCTGGATACGTTCCTCGAGGCGCTTTGCCTTGAGCTCAGCCGCTTTCGCTGCGATGACCGCCTCTACATCCGTGCGGACCGTATTTGCCAAAGCCCCGATGACCGGACGTTCTGCCGCAGAGAGGTCCTTCATGGAGCGGAGGATCGCCGTCAGCTTGCCCTTCTTTCCCAAGAAGAAAACTTTGGCATCCTGCAGCGCCTTCTCATCGCCTGCCGCATGGACCTTCTCCTCCGCCTGCACCTTCAGTTCGTTCAGGTCTTTTTCCATGTTGGCTTTCAATGCGTCCAACTTACTTTCCATTGACTTTACCTCCTCTATGATATGCCGGGTCTATCCGGCTGCGAGTACGGGAAAATAAAATAAAAAAAGACCACGCCCCGAAAGGGGCGAAGTCATATCCGCGGTACCACCCTAATTTGTACTCGAAAGCCATAACGCAGCTCCTGCGTCCGACCTACTCCGTTCAGCCGGAAGCTCAGAAGTGAAATAAGTCTCCCCCATCCGCCCACTTCCCACCTGCCGCAGGCTCTCTATAGGATGTCCCAAAGACTCTGTCTTCCTCATCGCTCTAATGTATAGGATTATTGTAGCGATAAAAGAAAGAAATGTCAAATCATTTGCCATGAAAACTTAAAGATCGAAAGCAGGGATGAGTGGCTAGTGACTAGGTGACTAGGAGACTGGGAGACTGGGAGACATCAGACTCCCATATCGTCATTTCGAGCGAAGCGAGAAATCTTCCTTGCAGGCCGGTAAACGATGTATGTGTGAAAGCAGGGATGAGTGGCAGGTAACTGGTGGTTAGGATTTAGTAGCTAGGGATTAGGCTTGCGATCCGAGAAAACCGCTATTATTTATACTTCGCGGCGCTTCTATATTTTTATGCGCCGCACCACCATTTCGCATTTCTCATTTCTAATTTCTCATTCAATCGAGGCTTTCAAACGTAATCATGAGATGTGCTACCCCTCCTTACATAGCATAAAAATCCCGCCTGTAACAAGCGGGATCTCAAAAACTATCGGGCAAGAAAATCATCCAGTGCCGCGAGCGCACGCTCTGCGAGCTTCTGGTTCTTTTCCTTTTTCGGCACTCTCTTTTCAAGCGGCGGGATGAGGCCGAAATTCACATTCATCGGTTGGAAATTCTTTCCCTCGAAATGGGAAATATAGTGACAGAGCGCACCGATCGCCGTTTCTCTCGGAAATGCCTTCGGCTCCCTTCCATGGAAACGGGCCGCCGCCGCATACGCTGCCACGATACCGGATGCGGCAGACTCGACATATCCTTCGACGCCTGTCATCTGCCCTGCAAAGAAAAGACCTCTCTGCTTTCGGCTCTCCATCGTAGCATCCAGAAGATCAGGCGAATCGATGTACGTATTTCTATGCATCACACCATAACGGATGAATTCCGCATGAGAAAGACCAGGGATCATACCAAAGACACGCTTCTGCTCCCCCCACTTGAGATGCGTCTGGAAGCCGACGATATTGTACATGCTGTCTTCCTCATTATCCTGGCGGAGCTGAACCACCGCATAGGGATCCTTCCCTGTGCGCGGATCCGGCAGTCCTACCGGCTTCATCGGGCCGAAGCGCATCGTATCTTCCCCGCGTGCTGCCATGACTTCGATCGGCATGCAGCCTTCGAAGACTTTTTTATTTTCAAAGCCATGTACCGGTGCCATCTCCGCTTCGCAGAGCGCTTCACGAAAGGCCTTGTACTCTTGCTCATTCATCGGGCAGTTCAGGTACGCCGCTTCGCCCTTGTTGTAGCGGGACATGCGGTACACGACGTCCATATCGAGCGACTCCTTCGTCACGATGGGTGCCGCCGCATCATAGAAATGAAAGCCTTCCCCGCCGCAGAAGGCTTCAATGGACTCCGCCAGAGCGCCTTCTGTCAGCGGCCCCGTCGCGATGATGGTGATACTGTCCTTCGGAAGCTCCGTCACCTCTTCTTCCACGACGGAGATCAGCGGGTGATCCTTCACCTTCTCCGTCACGGCTTTCGCATAGCCCATGCGGTCGACCGCAAGAGCCCCGCCCGCGGGGACGCTGTGTGTGTCCGCGGCATCCATGATAAGGGAGTGGAGGCGTCTCATTTCTTCCTTCAGGAGGCCGACGGCATTCGTCATCGCCGCTGCCCGAAGGGAATTGCTGCAGACAAGCTCTGCAAAATAGGATGTGTGGTGCGCCGGTGTCTGCTTGGTGGGACGCATCTCGATGAGTGTCACCGGGATGCCCATCTCCGCGAGCTGCCAGGCCGCTTCACTTCCGGCAAGGCCCGCACCGACTACGGTGATATGGTCTGTCATATATGTCTCCTTTGTAAGGTTATAGGGTTCAGGGTTAGCCTGTGGGGCGTGCTGCCCCCTTCATTACGTTTGAAAGCTTCGCGCTCTCTAGTTAGGAGTTAGGAGTTAGGAGTTAGGAGTGGTTGTGCGGCGCAAAAATAATAGAGCGCCGCGGAGTATAAATTGAGCGATGTCCGAAAAAGGCATTCCAGTCACTAGCCACTAGTCACTCCTAATCCCTAATCCCTAGCTACTCATCCCTGCTTTCAAACTTGTGATGGCGGCTTCGCCGCAGTATATATGTGGGCGATGCCCGCTTGAAACATTAGACGTCTAATATCTGATGTCTGACGTCTCCTAGTCTTTTAGTCTGGTCACCCGTCACTATTCCTCTTTCTTTGCTCTTGTTTTCCGCTTCGGATGAGTCGGACAGTCAGGATTCGAGCAGGAAATGACCTCCTTGCCCGTTTTATAGGTTTTCTTCGTCATGATGGCTCCGCAAGTCTCACAGAACTTGTTGATCGGCTCATTCCAGAGCGCCATATCACACTTCGGGTAGCGGCTGCATCCGTAGAAAATGCGGCCGCGATGACTTCTGCGCTGCACCATATGACCTTCATGGCACTTCGGACAGACGATGCCCGTGTCGATCACGATGGCTTTATTCGCGCCGCAGGACGGACATTTCAGATAACGTCCATAGGGGCCTGTGCGGTAGACCATGAGCGTACCGCAGGCATCGCATTTCACATCCGACACCTCTTCCGGCCCTTCGGCAAGGCTGTATGGCTTGATGTTCTTGCAGTTCGGATAATTCGGGCAGGCAAGATATTTCCCATAGCGGCCCATTTTCACGATCATCTTTGCGCCGCATTTCTCACAGGTGACATCAGAGACTTCCTGATTCTCCTTCTTATCCTTTTCTGCTTCTACATTCGCTGACTGAAGCTCGGCCTCAAAGACTTTGTAGAAGTCTGTCATGACCTTTTTGTAGGTAGCTTTGCCTTCGGCAATCTTATCGAGCCAGTTTTCCAGATTCGCCGTGAAGTCGACATTGATGATGCCTTCGAAATATTTCTTCAAAAGCTCCGTCACTTTGAATCCGACTTCTGTCGGAACGAATTGCTTATTTTCCTTCGTCACATAGCGTCTCTTCTGGATGGTATCCAGGATCGGCGCATAGGTGGACGGACGGCCGATGCCTTTTTCTTCGAGTGTCTTGATGAGGCTTGCTTCTGTATATCTTGGCGGCGGCGCGGTGAAATGCTGCTCGCCATTGACTTTGGTGTTTTTGACGATATCGCCTTTTTTGAGCGGAGGCAGGAAATCACTTTCCTCGCTGTCCTTCTTTTTCGACGGCTGCATGATGGTAAAGCCGTCGAAGAGGACATGCACGCCCGTCGCCTTCAGGGTATAGATGCCGCACTGGAGCGTCGCACTTGTGCTCTGCTGGATCTGCGGCGCCATCTGGGACGCGATGAAACGATTCCAGATCAGGGTATAGAGACGGAGCTGGTCGCGGGAAAGGATGCCCGTGAGAGCAGACGGCGGGAAGGAAAGGCTGGTCGGGCGGATGGCTTCATGGGCATCCTGAGCTTCCTTCGACTTGCTGAAAACGTTCGGCTTCGCCGGCAGGTAGTCTTCCCCATAGGTCTCGGAAATATACGGACGCACCTGCTTGATCATTTCATCAGAAATACGGGTAGAGTCGGTACGCATGTACGTGATGAGCCCCACGTGGCCATGTCCGGGGATCTCTACGCCTTCATACAGGTTCTGCGCAAGCATCATCGTTTTCTTCGAGCTGAAATTCAGCTTATTGACCGCATCCTGCTGCATGGTGGAGGTGGTGTAGGGCGGCTTTGTCTTGCGCTGCTTTCTGGACTTCGTGACAGCGGTGACTTCAGCCTCTTTCCCCTCGATCCCTTTGACCGCGGTATCCGTCTCTTCCCCATTGTGGAGTTCAGCATCCTTCCCGTCGATCTGGGTCAGCTTCGCTTTGAAAGATTCATTTTTCTCCGTCTTGTACATGGCTTCGATCGTCCAGTACTCGACAGGGACAAAAGCACGGATCTCCTCTTCTCTTTCGCAGATAAGGCGGGTCGCGACCGACTGCACGCGGCCTGCGGAAAGACCACGGTAGACCTGCCGCCACAGCCATGGCGAGAGCTTGTAGCCCACCAGACGGTCGAGAACACGGCGCGCCTGCTGGGCATCGACACGGTCAAGATCGATCGGCTCCGGATCCTTGATCGCTTCACGGATCGCCGGCGGCGTGATCTCATGGAAAGCAATACGCACCTTGTCTTCCGGATTCACGTCCAGAAGCTTCGACAGATGCCAGGAGATCGCTTCGCCTTCGCGATCAGGGTCCGTTGCCAGAAGGATATCGCAGCACTGGTTCGCCGCTTTCTGCAGATCCTTGATGACATTCGCCCGATCCGTCGAGTTGACGTACTCCGGTGTGAAGCCATTCTCTATATCGACCCCCATGGTACGCTTGGGGAGATCACGCAGGTGTCCCATGGACGCCATGACTTTGTAGTCCGGTCCTAAGATGCGTTCGATGGTCTTCGCCTTGGCCGGGGATTCCACCACGACCAGGTGCTTGCCCTTGGGATTCGGCTTTCTTTTAAATGCGACCTGCCGTGTGCGGCGGGTCTTTTTCTTTTCGATCGTTATCGTTCTGGTAATAGGCACTTCATTCCTCCTGAAATGGTTTGTTGTATGGAATAAACGCAGATGGGATCAGACTCTCTCCTGACTTTTCTTAGAAAAGCGCCGGTCACATCGAAGGATCCGCGTTCCCTTAGTCTTTTCTCGTCACGATGTATCGCCCCGAGCCGACTTCTCTGATGTATCCTTTCAGCTGAAGCTGGAGCAGCAGCATGGTCAGTTTTACCACAGACAGGCCGGACTGCTGCAGGATCTCCTCTGACGTCACTTCGTTTTCTGTACAGCAGAAACGATACACCAATTCTTCCTCCAATGTCAACTGCTCAAGGAAACCTTTTTCAGATTTTTTATTCTCTTCTTCCTTCCATCCATACTCCGAGAGGATGTCATCTGCCGATGTACAGCAGATGGCACCGTTTCGGATGAGCTGATTCGTCCCCTTACAGGAAGGCAGCCAGATGCTCCCCGGGACAGAGAATACATCGCGCCCTTCCTCCAAAGCAAAGTCAGACGTAATGAGCGAGCCGCTCCGTTCAGCCGCCTCCACGACGAGTATCCCGCGGCTCATTCCAGCGATGATGCGGTTTCTCGCAGGAAACTGGCGGCCAAGCGGCGGCGTACCGGGCGGGTACTCGGAAACCAGTGTCCCGCCGCTCTCTATCACCTGATGGAACAGATGGCGGTTCTCCGGTGGATATACGCGGTCCAGACCGCACGCCAGCACGACCACGGTCGGCGATCCGCCTTCCATCGCACCCGTATGCGATGCGCTGTCGATCCCTCTTGCTCCGCCGGAAACGATCGTGATGCCGTGAGCGGAGAGCCCTCTGGCAAGTTCATGTGCCGTCTCGATCCCATATGCCGTCGCTTTTCGCGATCCGACGACAGCGATCGTCCGTTCAAAGCAGGGCAACGCCCCGCGATAAAACAGAACTGCCGGCGGATTCGCCGTCGCAGACAAAAGCGGCGGATAGTCACTGTCCTCAAAGGCAGAGCAGCGAATATCAAGCTGGTAGAGCTTCTCTTCGATCTGCTCAAGGCTTGTCTCATTTCGGTAAGCCAGAAAGGCAGCCAGTGTCTTTCCCGTCAAAATATGTGACTTTTCGATAGACTCCGCCGATGCTTTCCATACATCTTCCGCCGTCTCAAAATAGTCCATCAAAGCCCGCATGTGCTTCGCGCCCAGCCGCGGACAGCCCGGAAGGGCAGCAGCATAGATATCCATGGGATGCTCCTTATATATAAGCAGATCAGAGATCCAGGGTCAGAATTGGCAAAAAGAGATATGGCAAGATCCTGTTTCGAGCCCTGGTCACTTTCCATTGATCATATTTCTGAAACTGATCGCTTCGGCGACATGCTCGGGGCGGATCTGGTCGGAACCCGCGAGGTCAGCGATCGTCCGTGCAACTTTAATGATGCGGTCATAGCTTCTGGCCGAAAGGTGCAGCTTTTCGAAGACGACGCGCAGCATTTCTGTCCCCTCCGCGTCGAGCTGACAAGTCTCCTTCAGCTGGCGATGCCCCATCTGTGCATTGCTCTGCATATGCCAGCGTGAGAGACGCTCCGCCTGCACAGCCCGCGCCTCGGCGACGCGCTTTGCGATATCACAGGAAGGCTCGCCCTGAATGGTCGCGGTGAGCTCACTGTATTTCGGGCGCATCACAGAGACATGCAGGTCGATGCGGTCGAGAAGCGGCCCGGAAATCTTCTGTCCGTAACGGCGGATCTCTCCATCCGTGCAGGTACATTCCCGCTGCGGATCTCCAAGGTATCCGCAGGGACATGGATTCATCGCCGCTATCAAGATAAAATCCGCCGGATAGGTGAAGGCTGCATTCACACGGGAAATATGTACTTCTCGGTCTTCCAAAGGCTGGCGCAGGACTTCCAGCACCGTTCTTGGAAATTCCGGCAGCTCGTCCAGGAAAAGTACGCCGCGGTGAGCCAAGGTCACTTCCCCTGGTCTGGGGATACTGCCGCCGCCGATGAGCCCCGCCATGGAGATCGTATGATGCGGACTTCTAAACGGGCGCTCCCGCATGATATCTTCCGCTTTATAGAGGCCGGCGACGCTGTAGATCTTCGTCACTTCGAGCGCTTCTTCCCGCGTCATCGGAGGAAGGATGGTCGTGATGCGGCGGGCCAGCATGGTTTTCCCGGAGCCCGGCGGCCCGGTCATCAGTACATTGTGTGCTCCGGCAGCTGCGATCTCCATCGCCTTCTTGGCGAGGATCTGCCCCTGCACCTCAGCATAGTCTACATCACTCATCACTTCGCGGCGCGTCTCGTACCGCTCTGCCGGTGCCATCTCCTGGCGGCCGCAGAGAAATTCCACCAGATCCCGGAATGTCTTCGGTCCATAGACCGTGATGTTCTCACAGAGAAGTGCTTCACCGGTCACGTCTTCGGCCATGACAAATTTGGAGATCCCCGCTTCCCGTCCGGCAAGCACCATGGAGAGAATACCGGGGACCGGGCGGATCTCTCCCTTGAGCGAGAGCTCTCCGATGAACATGATCCCTTCAAGCGCTTCTTTTGCGACATCGCCGCTCGCAGCCAGAAGGCCGACAGCGATCGGAAGATCCAGTCCGGAGCCATCTTTTTTGAGGTCTGCCGGAGCCAGATTCACCGTCACTTTGTCGACAGGAAAGTGATAGCCGGAGTTCCGGATGGCAGAGTGTACGCGCTCCTTCGACTCTTTGACCGCCGTTGTCGGAAGTCCCACGATGTCAAAGGAGGGAAAATTCTTATTGATGTCGACTTCGACGCCGATCACATGACCATTCAGACCGAACGTGGTCGAGCCCAATACTTGTGCATACATAGGATATCCTCCTTTGAGAAGGGAAATGATGTAGGGTTCAGTGTTCAGAGTTAGCC
This sequence comes from Dialister sp. CAG:486, assembly GCA_000434475.1. Classification (GTDB taxonomy): domain Bacteria; phylum Bacillota; class Negativicutes; order Veillonellales; family Dialisteraceae; genus Dialister. The sequence goes on from FR879514.1 coordinate 36,570, forward strand.
CCCGGCGTGGTGCCCTTTGATTACATTTGAAAGCCTCGCTTGCATGAGAAATGAGAAATGGTGGTGCGGCGCATTTCGTCATCCTGAGCGGAGAAAAACGTCGTATGTTAGCAAATGGCTTATCTGAAACAGGAGAACTGAGTCGAAGGATCTAAGCGCCGCGTTATCTGAAACAGGAAAATTGAGTCGAAGAATCTAAGCGCCGCGGAGGTTTGAAACTAGCGGTTTTCTCGTATCGCAAACCTAATCCCTAGCTACTAATTCCTAGCCACCAGTCACTAGTCACTAGCCACGCATCCCTGCTTTCACACATACATCGTTTACCGATCTGCAAGGAAGATTTCTCGCTTCGCTCGAAATGACGATACGGGAGTCTGATGTCTTCTAGTCCCCAGTCGCTCCTCATCCCCGCTTTCAAAACGCATTCCTGATATGATGAAACTTCACAGTCCCATCCGCCATCTGCATGACTTCAACAACGTCGAAACGGATGCGCCGGCCCTCTATATGGCGGCTGCAGGCGAAGGCTTTCGCTGTATAGCGGATGTGCTGCTGCTTGAAAGGCGTCACCGCTTCCTTCGGTTCTCCATAGCGGCGGTTTGTGCGGCTCTTGACCTCGATGAATACCAGCGTCTCTCCATCTTCCATGATGAGGTCGATCTCCCCATGGGTACGCTTGAAATTACGCGCGAGAAAGTGGTAACCCTTCCCTTCCAGATATTTTTCTGCCGCCGTTTCTCCATCGCGGCCAAAGCGGGTCGTCTGCATAGTATATCTCCTTAGCTATATGGCACTTTCCGCCTGCCTAGTCTCGGTGAGCGAGACCATTCTTTATTCTATTCTCTATCCTCCCCGCCGTTTCGTCAATGAAAGAACGTCGGTATATGCAAACGGTATCAATAATGACTTTCTCATGAAAAAAAGTAATAGCAGAGACATGGTCTGCTATTACTTTCCTCATCCCAAAGAAACTGCTTTTGCCATCGCAAGAAGCCGTTTCCGATCCGTCTTCCCAGTAGATGTTTTCGGGATAGATGCCACGCAAAGGATACGGTGCGGGATCTCCCAAGCGCGAAGCCCTTCCGCAAGAAGGCTCATAAGTCGAGCATCCGGCGCAGGCACCTGACCGGACAGAAAGGCGATCAAGCGGTCATCCCCATTCGCCTGCTTCTCTCCGATGACCTCTGCCTCCTCGACGCCGGGCAGCATCAGAAGATGGGAAAGCACCTTTTGTCGGCTCACATGATTTCCCTTGATGTGATACTGATCCTCTCTGCGACCGAGGAAATAGAGCATCCCCTCTTCATCGACGCGGCCCATATCATGACAGGTAAGAGGTCTTTCTGCCCCTTCGACAGCAAACGGCGTATCGACGTAGATCTCTTCGTTCCTGATGATGATCGAGATCCCCGGAAACGGCCGCCCCACTGCACTCGGATGGGTCAGGATATCCTTGCCTTCGATATAGCTCACATAGCTTAGCTCGGACGCACCATAGTAAAGGATGGTACGGCTCATCGGGAAATGCCGGGTAAGCGCATCCAGGATCCGCTTCGTCATGAGCTGCGAGCCTGTCAGAATATGCGTGACGGACGAGGCTTCTCCTCTGACGCGGCAAAGGGCGGAGAGCTTCGAGGGGATCATATAGACATGCGTCGCCTGCGTCTCTCCGATGTCTTTCATCCATGTCTTTGGCTGTACAGCCTCCGTCCCCGCGATCGTCCCTCCTGCATACAGGAAGGCCATCAGCATGTTCAGATTTCCTGTGAAAGCCATCGAACCGGACAGATAAAGCACCGCATGCCTATCGATGTGGAAAATATCGTTCTGCACAGGAAAAAAATCCCGCCAGCTCGCCTCTTTTCGGAAGAGTACCTTGGCAAGGCCGCTCGTCCCCGAGGTCAGTACACCAAAGTCGGCGTCGGCCCCCATCTCTTTGCCGGTCAGTTGCCAGAGCTCTCCCGCCGGCTGCATCTTCAGCCCGTCAAAGCAGGTATCAGAAAGAAGGCCTCCGATCGGACGCTCCCTGAGAAGCGCGGCGATGTCCTCCTCCTTCAGGTATTCGTGAAGCAGCACCGGCACAGCCCCCGCCATCATCGCGCCAAGGAAATAGAGCACCTGCGAGGGAGGATCTGAGAAGCGCAGTCCCAGCACCTCTCCCTGCCATGGAGATAGAGACGCTGCGATCGCACAGACGCGCGAGTACGCCTCACTATATGATAGAGCCTCTCCTCTCCATACGAGAAAGATCTTCCGAGGGGACTTCTCAGTCCAGCGTTTTAAATCCTCATATAAATGCATTGTCTTTTCTTCCCGTTCATGAAATCTGATCCATCAGGAATTCTGATCTCCAAAAGCTTGCACGTTATGCGTCTCTTCCCATCTTATTTTCTATCAGTATCGCTTCGGCGACGCCGCCCGCAGCCGGGATCGCGGCGACACCATAGCGCCCGTTTTTCTGCTTGAGGATCGCCATCAGATGGATCATGATCTCCGCCCCGGATGCCCCATAGGGATGTCCGTAAGCCAAAGCACCGCCGAAGCAGTTCAGCCGATCCTTCACGGACGGATGACGCTCCATGAAATCGGCGCTGATGACCGCAAAGGCTTCATTGTACTCGAAGGCATCAATATCTTCATAGGAAAGCCCCTCCCTAGATAACAGCTGAGAGACCGCCTGATCTGCCATGAGAGGCGAGCAAGCTGCATCGCCGCCGGACACGCGCACCGCCTTGATCTCCGCCATCGGATGCGCACCGTGCGCCTTCACCCAGTCATCGGAAGCGAGTGCCACAAAAGCCGCCCCATCATTCATCGTGCAGGCATTCGCCGCCGTGAGTATCCCATCCGGCACATTCGTCACATGCGGCGCTCTTGCCAGCAGTCGTTCGCTCATCCTTGGACGGATGGCCTCATCCCTTGTACTGCCAAAGAGAGGCACGATATACGGCGCGAGGCAGCCTTCCTTCTCTACGCGGCTCGCCCGCTTATGGCTAAGAAGGGCTGCCTCGTCCGCTTCTTCTTTGGAAATCCCTGCTTTCTTCGCCGCGCGCTCCGCGCCCAGAAGCATCGCATCATCACTAAATTCCCCCGGCCGGAACTGTGCCGCCGTGAATTCAGGCTCTCTCTTTCGGCTTCGTTCATCCCATTCCTGATAGATGCGGCGCGGTGCGAGCGAAGCACTCTCGGTGCCGCCCGCAAGGATGAAGTCCGCCATCCCGGAGGCGATCTTTGCTGCAGAGAGGTCGATCGCTGCCAAAGCAGAAGCACACTGGAGATCAAGCGTCATAGCAGGGACCTCTTCCGGAAGACCCGCCTCGAGTACCGTGAGGCGGCCGATATTTCCGCCAGGGCCCACCGCATTCCCGCAAAGCACCAGATCCGGAAGTGCTGACTTCCCATACTTCGACCACACCCTGTGAAGAATTTCTCCGCCCAGCACCTCAGGCCGCACCGTCTTAAAGATGCCATATCGTATACCGATATGGCTGCGCAGCCCGCCCAGAAGATACACCCGATCTCTCATTCCCTGCTTCCTTTCCGCTGCCATTCTCCGACAAAGCACAATGTATCCGTATACCCGAGAAGCTGATCCCCCACTTTCTTCAAGTATACCATCTCCCCTGCCCTGACAGGATGATGGAAACGAAGCCGGATCGCGTTCCCGGGATACATGGCAACGAGCGACACAAGCAGCTGAAAACCGCTCACGATCGGCTGCGATCCCTGATGGATCGCATTATGATCCCCCAAGGCATCGCTGAAGTGATGGACCTCCTCAGCCGTAAACAGCCGCCACGGCTCTCCCTCCCGTCCCTTCCGCGGGCATTTCCCCGCATGGAAAGGAAGGAGCACCATAGAAAGCTCCCCGCCGTCCGTACATGCCGAAAGGCGGATGAGCCGTCCCTCCTTGACATGTACCCCGCAGGATGCCTTCGGCGTGCCTTCTTTCCAGAAGATCTCTGCCATCACCATCCCCTGCCATGCGTCTTTCCATACGGAGCATAGCATTCGCATCTGTTCTTCCATACAGCCTCCGAAAAAAGCTGTGACAGCCTCGGCCATCACAGCTTTTACATCATACAAAACAACCAGGAAACGCTGATCCAGCTCCAAACCCGTTTCCCTAATCTCTCTCGATCAGTGTCTTTCTATACTTTGCCACCAGGAAAGAGGCGAGGATGATCTTAGCCAGATCACCGGGCAGGAAAGGGAACATGCACATCACCATCGCTGACCACATGCCTGTACCGGTGAGGAACATGAACCAGCCGATCCCCATCACGTAGCAGACTGCCGTACCTGCCAATGTCGCAGCGAGCATAGGCTTGAAGGTATGTCCCAACTTTTCAGATACCAGCCCCACCACGAAAGCCATCGGCGCAAAACCTAGGATGAATCCGCCCGAAGGCCCTGCAAGGACAGAGATCCCCGCACGCATCATCGAAAAGACCGGCACACCGGCCGCCCCTAGAATGAGATAGATCAAAAGAGCGAGAAGGCCATAGCGCTTCCCCAGAAAGCCCCCAGCCATCAGCACGCCGAACGTACCGAGCGTGATTGGCACGGGCTGGATCGGAATGGTCAGCTGCGAGCACACCGCGCACACCGCAGCGAATAACGCACACAGGACCTGCATGCGGATCGAATGATTTGTATTCATGGATATGACCTCCTAGAAATTGGCCGAGACAAGAAACCGAAGGTGTAAGGTGCAAGGTGCAAAGTTTTCCTACCAGTCACCAGCCACTAATCACTCCCAATCCCTGCCAACTATATTTGATGTGCTTATTATAAAGTGCGAAAAACCGTTTGTCAACTCGCTTTATTCATTAGTTGACAAACGGTTGACGATAGAAATGACGCCTATGGATTTCCCTGCAACGCCTGACGCTTTAAGCATGTCCATGCAGGATGAATCGCTTAGTGAAATAATTCCAAATCATCACGATCGCAGAAGCCACGACCTTTGAAAACATATACCATATCCCAAGAAGGTCGATGCAGCACCACATGACAAGCTGATTCAGCCCCAGCCCCATGAGAGACGTCACAATAAAGAGCACCATCTGTTTCGTACTCTGATTCTCTGCATGAAAGACCACATAGACACAAAGGATGTAATTCACAATGAGGGAAATCGTAAAAGCGATCGGTGCGGAAACCAGCGGCGGAAGACCGCCGTACTCCGTCAATGTGAACAGCAGGACATACTCTAAGAGGAAGCACCCGCCCCCGACAGCGAGGAAACGAAAAATTTCCCAAAAACGATCCATGGAAGGGAAGATCTCCAAAATAAGCGACTCTAAAAATGTAGGCATAATATGTTCCTTTGGAAATAGCAGCTAGGGAAACACTGATTCAATCGCAGAATCAGCGTTTCCCTAAGGATTGCGAGTGACTGGGGATTCGTGGCTAGGGATTAGGTATTAGGAGCTTCGAGTGGCTAGTGACTTGTGACTGGAAGATACCAGACTCTCTCATATCGTCATTTCGAGCGAAGCGAGAAATCTTTCTTGCAGTCCGATAAACGATGCATGTGTGAAAGTAGGGATTCGGGACTAGTGACTAGTCACCAGTGGCTTAAATGCGACTTTCGGGCATCGCCCCATTTATACATCGCGGCGCTTAGATCCTTCGACTCAGTTCTCCTGTTTCAGATAAGCCATTTTTTAACATACGACGTTTTTCTCCGCTCAGGATGACGAAATGCGCCGCACCACCATTTCGCATTTCTCATTTCTAATTTTTCATTCATGCGAGACTTTCATCCAAAATCAAGGGGCAGCACACCCACGGGGCTGACCCTCCCCCTATTTCATTAACATCCGAATCATATTCATCTGGATCTCCAGATTCTTTCTGGCATTCTTGACCTCGGTATCCAGCACAAGACCGATGCCTGTGGAAATCACGGCGGCCACCATGAAGAAACCGGAGGTCACGAGCGTCGGCATCTTGGGGACAAGGCCCGTTGCGAGATACTCATGAAAAACAGGAAGAAAGAGCGAGAGAGAAATGAGTGTGAGGACGAGTGCCGCCGCCAAAAAGAACCGCAATGGGCGATAATCTTTGTAGAGCATGAAAATCGTTTTCAGCACCCGCGCCCCATCACGGAAGGTATGGAGCTTGCTGACACTTCCCGCCGGACGGTCGCGATAGGATACCGGCACCTGCATGAGAAGCAGATTCTTATCCAGCGCGTGGATCGTCATTTCCGTCTCGATCTCAAACCCTTCTGACAGGATCGGAAACGTTTTCACAAATAGGGGAGAAAAAGCCCGATAGCCCGTCATGACGTCTCGGATCTCCTCCCGTCCCCTGCCCCAGAAAAGATTGATGACCCGGCGGACGAGCACATTGCCGGAATTATGAAAAGGCCGCTTGTTCTCTTCAAAGTACGTCGACGAGAGCCTGTCACCGATCACCATGTCGGCTCTCCCCGAGAGCACAAGCTCCGCCATCTCCCGCGCCGCTTCGGCCGGGTAGGTGTCATCCCCGTCCGTCATCACGTAACAGTCCGCATCGATATCACGGAACATGGAGCGGATCACATTTCCCTTCCCCTGCCAGTACTCATGGACAACGATCGCCCCCGCACGCTTTGCGATTTCCGCCGTGCCATCTGTTGAATTGTTGTCATAGACATAGATATCCGCCTCCGGGAGTACCGCGCGGAAATCTGTCACCACCTTCTCAATGGTCAGGGCTTCATTCCAGCAGGGAATGAGAACAGCGATACGGGGCATAGGAACTCCTTCTTGATAAAAAATGTGAAATCAGAAACAGCGGTTGTCTGATACCCGCCAGAGTCGGGGTTCAGGGTTAGCCCGTGGGGCGGGGGTGCCCATGGATTGCGGATGAAAGCTTTGCTCGA
>FR879515.1:0-7577 GCA_000434475.1 Dialister sp. CAG:486
AAGAAATGAGGATTCATTTCTTCACAGCCCCTTTTTTATCTCTTATATCAGATCCCCTGCCATGCCGAAGACCTTGAGATGACGGCTGAAGATGGAGTCGCCGCGGTCCTGGAAGTAGCCCAGATACTCGGCGACGGTGCTCTCGCCGGTCGGCTTCTCGGCACTGGCACTGCCATAGGCAGTCTTGTCTGCCAGAAAGCGTCCGTCCATAGGCATGAATTTGGCCGCCAGCCCTTCGAGCATGGCTGCCGCGAATGGATGAATGTCCTCTGCGTCGATGGGCTCGCCCACCGTGGAGCCGGCATCGGTCAGAATGTGGAGGGTCGCTCTTGCGCGTTCCGATCTCCCCTCTTTCAAGGAAAAAGGTACGACGAAGAGGCTCTCTACCTCCAGATAGTCGAGGCAGGCCAGGAAGAGGTAGAGCGAGATCAGATTCTCTTCAGTGACACCGATGCGGCGCAGGTCGATGATATTTCCTGCGATCTCATCGATGGCATCCGATGCGCCGCTGGTCAAAGCAGAGAAGACCTTCCAGCCGGTGTCTTCCCAGTCCGGAGCGCCTTTCTCGCAGATTCCCCGCCACAGCTTGAAAATATCCCGCTCCTTCAGGAGCATCGGCTTTTCGCCTGTCTCCGGGATATGGAAATAGTGTGCGGAGATCTGTGCTTTCGGATTCGTTTTTTCGATGAATGGGGCAGAAAGGCCGGCATCCTCCAGCTTCGATCTCAGATAGACCGGCGGCACCCCCATATCGATGAGCCCGCCGATCATCATATCTGCGGTCAGCTTCCCATAACAGCGTACAAAAAGTGCTTTCATCACTTCACGTCCTCTCTTTGACGACCCTTGCCCGGACCATCCTCTGCGACGGCTACGTCAGCGCTGCCGAAGGTCTTCATCTGATTCAGCATATCGATCGCTGCGTCCAGAAGCGAGAGCCCGAGGGCTGAGCCGTAACCTTCCGCTTCTGTGAAATCATAGTGCAGGAATGACTTCATGCCCATCTTCTGCATCTGCATCTGATGAACCGGTTCTTCATAATAGACAGATGGGAAAATATAGTTTTTGATCTCAGGATACACGGCCTGTGCGGCAAGCACGGCAGCGCCTGTGACAGCATTGTCAAAGACGACCATGATGCCGCGGCGCGCCGCTTCTACGGTAAGGCCGAAGAGGGCTGCGATCTCTGCCGAGCCAACCATGGCGAGCGTACCAACGGGATCCTTGGCGAAATCGCCGACATCAGAAAGTTGGATAGAGAAGCCGCTTCTCGCCGATGCCTTCTTGAGATCCTCCTTCATGACGGCTGTCGTCACCGCGAGTGCCGACAGCATGGAGCGCTCTCCGATATTGCCGAGGCCGACGGCCTGGATGCCCTCTCCCGCAAGGGCTTTCCCGACCGACATGCCCAGAGAGATCGCCGCTTTGGCGACATCATCATCCATGGCGGGATGCCCCTGATGCGTACCATGGATCACCTTCTTTGCCAATATGCCTTCGATATCGGAGGTATCCTTTTCAAGGCCGACATCGACAAGGTAGACCGGCATCTCCATCTGCCGCGCGAGGACATTCACCGGTCCCGCGCCCTGCGCGACCAGCTTCATCTCTGCGTGCGAGAGCTGCCCCTTCGTCTTGTTCTCGCCATCGACAGCCGTATCCCCGCCGAAAATGACGACCGCCTTATTGAGGTATGTCGGCTTCACTTCACCTAAAATGCCGGCCATACGGACAGCCATATCCTCCAGCTTTCCCAGTGAATGGATCGGCTTGATGAGATTATCCACATAGAGCTGGCAGGCCTCCATGATCTCCTGATTCAGTTTCGGGATCTCGCTCATGCTTCCACCCCCGCTTCTTCTTTGGTGACACATTCCCGATAGACGGAGATCGCCATATCCAGCATTTTCTTCTGAATGCCCGCACCGATGGATTCACCCAAGCGGAAATCCAGATCAATATATTCGGAAAGTCCCAGCGCAGCCAGCGACTTTTTGTGCGCCTGCTCAAGCGAGAGGTGCGAGGCCATGAGATAGTCTGACACCTGCGGCGAGAGTGCCTTCGCGATGAAGGCGCTCGCTGTCGTATTGAATCCATCGATGATGGTCATCGCGTGATTGGCGGCCGCCCCCAGGATGACCCCCGTGAGACATCCGAATTCAAATCCGCCAACTTTGGCAAGCACATCGAGGCCGTCCTTGGGATCCGGATGATTCACATCCATCGCCTTCTGTACGACCTCTACCTTGTGGACGAGGCGTTCGTCAGAAATATTTGTCCCGCGCCCCGTGACTTCGATGGCATTCCAGTGATTGAAGGTCCCCAGGATGCAGGCCGATGAGGTGGTATTGGAGATCCCCATTTCCCCGATCGAAAAGACCTTGTATCCCTTTCTTACATTTTCTTCTGCGATCTCGATGCCGATCTCGATGGAGCGGATTGCCTGCTCACGTGTCATCGCCGGTCCTTCCGCGATGTTCTTCGTCCCCCAGGCGATCTTGCGATCCAAGAGTCCCGGGACTCCTGTCATATCATGATGGATGCCCACATCGACCACCACCATGTCCATGCCCGCATAGTACGCCATCGCATTGCAGGAGGCGCCCTTCGCGACCACATAGGCCTTCGTCATGCCGACCGTTGTCTCCTGCGGATAGGCAGACACGCCCTCTTTGTATACCCCGTGGTCACTGCATGCGATCACCATACACCCCTTCGGGACATCCGGCATGGCATCGCCGGTGACACCGATGTAGCGCGTCACCATATCCTCCATCTTGCCAAGGTTTCCCATACCAAGGTACAGATCATGCCAGCGCTTCCCGGCCTCTTCCATGGCTTCCTGGCTGAGCGGCTGGATCCGATCCAGCGTATCATCTAATAAGCCCATGTTTCCTCCTAATTCTATATTAATTATTGTATCATACATGCCGATCTTTTTGAATCATAGATTCCTTTTCATTATACCATGAGGGGCTAGGGGAAGGGCTGGCCCATAGGGCGTGCTGGCCCGTGATAGGGGATAAAAGTTTTACTCAACAGTTAGGAGTGAGGAGTGAGGAGTGGTGGTGGCGGCTTCGCCGAGATCCTTCGACTCAGGTCGCAGCTGTTCTGGCATTCGTTATCTCACATACGACGTTTCTCTCCGCTCAGGATGACGAAACGGGGCGATGCCCGAAAGCTGACTTCTCCCTCCTTCCAGAGGAAGGGGCAAGAGGATGAAGAGGATGATCTGGGCGATGCCCGAAGTTTGAAACTAGCGGTTTTCTCGTATCGCAAACCTAATCCCCAGCTACTAATTTCTAGTCACCAGTCCCTTCCCCTCCCCTTGTCTTCCCCTTTCCTCATGCTATAATAAATCTAGGGAAATACTGGTTCAATATCATCATCTCAAGGGGGAGAGCGCTCGCAAGGGGGCTCTCTTTTGTCTAAAGGAAGGTGTTTGCTATGGATTATGAAAAGCTCTATATCAATGGCGAATGGATCCCGGGCGCATCCGGGGATTTCATCGAGGTAGAAAACCCGGCCACAAGGGAGATCTTCGCCCGCGTTCCGGCGGGAAACGGCGATGACGTAGACAAGGCCGCCAAAGCCGCTTATGCCGCTTTCCCTGCCTGGGCGAAAAAGCCGCTCGCCGAACGCATCACTTTGATGGAGCGATTCCTCGCCATTTTCAAATCTCAGGAAGATGACCTCATCGACATCACCATCCGTGAGCTCGGCTCGCCATATACCTTCACCAAAGCCTCGCAGGTCGAGTACCAGTACGTCCGTACCATGTCCTACATCGACCTTGCGCCAGACGTCCCCATGGTCGAAAAAATGGCGGCTTCCACCACCTATCGTGAGCCGATCGGCGTCATCGGATGTATCACTCCATGGAACTACCCCTTGGGACAGGTCATACAGAAGATCATACCTGCGATGCTGATGGGCAATACCGTCATCCTAAAGCCTAGCCAGCACACGCCGCTCTCCTCCTACTTCCTCGCCGATGCCTTTGAACAAGCAGGCTTTCCGAAAGGCGTCTTCAACCTCGTGACCGGCCGCGGCGACGAAGTGGGCGATGCGCTCTCTTCCCATCCGCTCATCTCCATGATCTCCTTCACCGGATCCACCTCAGGCGGCGTCACCGTCGGCAAGCGGGCGCTTGAAAGCGTGAAGCATATCAGCCTTGAGCTTGGTGGGAAATCGCCCTACGTGATCCTTCCATCCAAGGACCATGACTACAGCGCACCGATCCGCCTTTGCTTCAATAGCATCTTTCTGAACTCCGGCCAGACCTGCACCGCCTTCTCCCGCCTGCTCATCCCGGAAAGTGAGAAAGCCCTCATCGAAAAAGAGCTTTCCGCCATCGCCAAAGAATATACGGTCGGCGACCCGACAGACCCGGGCGTGAAGCTCGGGCCGGTGTCCTCCATGGCGCAGTACAGGAAGATCAGCGAATACATCAGCAAGGGCCTTTCCGAAGGGGGAAGGCTCCTCACGGGCGGCCTGCCGGAAAGCCCCGATCACGGCTACTACATCCACCCCACGATCTTCACGAATGTCACGAATGATATGACCATCGCGCAGGATGAGATCTTCGGTCCGGTCCTCTGTGTCATCACCTACAAAGACACTGACGATGCGGTCAGGATCGCCAATGCCACCCGATACGGTCTGAATGCCGGTGTCTATGGGCCGAAAGAAGAAGCCATCGCCATCGCCCATCGCATCAAGGCCGGCAATGTCTACATCAATGCCAGCCCGCGTGATACAGCGGCTCCCTTTGGCGGCTACAAGGAAAGCGGCCTTGGCCGCGAAGGCGGCATCTACGGCATGCTCGAATTCACCCAGCAGAAAGCCCTCTTCGATACGGGTGACTAGGGATCCGTACCTTCCTCCGTTATTTAATGAAAGGTCATTTTCATGTCGATCTTCAAAAAGCTTCTCATCACCCTCATGATCCTCCTTGCCGCTGCCGGCGGCTGGTATTTCCTGTACTGGCAGAATACGCCCGCCTTTGCGGCGGGAGAGATCCAGCAGGCCGTGCAGAAAAAGGACTGGGATCTCTTCTGCAAACGCGTCGATGTCGCCAGGGTCTACAGCTATGCCTTGGACGACATGCTCGCCGAGCTCAAGGCCGACGGTCTTCCCGAACACGCCATCGCTGCCTCCCTCGTGAAAAGCATCAAGAAAGAAGTCGTGAAGGAACTCATCCGACAGACAGAGATCCGATTCAAGGATGGCGCCCCGGCCTCCAAGTCCCTTCTGGACAAGCCTGTCAAGACCCTCACTGCCTACGCCGGCTCTTCCGCCCTCTCTCTCACCGACATCTTCAAGATCGAAGAGAAGGACGGCAAAGCCATCGCCTATGTGCAGCTGGAAGACAAGGATCTCTCCCGCGACTTCATTTGGCAGGTGCAGCTGGAAAAAGACGTAAACGGCCTTTGGACAGCGACACGCATCCTGAACTTCAAAGAGTACCTGAAAGAGAGAATGGACGGGTGACTAGTGACTGGAGGCTAGTGACTGGGGACTAGTCACTAGTAGCTAGGGACTAGGGTTTATGGTTTAGGGTTTGCATCAATCTCCTCAACTGAGAAGCCCCTTGAAGAAGGGGCACACCGAAGACGCAGGATAGAGTGCCTGGCAGAGGCGCAACTCACCGAAACGTTTTCATACTATTCGCACTAAGCGTCTTCCCCGTATCGTCATTCCGAGCGAAGCCGAGGAATCTTTTTCGTTCGCGGTGAAACGGTTCCTGTGCGCGAAACCGGAAACGGGAAGCCTGTCATCCTCCATACTCCGCGGCGCTACCTATTATGATACACCGCACCAAACCCCTGAAACCGCCAACCTGAACCCTGAAACCATCAAGTAAAAAACGCTCAGCCGATCCGGCTGAGCGTTTTTCTTAGGAAACACTGATTAAATCGTTGTTCGATTTTACTCTTGTATTTTCATGCAGTGCAAGAAATAATCCGACGCGAATAGCTAGCTATTTAAGGAGGGTTATGACGAAGCGTTGCATGAAAATACATGTGAAATCGAATTCTGCGATTTAATCAGCGTTTCCTTTATACGATCTGGAAGAGGAAGAATTTCAAGTAATAGGTCTCCGGCACCGTCATAAGGATCGGATGATCGGGAGCCTGCTGGCGGAACTCGATCTGCCGAAGCGTGACACCGGCATCGCGCGCTGCTTCCTTCAACATCTTCACGAAGAGTTCCTCACCCATAAAATGTGAGCAGGAGCAGGTCGCCAGATATCCGCCGCGCGGCAGGATCTTCATCGCACGGTAGTTGATCTCCTTGTAGCCGCGGAAGGCTTCATGGACTGTCTTTCCTGACTTGGTGAAAGCGGGCGGATCGAGGACGATGTAGTCATAGCTGTGATCCTTTTTCTTGTCGAGCTCGGTCAGAAAATCAAAGACATCTGCCTCTACGGCCTCGACGGCAAGGCCATTCTGCTTCGCATTGTGCGCCGTCATTTCGACGGCTTCTTTGGAAATATCGAGCGCCGTCACACTCGCCGCACCGCCCTTGGCAATGTTCAGCGCAAAGGCGCCCGTGTGCGTGAAGCAGTCGAGGACACGGCGCCCCTTGCCGATCTGCGCTGCAGCGAGACGATTGAATTTCTGGTCGAGGAAGAAGCCCGTCTTCTGCCCGTTCTCCACATCGACCGTATAGCGGATGCCATTCTCCACGATATCCACCCGTGTCTTCTCTGCCGCCGGATCCAGCAGCGGGGAGCGATAGAAGCCCTTGTACTGCTGCATCCCCTCCAGCTCACGGATCTTGACATCATTTCTTTCATAGACGCAGGAGACCGCGAGCTGCCGCTCCCGCAGTACCTCGATGAGGCCGTCCAAGAATTCCTTCTTATGCCGCTCCATCCCCAGTGAGAGCACCTGCACGGAAAGCACATCGCCGAAGCGATCCACCGTAAGTCCCGGCAACTGGTCCGCTTCCCCGAAAACCAGGCGGCAGCAATCATAGTCTTCCTTCCGCATCACCTGCAGGCGGTAATCCACCGCATACGCTGCGCGTCGCTTCCAGAAGGCTGCGTTGAAGGTATCATTCGCATTCGTCGAAAAAATGCGGACGGTGATCTTCGAGTGCGGATTGTAGAAACCGCTTCCCACGAATTTCCCCTTCTTCGACTCCACACGCACGATGTCGCCGGCTTCGATGCCTTCGTCCGCGTGCTCGATCTCCGTCCCGTAGATCCACGGGTGTCCCCCCTTCGCCGCCAGCTCGGCGCGCTTACTGATGATGACTTTCTTCAGATTCTCCATAGTCTTCTCCATTTCTGTAACTTTTCTTTTGATTGTAGCATAAGGGTGGGAACAGGTTCAACGGTCTCTATGGATGATGCAGGTATCTCACGCTTCTGTCCTTTGGAAAAGCCACCACCCTTTCTTATTTTCGCCCCATCCCGCACGCAAAAAGATCCCCGCCATCGGTCAAATCGATGGTGGGGATCTTTCATTTCTTATCTTTCAAACGCGATGCGAAATTACATCATTCCGCCCATACCGCCCTGCGGCATCGGAGGCATAGCCGGTTTTTCTTCCGGCAGTTCACCGACG
>FR879515.1:7610-12174 GCA_000434475.1 Dialister sp. CAG:486
ACTTTAACCGACGATAGCTTCGGTGGTGAGGACCAGAGCTGCGATGGAAGCTGCATTCTGCAGTGCGCTTCTGGTGACCTTTGCCGGATCGACGATGCCGGCTTTCAGCATATCTTCGTACTTGTCTTCTGCTGCATTGTAGCCGATGCCCTGGCCAGCTTCTTTGACCTTTTCAGCTACGATAGCACCTTCGAGGCCGGCATTGTCAGCGATCTGACGGACCGGAGCTTCGATGGCATGACGGACGAGGTTCACACCGGTCTTGACATCGCCTTCTGCTTCGATGGTATCCAGTTTATCCTGGATATCGAGCAGGGTGGTGCCGCCGCCAGCGACGATACCTTCTTCGACAGCTGCGCGGGTCGCATTCAGAGCATCTTCGATACGGAGTCTCTTATCCTTCATTTCTACTTCGGTAGCAGCACCGACTTCGATGACAGCAATGCCGCCGGACATCTTTGCCAGACGTTCCTGCAGTTTGTCTTTGTCGAACTGGGAAGTCGCTTCTTTGTACTGTTCACGGATCTGAGCCACTCTGGCTGCGATCTGGTCTTTATCACCTGCGCCGCCGACGATGGTGGTGTTGTCTTTGGTGATGCGGATCTGGTGAGCGGTGCCGAGATCATCCAAGGTAGCGCTGTTCAGGGTACGTCCCATTTCTTCAGAGATCACGGTGCCGCCGGTCAGGATAGCGATATCCTGCAGCATAGCTTTTCTGCGGTCGCCGAATCCCGGTGCTTTGACAGCTGCACATTTCAGGGTGCCGCGGAGTCTGTTCACTACGAGAGTAGCCAGTGCTTCGCCTTCGACATCTTCAGCGATGATGACGAGTTCCTTGCCGCTTCTAGCCACCTGTTCGAGGAGCTGGAGCATATCCTGGAGCATATTGATCTTCTTGTCGGTGATAAGGATCAGCGGATTGTCGATGACACATTCCATTTTGTCCGGATCGGTGACCATGTATGGGGAAAGGTAGCCGCGGTCGAACTGCATGCCTTCTACGACCTTCAGGCTGGTGCCCATGGTCTTGGAGTCTTCGACTGTGATGACGCCGTCATTGCCGACCTTTTCCATCGCATCAGCGATGAGACCGCCGATGGTCTTATCGGCAGAGGAGATGGAAGCGACCTGTGCGATCGCTTCTTTGGTCTGTACCGGTACAGCTTTTTTCTTGATCTCTTCGACAAGGACCTTGACTGCTTCTTCGATGCCCTTCTTCAGGACCATCGGGTTTGCGCCGGCAGCTACGTTTCTCATGCCTTCATGGATCATGGACTGTGCAAGAAGGGTAGCGGTGGTGGTGCCGTCGCCTGCTACATCATTGGTCTTGGTAGCGACTTCTTTGACCAGCTGCGCACCCATGTTTTCAAATGGATCCTTCAGCTCGATCTCGCGAGCGATGGAGACGCCATCATTGACGATGTTCGGAGCACCGAATCTCTTGTCGAGTACGACGTTGCGACCTTTCGGCCCCAGAGTAATTTTTACTGCATTTGCCAGCTGATCGACACCTCTTAAAAGAGCTGCGCGGGCTTCTTCATTATAAAGAACTTTCTTTGCCATGGTATGTCACTCCTAGTTTTTGCTATAAAACAATCGATGAAAGATCTTGGGCCGGGGATTCACCTGCGCTCATCCCTACTCCCCAGATACTTTTTATTACAGGATCCCCAGTACGTCTCTTTCGGAGAGAAGCAGGAATTTCTGGCCATTTTCTTCGATATCCACGCCGGAATATTTAGCAAAGAGGACTCTGTCGCCCACTTTGACTTCGAACGGTACGCGAGTGCCGTCATCGAGCATTTTGCCGGAGCCGATAGCAATGACTTCGCCTTTCTGAGATTTTTTCTGTGCTGTATCTGGCAGCAGGATGCCGCCTTTGGTCTTCGTTTCTTCGGTATCTACTTTAACAAGAACACGATCTGCTAATGGTTTTAACATTTCTATTCCTCCTTTGGACTATTAGCACTCACTCATCTCGAGTGCTAACTTACTTTTATATAATACATAACTTTAGTCAGAAATGCAAGGGGGAAAATGAGAAATTTATTATGAAGGAAAGGCGGCCCAAAGGCATATGCCTGACAGGCTCTCTGCCGCTATTTCCTGTCCCCGTTTGGCAGTGCTGTTAAAAAAAGACACACGCCAAAAAGAGCCGCCCATCAAGGCAGCTCTTCTCCGATTCTCCTATTATCTTTCCTGCTGTACACCTTCACCGATGATACGCACATCAAGCGGGACGTGGACATGATATTTCTCCATGATGCGCTTCTGGACTTCATGCAGCACATCCAGAATCTCCTGGCAGGAAGCATGTCCGTTGTTTACGACAAAGTCCGGATGCTTGGTAGAGACCTGTGCATCACCGATAGAGAAGCCGATGAGACCGCAGTTTTTGATCATCGGTCCGACATGGTATCCCGGCGGACGGAGGTACATGGTGCCGGCGCTTCTCTTTTCGAGCGGCTGCTTGGTGCGACGGGAGATCTGGTGTTCTGTCATTTCTCTCTTGATCTCTTCCGGATTGCCGGGAGAAAGATGCAGCTTTACGCCGACGATGATATCCCCATTGTGCATGAATACGCTGTCGCTGTCGCCATAGTGCAGGTCATCCCAGCCGTAGGTCTTTTTTTCTTTGCCGTCTCTGGTGATGGCATAGACCTCTTCTACGACTCTCTTCATCTGACTGCCATAGCCATTGGCGTTCATGAAAACCGCACCGCAGACCGTACCGGGGATACCGACAGCCCACTCGAAGCCCTTCAAGCTGTTCTTTTCCGCAAAGCGAGCGACAGTGCCCGTGCCTGTGCCGCCGCTGGCAGTGATCCATTCGCCTTCGCAGATCATTTCCTGCTTCATACGGTTCATGCAAATGGTGATGCCACGGATCCCCTTATCGCTGACGAGCGTATTCGAGCCGCCGCCGATCACCGTGACAGCGATGCCTTCCTCATCCGCCTTCCGGAGGATCTTAATAAGCTGTTCTTCTGTCTGCGGAGTGACAAAAACGTCAGCAGGGCCGCCGATGCCATAGGTCGTATGGCGGCTCATCGGTTCATTGATCTTGAGGTCTCTCTCTGTGAGGATCCCGTCGAAAAATACTTTCCAGTCTGTCATTTCTTATCTAATTCCAATACATCCATACCCTGCGCCATTGCATCCGAGACGATCTTCTGCAAATCCGCAGCCACCTGATTCCAGCGAATAAATGCCTGGAGATATTCCTGGGCATTGCTGTTGTTGCTGACAAGGACCGCCAGTTCCTGCAGATGCTGATAGGTCTTTTCATCGTCCTTCTGCCCTGCAAGTTTGGCATAGTCTGCCTGCATCTGTGCCATAATATATTCCTTCACCATCTTTTTGGCATCGGCATCGTTCTTCACTTTATCCGCGGCAGCGGTGAGACGCTTCATCTCATCGCTTTCCTTAATGGCTTTGGCCAGATCATAAGCTGCGTCATACGTATTCATGACTGCTTCCTCCTTTGAATAAACGTCCACTCTTCTTCAAGAGATGGTGGAAACCCGTCTGCCGGAGTGCTTCCATGGCGACGATCGCAACAGCATTCGACAGATTGAGAGACCGTGCTTCTTCAATCATGGGGATGCGGATGCAGTCCTCTTCATGTTCCAGAAGAAGCTCTTCAGGAAGACCCTTCGTCTCTTTCCCAAATACAAGGACATCATCCTCCGTATACGAAATATCCGAATACGTCTTGATCGCCTTGGTGGTATTGTAGTAGAAATGATGACCCGCAAGCATGCGCTTCACGGAGTCAAAGTCCGGATGGACATGGACCTCCAGAAGATCCCAGTAGTCGAGCCCCGCCCGCTTCAGGTGCTTGTCATCGATAGAAAAGCCCAGTGGCTCCACCAGGTGCAGCACCAGATGCTCTGCTGCGCAGAGTCGGGAAATGTTCCCCGTATTTCCCGGAATTTCCGGTTCTACCAGTACGATATGCATAGGTTTAGATTCCTTTATTCGTAATGTTCCTTAGATATCAGAATGAGTCAGAAGTAGCTTCCATACCGATCCCGATACCGGTCGGTCTGTTCTTTGGCCGGGTACACCTTGAAGGTCTTCGGCTTGTGGCCCCGGTAGGAGATCTGATAGATCGGACCCACATCCATCCCTGTCACCGTGATGCGGTAAATGTTGTCGTGAAATCCATCCGATCTCTGTGGCACCGGAAATCCGATGACCGCCACGCCTTCATTGAGTACAAAGGGCGGCTCATAGGTATCCGATGTGAAATTCTTGGGCGCTGTCTCGTCCTCTGTCAAAGGCTCCTTCATTTCCAGCTCGATCGTCATGTCATCGACCACGAAGACATGACGGATATCATTCGCTCCTGCTATTTGGCACATTCCCAGCGTCACAAGGAGCGCGGCAGTGATCGTTCGTATTCTCATAGCTGTTTCCTTTCGTGAGAAAACCCTCTTCTGCACTATTCCTTATTTTAACACATTCATAAACGATTGCGAAATACTATAAATGAAAAGATCTATGAGTTTTTGTTTGAACGTTAATTCTCAAAGTAAGTGCCGGATTAGCGGTAAAAGTA
>FR879516.1:0-2417 GCA_000434475.1 Dialister sp. CAG:486
AAGATTTCTCGGCAACGCTTTCAATGACGATACGGGAGTCTGATGTCTCCTAATCTCTCAGTCTCTTAGTCACCCAATCACTCGAAACTCCTAATCCCCAACTACTAATCCCTGCTTTCAAACTCCAAGGTTAGCCCACACAAAAAGCCCAGCCGCCGATGTGGGGACTGGGCTTTTTATTTTCTTACATTTTTGAAAATTCCGTTTGAATCACTTTCATGCCCTTCAGGACGACGAAGGCGATGACGCAGCCTGCGCCGCAGGAGACGACGAAGAGGGAGACGTAGAAGAAGGCGCCTTTGGCCGAGCCCATGAAGAGGGCGGCGATCGGGTAGGAGAGGAGTCCTCCGATGATCGAGGTACCGACGAATTCTCCGATGACGGCAGCCCAGAGCTTGTGCGTGTGGCTGTAGAGGTAGCCGGAGAGGAAAGCGCCCACCATGGAGCCGGGGAAGGCGAGAAGGCTGCCGGTGCCTAAGAGATTGCGAATGAGGGAGGTGCCGAAGGCGGCTGCGGTGCCATAGCGCGTGCCGCAGAGGACCGCCAGAAAGATGTTGATCATATGCTGCAGGGGAAATGCTTTCGTCACGCCCAGTGGAAAGGAGAACATGGGGGAAAGCAATACGCCGGCGGCGACCATCAGCCCGGCAAAGATCCATTTGCGCAGGGCGAGACTTTTTTCATCGACAGATGTCATGGGAAGGACCTCGTTTCTTGGAAATCGTGGATAGTGAGTGGTTTGCTGTTTCGTATAGCATAGCACAGATGGGAGGTGAGATAAAGGGTTTAAGGGTTCAGGGTTCGGGGTTCAGGGTTAGCCCATGGGGCGCGCCGTCCTTTGATTACATGCGAAAGAGGTTCAGCGGGTTCAACAGGTTCAGAGGGTTCAAAGGAGGTGGTGCGGCGCATAAAAATCAGAAGCGCCGCAGAGTATAAATAGGGCGATGCCTGAAAGTGGTATTCAAGTCACCCGTCACTCGAGACACTTAATCCCTAATCCCTAGCCACCAGTCACTAGCCACCAGCTACTTTTTCCCAAAGACCATCCCGAGCGCGCTTCCGAAGAGGAAGAAGGAGATCCAGGAAAGTCCATAGCCTGCCAGTGGGAGGGACTGCATGAGGCCGTCGATCGCGCCGAGGGAGAGACCTGCCGTGTGACATCCGTCGTAGAGGGCAGGGATCAGGGTGCAAAGGGTGGCGCAGGCGTAGACGCTGCGTTTCCCGCTGAAGAGGTGATCGCCGAAGGTGAGGAAAATGAGGGAGATGGTCAAAGGATAGAGGAACATGAGGACCGGAATGGCAGCGGTGATGATGGTGGTGAGGCCGAAGAGGGCGATACCAAAGGAAATGACGGAGAATACGGTCACCCAAGCTCTGTAGGAGAGCACCGGGATGAGTTTCTTGAAATATTCGCCGCAGGCGGTGATGAGGCCGACGCTGGTAGTAAGGCAGGCGAGGAGGACGATCATGCCCATCAGGATGCGGCCGTAGCTGCCGAAGTAGTGGTGCGCGGTGCCGACCAGGATGTCTGCGCCGTTTTTCATGAGTCCCAGCTCTTCTACAGAGCAGGCACCGATGACGGAAAGGAAAATGTAAATGACAGCCAGGCAGACGCCCGCGATGAGGCCGCTCTTCAGGGTATGGGAGGCGACCTCTTCATTGCTTGCCGCGCCATACTGACGAACAGCATTGACGACGATGATGCCGAAGACGAAACCGGCCAGTGCGTCCATGGTGTTATATCCATCGAGGAAGCCCTGCGTCAGCGCTTTGATGGAGGGCTGATAGGCTGCCTGTGCCTCCTGCCAGCTGCCCATCGGGAAGAGTGTCGCTGTGATGAAAAGGATGGCGAGGAAGAGAAGGAGTGCCGGGGTGATGATCTTCCCGATGCGGTTGACCAGTTTCGACGGGCTGATGGAGAGCCACCAGGAGATCACGAAAAAGATAAAGGCGAAAGCATAGAGCGCGGTCTGCTGCATCGATTCACCGAAGAAGGGCGCGATGCCGATCGCATAGGATGTCGTCGCTGTACGGGGGATGGCGAAAGCCGGCCCGATGGTGAGGTAGAGGCAGACGGTGAAGAAAATGGCGTAGCCCTTGTGTACACGGGAGGCCAGTGACTCAAGGTCGCTCCCGGCATAGCCGATCGCTGCGACGGCAAGGATCGGAAACCCTACACCTGTCAAAAGAAAGCCCAGCGTCGCAGGAAGGGTATTCACGCCTGCATTCTGGCCCATGTACACCGGGAAGATCAGATTCCCTGCGCCAAAGAAGAGGGCAAAGAGCATCAGCCCGATCGGGATCAAGAAATTTTTCTTCATAGTAAACTCCTTTCGTGAATGGAGGAAGGATCCGGGATCGGATCCGGGAAACGGCTTGCGGAAATGGTTCTGTCACTTCCAAGGGTTCAGCAGGGC
>FR879516.1:2452-3231 GCA_000434475.1 Dialister sp. CAG:486
CAGCAGGGCGGCACATCCATCTTATAGAGCCGCCGCATGTTTCGGCTTGCATATACCGCTCGCAAAGCGGAGGCGCCTTCCAGACCCGTGAACCTTGGGATTTCTTCCTGCCAATAAAAAATCCCTGCCGGAAAACATCCGACAGGGCACATTGCGTGAGGTACCACCTTGCCATGGAAACAGACCGCTGTTTCCTGCTCGATTGGGCGATAACGGAGCCGCCGCTTTTCTCTATACCGCAAGGGGGATCAAAAAAAGGACTCTCGGGTGACGTGGCTGCGTCCTTTTCAGCAGTTTTCACCATCCACTGCCTCTCTGAGAAAATTCACCAGCCTGATCCCGATCCTAGTCTGTTTTGAAATTGGACACATTCTACCATGATTTGAATAGAAAGTCAAATGAGTTTTGGGTATGGACTTAAGGCCAGCCCATGGGGCGTGCTGCCTTTTGATTGCGTGCGAAAGAGGTTCATCGGGTTCTATAGGTTCAAAAGGTTCAAAGGAGGTTGGTGCGGCGCCAGATCCTTCGACTCAGTTCTCACTGTTTCGCCTTTACATTTTCGAACATCCGACATTTCACTCCGCTCAGGATGACGAAATGCGCCGCGGAGTATAAATCATGATGATACCCGAAGGTTGTATTTAGTCACCAGTCACTCCTAATCCCCAATCCCTAATTCCTAATCCCTAGCCACTCATTCCTGCTTTCACACATTCATTGTTTATCGGTCTGCAAGGAAGATTTCTCGGCAACGCTTTCAATGACGATACGGGAGTCTG
>FR879517.1:0-738 GCA_000434475.1 Dialister sp. CAG:486
TACAAGCCACCAGTCACTAATCCCCATCTACACATGAAAAAAAGAGCTCTCTTTCGAGAACTCTTATTTTCGTGGTTTGGTGGCGGCTCAGAGATTTGAACTCCGGACACAGCGGGTATGAACCGCTTGCTCTAGCCAACTGAGCTAAGCCGCCATATGGAGCTGATAACCAGGATTGAACTGGTGACCTTATCCTTACCAAGGATACGCTCTACCGACTGAGCTATATCAGCATATATAACGATATATGGGAAATAATAAACATGGTTGCGGGGGCAGGACTTGAACCTGCGGCCTTCGGGTTATGAGCCCGACGAGCTACCAACTGCTCCACCCCGCGATAGTGATGGTGGGCGGAATAGGATTCGAACCTATGAAGGCAAAGCCGGCAGATTTACAGTCTGCTCCCTTTAACCACTCGGGAATCCGCCCATATGGAGCTGGCAATAGGACTTGAACCTACGACCTACTGATTACAAATCAGTTGCTCTACCAACTGAGCTACGCCAGCACGTAAGCGACTTGATTATCATATCATCGATTTAGGCTTTTGTCAAGGACTTTTTTCAAACTTTTTTCGAACCTCGCGGCTCGTTTTGAAGTTTCGTAGGAGTGTCCTCATCACGGTTATAGATTATAGCATGGACGCGCGTATCTGTCTAGTACTTTTTTGAAAAAGTTTTGCAAAGAGATCACGAGGCGCAGGATCCGCTCCCAGGTCGTCCTGCCGATCGCTTG
>FR879517.1:784-1221 GCA_000434475.1 Dialister sp. CAG:486
GGGAAGGCTCTCCCCCTTGGAGGCCGATCTCCCGTCCTCTCCTACTCGCCTTCAAACTCCGAAGTGCGCTCAGCCAGCGGGGTATCCTGTGTGATGTCACGATTCAGGACTTTTTTCGCCCCCTTCAAAAATTTGGGGCGAGGGATCAAAACAATATGTCCGCAGCCGCAGCACTTGATGCGCATGTCGCTGCCCAGCTGCAGGACTTCCCACTCCTGGCTGCCGCAGGGATGTTTCTTTTTCATCTGTACGATGTCGCCGATGCGGAACTGGATGAATTTCATAGTGAGTCTCCTTGTCTATGGTTTTTATCTATTATATAAGGAAAGTGAATCAGGTTCAAGGTTCAAGGTTCAAGGTTCAGGGTTCAGGGTTCAGGGTTCAGGGTTCGGGAAAATGAGGAATGAGGAATGAGGAATGAAGGTGGCGGCTTCGCC
>FR879518.1 GCA_000434475.1 Dialister sp. CAG:486
TTTCCCTGAAGAAGGAGGAAGGGACGCTCATCTTTTCCGACTGCCCCGAGTACGCAGATACGACGGGGATCCTCTATGAAGGCACTGTCAAAAAGGGGGAGGGACGTCTCTATTACTACCACGTGAATGAGACTGGTGCGCCTGCGCGGCTCGTCGTCTATGCCAAAGCGGACAAGAAACAGCCCCTCACGATGAAGCGCGCCATCCGCGGGGATGCATCGAGCAGCTACATCCCGACAGGAAGCACGCTCTCTTTCCGGGAAGCCATCGATGCGAAGCAGGAAGAAAAGACCTTCCAGCTTGCGCCCGGCGAGCGTACCATCCTCTTTGAAGACGATCCGAAAGGGATCTCCGAAGAAGACCTCGTGAGCGGCATCGTAGAGGTCAAAACGAATCACCCGGTGAAGCTCGGGGCTGCCATTTTGCCGATGGCTGATGACAAATCGCTCCAAGAAGCTCTCGATACCGCTGCGGCGCTTCCTCCCGATTCCCATGAAATGCGCGGCACTTTCGCCGCAGATATTTACCTTTCCTGCGAGCCATGGGACTTTTCCCAAGGAAATGCGGAGATCACCATCGGTTCATCCTATCCCTTTCAGCAGGGGAAGGACGAGGTGAGCGGTGTCAACCGTGAGAATACAGGCGACTACGGCATCCGCTACCATATCACCGTAAAGACCAAAGGGAGCGGGAACTACAAGCTCTATATCAATCCCATGGGCGGCGTCTACATGGGGACCTTCGAGATCGGACAGAATGAAAAGCTCCTCCGCACCTATCGCACAGACGGGACAGTGGGAAAGGCATGGTTCGGTGATGGTACAATGGAGAGCTGCCTTCCGGCGGGCACATGGCATGCCGGAAAAGATCTCTACATCCGTTTCATACCTGCCGGCGCTGCATACCTGCCGCTCCGTTTTCTGCTGGTGGCTGGGGATTAGTGACTAGTGACTAGTAGCTAGGGATTAGGGATTGGGGATTAGGAGTGACTGGTG
>FR879519.1 GCA_000434475.1 Dialister sp. CAG:486
TCCAGAGGAAGGGGCGAGAATGTGGGGCGTTTCGAGTGTATCTATCCCTCCTTCCTTTGGAAGGAGGTGCCCGCAGGGTGGAGGTTAGGGGCGCAGAGCGGAGTGAAAGATGATGTGAGGCTATCCATTTTTCTAGGGAAACGCTGATTAAATCTGATAACGATTGAATCAGTGTTTCCCTCGTCACCAGTATCCACTCATTTTACCGCTGCGAATGTGAGCGATTTTGTATCGAGTGAAAGAGTATAGGTGGCGTCTGTGCTATTTTCCTTCGTGTGGAAGAGGATCTGTTTCTTCTCAACGGTGAAAGAAGAGGCACCATTGATATTTTCCAGATCCGCTGCATCGAAGGCACTCTTGAAGGCGCCGCTTTTATAGGAAACGATATGCGCGCCGCCGGCTTCGCCGGTATCGACAAGGTAGAAGCGCAGGCCATTCGCATCATTCACAAGCGGCGTGATGGTGAGCTTGGCATCCGCAAAGCCGGCTTCTTCGCTTACGAGGACGGGGAGAGCGGTGAGAGACAGCGCACTCTCTGATGCTTTCGTCGTGAAGGTGAGGTCAGCCTTGCCTTCTGCGCCTGCGGTGAGGTTTACGTCGAGCCGCTGGTCACTCGTGAGGGCGGTGTGGAAGGCGGCCTCCCCGGAATTGACGGCAAGGATCGTAGGCTCGCCCGTGATCCAGTTCGCGGAAACAGAGGAAGCGAGGGTGAGGGCTGCGAAGGCAGCAGTCAGTAAAATTTTTCGCATAGGAGACTCCTTTCATGAATGAGAAATGATGAGCTGTGAGAACACCGCATGGGGATAAAAGGACAGGAGCATCGTATCCGAGTCCTAGGCCACAGCCATAAAAACTGCTATTTATTCTCATTATATAGAAAATTCGAGCATGTTTCAAGCCGGGCGGAGGGGAGGGAAAGCTCCTCCGCCTTTCTTGCGACCGATCCTCAGCTACTAAAAAAACATGCAAAAAGAGCCGGCTGAAATACAGCCGGCTTGAAATGCAGCAATCAGATGATCGATCAGATGTCTCTGTTTACTTTATGAGAACGAAGGCAACGAGTGCAGACATTCATTCTCTTGACCTGTCCGTCAACCAGTACGCGAACTCTCTGGATGTTCGGTTTCCAGGTTCTCTTTGTTTTCAAATGGGAATGGGATACATTGAATCCCGTAGCGGTTCCCTTGCCGCAAACTTCACAATAGTTAGCCATGTGCTACACCTCCTTGCACTTCCGCGATTGCAACATTCATACTATATCACAACTCTTTTTTTTACGCAAGTATTTTACAGCAGAGTATTTGAAGAATTATAATAGGAGAAAAGAGATAGGGGGTCAGGTTCGGGATTCAGGGTTAGCCCATGGGGCGTATCGCCCTTTGATTGCGAATGAAAGCTCTGCTCGCCAGTGACTAGTGACTTGTGACTAGGAGACATCCGGCTCCCGTACCGTCATTTCGAGCGAAGCCGAGAAATCTTTTTTATTCGCGGTCTGGGACTCACGCTTTCCCCACAGGTGCCTCGCACCTCTCCAGTTTCCTCATCTGTCTTTCATACCGCCAGTGCCCTATCCGCCCCTGCGGGGCACCTTCCCCTCGAGGGGAAGGCTGACGATACGGGAATGCCATCATCTGACATTGCGGCGAAGCCGCCACTACAAGTTTGAAAGCAGAAAGAACAATCTCTCCCTTATATGAATTCTCATAGGTTCAACAGGTTCAACAGGTTCACTGGTTTACCGCTTTCGTGAATACCATATCTTCAAAACTCCGCGGCGCTTTCCTATTTTTATGCGCCGCACCGTCCCCTAGGGCTAACCCTGAACCCTGAACCCCGAACCCGTAACCATTCAAAGGAGGCCATCCATGAAACTATCTGATTCCGTCCAGTACCTGAAGGGGGTCGGCCCCCGGATGAAGGAGAAGTTGGAGCGCCTCGGTATTCATACCGTCGAAGATCTCCTTTCCTATTTCCCGAGGCGCTATCAGGACTGGACGAAGGTCACGCCGATGGGAGATCTCGTGCCTGATGAAGAGGCTGTGGTCTATGGAGAGGTAGTGGGCCTGAAGGAGATCCATCCCCGAAGAGGCATGTCGATCCTGAATGTCATGATCGTCGATGATACGGGCGCGGTGGTGCTCACCTATTTCAATCAGCCGTGGAAAGCCGATCTTTTTCATCGTTCGAAGCATGTGTTGGCATATGGCAAGGTGGAGTATGGCTACAACAGGAACCAGATCAGCAATGCGGAGATCGAGACCATCGAGCCAGAGGACCTGCCGTCCTTTCAAAAGCTCGTCCCTGTATACGGACTGACCGAGGGCATCAAGACACCGCAGCTTCGGCGTATGATCGAGGGAGCGCTCGCGCTGGTGGAGGATGCGGATGAGAATCTTCCGGAGGATACTGTCCGGAGAGAGAAACTGATGGGACGGCTTGCCGCCATCCGTGCGATGCACGATCCGAAGGACTGGGCCGAACAGAGAGAAGCGCGCAGAAGGATCGCATTTGAAGAATTGTTCTTCATGCAGGCAGGTGTTTTGCTCCTGCGTAAAAAGAGGGAAGAGGGGAGAGAGAGCATCAAGTGCGCGCCATCCGGTGAGCTCGTCAAGAGGGTGCGCGAGCAGTTCCCCTTCCGGCTGACCGAGGGGCAGCAGCAGGCCTTTCGTGATATCGAGGACGATATGGAAGGGCTCATCCCGATGAACCGCCTGGTGCAGGGGGATGTCGGGAGCGGCAAGACGGCTGTCGCGGCACTCTCGCTCGCCAAGATCGTAGAGAATGGCTATCAGGGCGCGCTCATGGCGCCGACTGAGGTCTTGGCAGGGCAGCACTATGAGACATTCCAGCATTTCTACGAAGGCCTTCCCATCCGCGTCGCTTACCTCTCCGGAAATACGAAGACCTCTGAGCGGCACGAGATCCTGAAGCAGCTGGCAGCAGGGGACATCGATGTACTGATCGGCACGCACGCCTTGCTCGAGAAGGATGTCCTCTTTGCCCATCTGGGTCTTGTCATCACCGATGAACAGCACCGATTCGGCGTGAAGCAGCGAAAGGCATTAGAAACGAAGGGGGGCTCGCCGCACATCCTCGTCATGACGGCGACGCCGATCCCAAGGACCATGGCGCTCTCCGTTTATGGCGATCTCGATGTTTCAGCCATCCGCGGGATACCGCCGGGAAGACATCCGGTGAAGACTTACGCCATCGGGAGTGATATGCTTCAGCGTGTTTTCAATTTCATGGGACGGGAAATGGAAGCGGGACATCAGGTGTACGTGGTCTGTCCGCTCGTCGAAAAGAGTGAGAAGCAGGACCTCGCCTCGGCCGTCTCCGTGTATGAAGAGCTGCGTGACCGCATATTCCCCATGTTTCCCGTGGGCCTTGTCCATGGGCGGATGAAGAACAGCGAGAAAGAGGCGGTCATGCAGGCCTTTCATCGGGGAGAGAAGAAGCTCCTCGTCGCCACATCCGTCATCGAAGTCGGCGTCAATGTACCCAATGCCACCATCATGTTCGTCTACGGAGCCGATCGCTTCGGCCTTTCGCAGCTGCATCAGCTTCGCGGCCGTGTCGGGCGCGGGGAGGCGCAGGCTTACTGCATCCTCTACTCGGATAATCAGAATGAGATCACCCAGCTTCGGATGAAGCTGATGTGCGAGATCCAGGATGGCTTCCTCCTGTCTGAAAAAGATCTCATCCTGCGCGGCAGCGGTGAATTCTTCGGCTATCACCAGCATGGCATGCCGGACCTCAAGGCGGCAGATATCGTGAAAGATCTCCCGCTCCTCGAAGAAGCGAGGAAGGAAGCAAAGAAAGCCATGGAGCGGGGGATGGATTTCAGGAAAGAACTCGCGCATCGATTTGGTGGGGCGTTCCTTGAAAAATTGGGGGGGAGAAGTGACTAGTGGCTAGGGATTAGGAGCCTCAAGTGACTTGTGACTAGTGACTGAAATGCCACCTTCGGGTATCGCCACCATCTATACTCCGCGGCGCTTCCATATTTTTAAGCGCCGCACCACCATTTCGCATTTCTCATTTCTCATTCAAGCGAGGCTTTCAACCGTAATCAAGGGGCGCTCTGCCCCACAGGCTAACCTTGAACCTTCAAAAATGATACAAGACACAGCTCTGTGATTTATGGTATAATGTTTTAATTGAAAAGAATGCACCTCTTTGGCATATGAGGGGATGCGGATCCTAAAGATCTGCATTTCCGGGCTAGAGAGATAGACATGACATCACATAAGTAACCAAAGTTTTTGAATGGAGGCTATGATGAGAGAAGACAAATTTGGCAAGCAGGGACTGACTTTTGATGATGTGCTGCTGATCCCGGCACATTCGGATGTCCTTCCGCGCGACGTAGATGTACGCACCCACCTTACACAGAATGTCACACTGAATATTCCGGTCATGAGCGCCGGCATGGATACCGTCACTGAAGCAGAAATGGCGATCGCCATGGCGCGCGAGGGCGGCATCGGTGTCATTCACAAGAACATGAGCATTGATGAGCAGGCCAGAGAAGTGAAGCTGGTCAAGCGTTCGGAACACGGCATCATCGTGGATCCGATCTACCTCGCTCCGGACAACACCCTGTCGGATGCGGACGAACTGATGAACAAATACCATATTTCCGGTGTGCCGATCACAGAGAATGGCAAACTGGTCGGCATCATTACGAACCGTGATATGCGTTTCGAGACGGATCTGTCCCGTCCGATCAGCGACATCATGACTTCGAAAGGTCTGATCACCGCTCCGGAACATACCACCATGGAAGAAGCGAAACGCATCCTGCAGGCGCACCGCATCGAAAAACTGCCGCTTGTGGACGATAACGGCCATCTGAAAGGCCTCATCACCATCCGTGATATCGAAAAGATGAGAAAATTCCCAAATTCGAACAAAGACTCTGACGGCCGCCTGAAGGTCGCTGCTGCCATCGGTGTCACTTCGGACGTGGAAGACCGCGTCGAAGCGCTTCTCGATGCCAAAGCAGATGTCCTTGTCATTGATACCGCACATGGTCACAGTGAAGGCGTGCTGCAGACCATCCGCCGCCTGCGCAAAGCATTCCCGCATCTGGAACTCATCGCCGGAAATGTCGCGACCTATGATGCGACCAAGGCACTGATCGAAGCCGGCGTATCCGCTGTCAAAGTCGGCATCGGACCTGGCTCCATCTGCACGACCCGCGTCATTGCGGGCATCGGTGTACCGCAGATCACAGCGATCTATGACTGTGCGAAAGCAGCCGAAGGCACCGGCATCCCGATCATCGCTGACGGCGGCATCCAGTACTCCGGTGATATCGCAAAGGCCCTTGGCGCCGGTGCGTCCTGCGTCATGCTCGGCAACCTCCTCGCAGGTACGGAAGAAGCTCCTGGCGAGATGATCATTTATCAGGGCAAGAATTACAAATCCTACCGCGGCATGGGCTCTCTGGGTGCTATGCAGGCTGGCAGCAAGGACAGATATTTCCAGCAGAATGCGAAGAAACTCGTACCGGAGGGTATCGAAGGCCGCATCCCTTACAAAGGACATGTCTCCGACGTCCTCTTCCAGCTCATCGGCGGTCTCCGTGCATCCATGGGCTACTGCGGTGCGAAGAACATCAAGGCCATGAATGAAGACACCCAGTTTATTCAGATTACCGGCGCAGGTCTGCGTGAAAGCCATCCGCATGATGTCAGCATCACCAAGGAAGCACCGAACTACAGCGTAAAATGATAGATATAGAAAAATCCTCGCACAATGTGATGGACGTCACGGTCTATGCACTCACCATGCAGGAAGTCCTCCAGTGGGCGAAAGAAGGAATGGGGGATGAAAAGCCCCGCCTCATTGCCACGGCCAATGCAGAAATGATCATGCAGGCGCAGGAAGACAAGGAGCTCGGGCGCATCCTGAATCGTGCCGACCTCGTCGTTCCTGATGGAGCCGGTGTACTTTGGGCGGGAGAAACTCTCGGCACTCCCTTTCCGGAACGCGTGACCGGTGCCGACCTGTCTGTCGAGCTGTTAAAGATCGCATCGAAAGAAGGCTGGCCCGTCTATTTCTTGGGCGGTGCGCCCGGCGTCGCGAAGAAGGCGGCCGATCGTTTCCAAAAGTCCCATGGGGAGATCCGACTCGTGGGCTGCCATGACGGCTACTTCGACGAAGAAGAAGAGAAGCGGATCATCAAAGACATCCAGAAAAGTGGAGCCAAGCTGCTCCTGGTAGGCCTCGGCGTCCCGAAGCAGGAGAAATGGCTCTATCGTCACAAGGACGAGCTTGGACCCGTGCTGGCCATGGGCATCGGCGGCGTCTTCGATGTCATGAGCGGAAATCTGAAACGCGCCCCGCTCTGGATGCAGAAGAACCGCCTCGAGTGGGCGTATCGACTCTACCTGCAGCCCTCCCGCATCGGGCGCATGATGGCCATCCCCAAATTCATGATGGCTGTCAAGAAGTGGAAGCGGGAGAGAAAGTAATAAGGGGTGAGTGGCTAGGGATTGGGGATTAGGAGCTGCAAGTAACTGGTGACTGGTGGCTAAATACCACCTTCGGGCATCGCCCCATATATACTCGCGGCGAAGCCGCCACCACAACCCTGAACCCTGAACCTTTAACCCTGAACCCTTAAACCCAACATATTCATTTAGGAGTCAGTGATGCTGAAAAAACCAATCATTCTACCGGAAGGATACCCTTTTATCATCGTGGCACTCCTTCTTGGCGTGATCGGACTCTGGATGAAATGGTACTATGCTGCCGTCGTGCCCTTTGTACTTGCAGTATACTTCACCTATTTCTTCCGCTGTCCTCCCAGAAATGATAAAATCACTCCGGGTGATGATGTCCTCGTCTCTCCGGCGGACGGGACCGTCGTGGACGTGTGCCATGACGCGAAGGAAGACATGTTTCTGGGACAGATCTGTCATAAAATCACCATTTTCCTTTCCATCTTCGACGTGCACTGCAACCGCAGCCCGATGGAAGGGAAGATCACCTACCAGTCCTATACGCAGGGCAAATTCCTGCCTGCGTATGAGGAAGGGGTGGGCTTTGAAAATGAACGCGGTGCCATCGGGATCACGGGCAAGAACCGATCCATCCTGGTCATCCTCATTGCGGGGATACTGGCACGACGCGTCGTTTCCTGGAAAAATCTGGGAGACAGCCTGAAAAAAGGCGAACTCTACGGCATGATCAAATTCGGCTCCTGCACGGAGCTCTACATCCCGGGAGACTGTGAGATCTGCGTCAAAAAAGGCGACAAAGTACGCGGCGGCCTGACCGTCGTAGGGAGGCTGAAATAAGTTGAATAAATCTTGGATTGCCAATGGAGTCACAGCGGCCAATGCATTCTTTGGCGGCTTATCCATAATGATGTCTATCGAAGGTCACTGCGACCTCGCAGCGATTTTCATACTGATCGCGATGGTGGCCGATGCGCTGGACGGGAGAGTCGCCCGTGCGCTGCACACCGCCGGCCCCATGGGCGTCGAGCTCGACTCCCTCTCCGATGATATTTCCTTCGGCATCGCAGCCGGTGCGCTCATTTACTCCTACCAGCTCCATGAGCTGGGCTGGGTGGGCATCATTCCCTGCGCCCTCCTCGGTACCTTCTGTGCCTTCCGTCTGGCACGCTTCAATGTGAAGGTCACTTCCGTTCATGGCTACTTCGAAGGACTGCCCTGCCCGACGACCGGCGTCATCATTTCCGCTTACGTACTCTCCGGTGCGAAAGTCTGGAACTGGCTCATCGTCCTCTGGGTCCTTCTGCTCGCCTTCCTCATGGTGAGCGAGATCCACTACCCGGATAACAAAGGCGCAAGCGCAGACCAACTGCATGTGCCCGCAGTGCTGATCTGCCTTGCCTTCTTCGGTATCGCGACCATCTTCTACTGGCCGATTTGGGCGACTGCCATCTGCGCTGCCTACATCCTCTTCGGCATGATGAATACCTACCTCAACCGCAGAAAAGGCAAACGGAAAGCTATCAGAAGAAAACAGAAAAGAGCACCTGAGGACATCGAACAATGAACCACTACCTCGATATAATCATGTTTCCGATACAGATCATCGTCGGGATTTTTACCATCTACTACACGGTGATCGCGTTATTCGGCATGTGGCATCGAAAAGAAACGAATCTGGCTGCCCCGAAGAGCCGCTTCGCCATCGTCGTACCGGCGCACAACGAAGCCATGGTCCTGGGGGATCTGCTGGACAACCTTCGCATCCTAAAATATCCGAAAGAACTCTATGACGTCTTCGTCATCGCAGACAACTGCACCGACAATACCGCTGACATCGCGCGCGCCCATGGCGCCCACGTCTTCGAAAGAGAAAACAAGGAACTTGTCGGCAAAGGCTATGCCATGGACTGGGTCTTCCCGAAGATCTTTGCACTGGATAAGAAATATGACGCGTTCTGCGTCTTTGACTCCGACAACCTCGTCCATCTGGATTTCCTTGCCGTCATGAACAATCGTCTTCTCAAAGGACAGAAAGTCCTGCAGGGCTATCTCTCCGCGAAGAATCCGACCGACACCTGGGTCTCCGGCACCTTCGCCATCGCCTTCTGGACCATCAACCACCTCTGGCATCTCGGTAAGTACAATATGGGCCTCTCCTCCTGTCTCGGCGGCACCGGCATGTGCATCGCTTCTGATATCGTCAAGAAATACGGCTGGGGCTGTGACTGCCTGACCGAAGACATGGAATTCGCCATGAAATGCCTCTCTCACGGCATCCGTACCTGCTGGGTACATGACGCCATCATTTACGATGAGAAGCCACTCTCCTTCATGGCCTCCTGCCGCCAGAGAAAACGCTGGGCGCAGGGCCAGTTCGACTGCTCCGAGCGCTACATCCCGATCCTTTGGAAAGAAGGATGGAAACGTCACAGCATCGTCATCTTAGACGGCATCATGCAGCTCCTGCAGAACTACTTCCTCCTCGTCTCCACCTTCTACCTTCTGATGACCTACATCAATATGTTCTACCCCTGCTTCACGGTCATCCTCTACAACGATGTGCTGGTGCCTCACCAGTTCTGGGCGATCCTGGGCTTCATCCAGTCCGTCGTCCCATTGATCGTTCTCCTTCAGATCAAGGTGCCCTGGAAGATCTACCTCTACTGGCTCATCTACCCCGTCTTCATGTACTCCTGGATCCCTGTCACCATCCTCGGATGGAAGGATCGCCATGAGAAAGGCTGGGTACATACCATTCACACCAGAAGCATGCACTTCGAGCAGGCCAGCCTCACTAGAAAGAAAGAAATCGACTCTTGAAACTAAGCCAAAGAACCACGGCAAGCCGTGGTTCTTTTTTGTTGGTTGGCGGTGACTAGCGGCTGGGAACTGGATGTCATCCTGCGCGGACGAAAACGGTGCATGTGCGATAGCCGCATGCGGAACAAGCGTTGAAGGATCTTGCGATGAATATGGCTTGCTGCCTGCCTGATAGAAAATCGAGAAAATATGTAAAATCAACATTTAAAAACTTTGGAAAATATGCAATTTAAAAGAAATAAAACTATGACACCTTTTTATAAATGACGGAGATCACTGTTTCCCTTCCATCCTTTTTATTCAAAACCGTGTAAAGTCCAAAACTTCCACGATAGTATTTTATGGAGAGAGGAAAATCCTCCCGGGAGCTGAAAGCTCCTCCACACTCCTACGTGCACATACCTATAGGAATGGAGAGCGGAGAGGGCTGGCGGCGGATCCGATTTCCCTCCTCCCGCCAGAAAGCGTGCTAGCCGCCGGAAAGCGTAAGCCATACAAATACATAAAGACGCAGCAAGCAAAGAAAGATTTCATGCAGGATTCGCCTCCACGACAAACCCTAGAGCGAAGTTTAATCGCATAAGCGATATGAACCGTGAAATGCGCTGGTGCCAGATTGCAGGGAATGCCTCCATGGATACTTACGAATGCTTGCGGCGCCTTTGTGATGCAATGCCCTTCGTCCACAAAGGGCATTTTCGCATTTCTCATAATGGCCCGTGAATTTTTTTACCCCATCATTTCATAAATTGACATTTCATGTCTAACCCGCGTGCTATACTACAGACAAGGGAGGAATCTTGATGTATCGAAAGAGAATAGAAAAAACGAATTGGAAAATGCAGAATGTGAATCCGCAGGGGAAAGACTGCAATGACTGCGTCTTTCGGGCCATTGCCGGAGGCACGAGGATTTCATGGAAAGACACCTTCGCCGGACTGTGCCAGACGGGCCTTTCCCTGCATGCCATGCCGGACTATCCGATCGTCTTCCGCAAATATTTGAAGGAAATCGGAGCCTGCTACGTGTATAAGTCCGCCCAAGCGCACGCCCATACCGAGGACGAAGCCAGCACGGCAGACATGACCGCGGAAGAATTTATCAGGCAGCATCCGAAAGGAAACTACGTCCTCCGCCTTTGGTGGCACGTCACCTGTGCGCGGGATGGTTTCCTCCATGACACATGGGACGCGAGCAGCGAAAAACTGCTCGAAGCGTGGGAGATCCCGCCCGACATCGCGTCCGCGCCGCGCCCCTCCGCCCCATGGCTCTACGAAAGGAGTGAGCGCCGCCTCGCTCCTTTGGAAGACATCGATGTCGCCGCGGGCCAGACATTTCTTTTTAGAAATCCAAGTCCCGTAAACCGCGGGTATCAGGACAGCTTCGTCCGTGCCATCGCCCTCGCTGAAGGCAGGACATGGGAAGAGGCTTATCAGGATCTCTGCCGCCAGGCCCTCTCTCAGTGTGATAATCCGCAGTCTACGTCCGTCGCGGCATCCTACCTCAGCCGCTTTGCCGTGGGGACTTGCCAGTATTTCACGCGTGGAAAGACGCCGGTAAAAGAATTTCTCGCCTCTCATCCATCCGGTGCCTGGGTGCTCCAGCTCGGCAAAGGCTGGGCGAGTGCGGTGGTGGATGGCGTGCTGATGGATACGAGAAATTATATCAATAAGCCGATCGAGGTCGCATGGCGACTGCGTTGAGCGGCGAATTTCAAACCCACTCCGGATTTTTTCGGAGTGGGTTTGTTTTGGAATCAATTTTCATATAGAGAACTTCATTTCTGTTATGATCTGTCATTCTTTTTATGATATGATGATCTAAGGAAACGATGATTAAATCGCAGAATCAGTGTTTCCCTAAATGCAAGGAGGTGTGTCGTGATGAAAGAAAGTAAACGTTGTGAAGGCACACTCTTTTTGGGCATTTTTTTATTGGGGGGGTAAACCAGCCTCTTTCATAAAGGTAAACAATATTTTTGTCGTGCAAAATCAGAGGAAACGAGAAGCTATGGGGACATGGCTTTCGTTTCCTCTTTTTTAGGTGTTTGGTATGAAATATAATACGTGGAATATTTATTCGGCTGTTCTTCTCATGGAAACGTATGAGCGTGCGCGAAAGCACCCGCAAAAGAGAAGTGCAGAAATCATTCAGTTGTCTCAGCTGCTACGGAAGCGCGCAGGGCAGGGGAAGCCCTATCACGGCGTATTTGGCTCTGTCGCGGATATCAACTACCAGCTGGGGAAGGTCGAGAGCCAGATGACGGCAGGAAGACGAGGCCTGCCTGGGGCATTGCCGCAAGCGATCATGAAAGCCGTAAAAATGTATCAGTCCCAGCCCACGGACTATGATCGCTATCTGCGTGCTGCCCATCAAAATATCACAGTGGATGAACTGAGAAATCTGGAAATGGAGCAAGGAGGAAGACGGGGGCGGGGGAAAGCCATTCCCCTGAAGGAGATCGAGGGATCGGCTGCTAAAAAGGAGGAGTCCGTAAAGCCAGCAAAGGTGGAAGTCGCTGCGAAGGTGGAAGCTCCTGCGATGGAAGAGCCGAAGACAGTGGCGGCAAAGAAGGAAATGATTCCTTACGAGAGCGCAGAAAGCGCGCCGCTGCTTGCATTAGATGATTCTATTTTAGACTTGCATGTATCGACTCACTTGGAGAATCTACTCATGCGCCACCATGTGAAGACCATTCGCGATATGCTTTCGTATCCGACCACGGAGTGGGAGCTCGTGAAAGGGATGGGAGCCAAATCGCTATGCGAGCTACGGGATATATTGAGACGATATAGCAGGATCGATCCGAATCAAAAACCGTCGCAGGGGCCGAAATCTGCTATAGAGCTGGCAGATGAGGCGATTTCATACGATATGCCTATCGGGCGGGTACACTTTGGTACGCGTGTGGATAGGGTACTTGCGAGTGCCGGCTTTCAGACGCTGGGGGAAGTGCTGCATTATCCGAAGGAAAAGTGGGCGGAGATGTCTGCACTGGGGACGAACAGTCTCGCACATCTTGTGAAGGAAATCGAAGTGTATCGCCAGGCGGCAAGAGCGACGGCGAAAGCAGAACGTGAGAAAAGGAACCGCGACATCTCGAAAGACCAGTTGCGTGAGGAAGCGGAGGCGATGGAAGACTTCGCGGATATGCTCATGGTCACCTATGAGCATATGATGAGGGTTGCAAAGCAGGCAGAGGCGCAGGATATCCCCTTAGCGGAAGGCATCTGGCAGGATGAGACGATACGGAAAGCGGCACAAAACTATGTGCTTCGTCTTCTTGTCCACGAAAAATATGAAGGCGCGTCTTTTGAGACGCTTTCGGCAGATTTTCCACATAGGATTTTTGATGAAACTGCTTTTGTGGCGCTTTTGGACTCCATGGAAAAGCAGCAGCTCATCTGGAAGCAAGGCAAGCGCTACTACTGTGTCTATCCTTCACTGGAAACGGTACTCCCCTCGGTTTGCCGGGAGCGGAATGCCAAGGTGTTGAAACTTCGTTTGTCGGGACTGTCGCTGGAAGAGGTGGCAGGGCAAGTGGGGGTGACACGCGAACGCGTGCGCCAGATCCAGAAGAAGATTTTCTCGAAGCTCCCGCCCGTACGGGAAGGATACTTCGCTTTCTACAAGCAGAAATATGTCGGACTGACGGATGACGATTTTCAATACATTTTCCAGCTTGCAGAAGAGACGTGCCATTTTATCTCGCTTTACTTGGATGAGCAGCGGGTGAAGGAAAAAGATGTGGATGCGGGACAGCGTCTGCAGGCTTTGCGTGCCGTGATGCATGATCAGATACTGGATGCGAAAATACGGGAAAGGGCGGACGCGCGGCTGAAAGCGATCGATCCGTATTTTCTCATCGATGGAAAGCATGTGATGAAGAATCGCCAATCCCTCATCCGCTTTGCCATCAAAAGATATTGCCAGGATGCAAAACCTTCGGGTGCGTTACTTGAAGATTACCTGCGGCTTTTGGATAGTCTTTCCGTTTCGCGTGAGAATCCGCGCTTTTCCCTGAATGTGAGATACATAGAACATTATTTCTCGGAAATGACGGCATTGGTGAGCTGCCATCGACAGGTTCGCTATTATGACATTCTATCGATGGACTATCAGGATTTGCTGGATACGCTGCAGCTGACCGCATATAGCAATGTTGAAATATCCAGCCGCAAGTTTTTCCGTGACTACCCAGAAATCATGGGGCGGTATGATATCAGAGACGAGTATGAACTGCACAATCTTTTGAAAAAGCTCTGGGCGCATGGTCATTACAATGACTATCTGGATGATGCACATCGAATGACTTTTGGCAGAATGCCAACGCTGAAGATTGGTCATACAGATCGTAAAAAACAGGTCGTGGATATCATTCAGGAACATGGTTATATTTCTTACATGGATCTGGGATGCGCGATAGAAGAAGCGTATGGTGTTCCTCAAAATGCTGCAATGGCGAATGGCTGGGGCGAAACCTGCAAAGAGTATTTTGACCCTGGTACGGGGATGTTTCATATCCCGGAGACATTTCTTCCTGAGGATAAGGTGGAGCGCATGAAGAAACGCCTGCCGGAGGATTTTTATCTGATGCAGGATATTCTCGATACGTACTTGGAAGAATATCCAGAGGGAAATGTATGGGATATCGATCCGGCGGCTGTAAGGCAGATGGGTTTCATCTCGCATCGGAAATATGTGATCCGTGATACCTATAGCAGTGTAAAAGATTTCTTCAAAAAGCTGTTTGTAGAAAATGAAATACTGGATCTTCGAGATCATCCTGAATATGCGGTATCTTCCATGTTTTCAGCAGTCTGGCTAGGTCTTGCCAAAGATTTTAAGGTCGTAGAGACTGAGCCGGGGGTATTCTGCAATAGCCGGTATTTAGAAAAACATGGAATTACGCAAGAAGCTAT
This sequence comes from Dialister sp. CAG:486, assembly GCA_000434475.1. Classification (GTDB taxonomy): domain Bacteria; phylum Bacillota; class Negativicutes; order Veillonellales; family Dialisteraceae; genus Dialister. The sequence goes on from FR879519.1 coordinate 14,216, forward strand.
CCATGAATTCTGTGAGAAGGTGTATCACTTTATAGAAAATGGGAAATGCTTCAGTATCAGATCCTTGCGAGCAGCAGGCTTTGATCTTCCGTGGCAGGAAGAGGGATGGGGTGACTGGTTCTATGGATCACTTTTGGCAGCTGACTATGAGAGCTTCAATAGCCAGAAGTATGGCTCGGGACATTTGCTGCGCAAGAGACAGATGCAGCGGAAACTCAGCATGGCGGATCTCGTCGAGGAAATCGTCAATGGTTCGGAGAATTTGCTGACGACTTCAGAAATTTCCGGCATCATCGAGGATACCTATGGGATCGAATTCTCTCCATTCAAAGTGAAGGAAATCGTAGAATCGAATGATGATACATTCTGCGAGAAAGTATTGTATTAAAGCGTGAGAAAGAAATGAAAATAGCAGTGATAGATGCAGATCTCCTCGGGCGGCGAAGACACCGCTTTCCGAATCTGGTCTGCGAAAAGATTTCCGGCTACTACAAGCAGGTGGTGAAATTGCCGCCGGAAAATGTTGTTTTAAAAACGGACTATGAACATCTGGAAGAATTTGACCGTGTGTTTATCGCCAAAGTCTTCACAGATACCCCCGTTCCGGAATGGCTGCAACATGTGTCGCAGCCGAAAGAGCTTCTGATTCGTGTGGGGCGGCCAGACGCCGGAGCGCTGCCTGTCGAGAAGTGGCTGGAGAAAACTGTGGGATATAAAATCAATGGAAAGATACCTGTCAACGTAGGCGGCACAGGTTTCTTTTTTGATCGTGCTCCCAATCTGCCTGATGTCATCGAGCATTGCATGCCTGACTACCATCTTTACGACAACTGGATCGAGGAGAAGGTAGAGCAGGCGAAGAAAAAGGCAGAATGTGAAGGCCGTGAATTTCATCGCAGCCGGTTTCTGGTACAGTTCAAGGAGTACCTGGAGTACAGCATAGGGTACTTGACCCGTGGGTGCTTCCGGCACTGCGGCTTCTGCGTGAATCAAAAATATAACAGGGTATTCCGTCATAGCCATTTGACGGAATTTTTAGATCGGGATCGCAAGAAGATCTGCCTTCTGGATGATAATTTCTTTGGATATCTTGACTGGCGGCCGCTTCTGGGAGAATTGGTCGCAACAAGGAAACGATTCAAGTTCAAGCAGGGAATGGATGAACGTCTTCTGACGCCAGACATAGCGAAGGCACTTTTCACATCGAACTATGATGGGGATTTTACGTTTGCCTTTGATAACATCAGCGACTATGACCTGATTCATGAAAAGCTGGAAATCATGAAGCCGTACAAGAAGGGACGGAGCGTGAAATTCTACGTGCTGGTGGGATTTGCATCCACCGATTGGAAGGATATCCGAGATACCTTCCGGCGTATTGAGCTTCTGATGCAGTATCACTGCCTGCCATATATCATGCGCTATCAGAATAAGAATGAAGCGCCTTGGAAGGCTTCGCCGCTTCATGCGATGTATGTGGCGATTGCCCGTTGGTGTAACCAACCGAATATTTTCAAAAAGATGAGTTTCAGAGAATTTTGCAAGGCCAATCAGGCGATGAAGAAGACGCCAGGTTATTGCTCTGCCATGCAGGCGATGAAGGATTTCGAAATGAGACATCCGACGCTGGCAGAAGAATTTTTTGATATGAAGTATTCCGACTATTCTGACTGAGGGAGCTGATTCCTATGGATTTTTTCGAGGAGTGGGGAAGGAATCTGGAGAACGCTAAGTACCTGTATGCGTTTCTGTCTGAGAAAGAATATGTGAATCAGGTTTTCCTGTCCGGCACAGGGCCAGAGGAAGAGAAAGCATGCCGCGTGCTGTCCAAAGTGTCTATCGAAAGACTGGTGGACTGCATTTGCCGTCTGTCTCCGAAAAAGGAATTTAGTGTGGCGGATATTCCCATGTTCAGCAGTCTCGAGCGCTCCATCATTCGCGTCCCCGAGTTGTTGGAATTTGCAGACGATGGACTCTCTTTTGATGATCTCGGCTATCAGCTGATGCAGTGTGCCACGCAGATAGCTAAGAAGAAATATGGGGAGAACCAGTCAAAAACGGCCGCACTTTTCAGCCTTGTATCCATTACGGATACGCGGCCTAAGATGGTGCATCTGACGTCTTTGGGAAAGTACCTGATACCGATACCTTTTCCGGAAAAGTCGGAGATTTTAAGAAAACTGCTACTTCGTAATGCTTATCTGCACTGCCTCATTCACAAGGCCGCGAAAGGCAAGGTGCGGTATGCGGATACGGTTGCCTGCGTTTCCCAAAGCACAGCGGTGAGGAGGCGTGGCAATGTGCGGGAACTGATGGAATTTGTTTTGAAAGGTACGAAGAAAGAACAGCTTTTGCAGCATATCGATTGGGAGGTGTAGCCATGGGGCTGAGAGATTTATATCTGGAGTCCTGCTATGAGACAGAAAGCAGCAAGGAACATCTGCTGGAAAAATTCTATATTCCGGTCTTGAAAGCGACGAAGCGGTACTACCGCATTGCGGGCTTTTTCAGCTCGACTGCTTTGACAGTAGCCGCGGAAGGTATTGAGGGGCTCTGCCAGAATCACGGGCATATGTACCTTCTCGTCTCTCCGCAGCTTTCTCGCAAGGACTTCGAAATCATTCAGAAACACCAGCCGCTTGATGAGCACGCGGATCTGTTTCAGGAGCTGAAGCTCGATGAGGCGGCCGATGATCATCTGAAGCTCCTTGCCTACCTGCTGGATCAGGGTTTTCTGGCAATCAAGATCGTCGTATGCAACAATTCACCGACCAGCCTTTTTCATCAGAAAGTCGGCATCATGGTCGATGAGAGGGGAGACATGATTTCCTTCTCCGGCTCCATCAATGAAACGGCGCAGGCATGGCTGGAAAATATCGAAGAATTCAAAGTCTTCCGCTCTTGGGAGCTGGGACAGCAGGTCTATGTGGATGCGGATAAAAAGAAATTCGAGGACTACTGGAGCAATCGAAAGGCGTCCATCGCGACGGTTTACGATATCCCGGAAGCCGTCCGAGAAAAGATCGTCAAGATCAAGCCGAAAGATCCATTCGATCTTGACTGTATGAAGCGATACAAGAAACCGGGTGAAAAAGACCCGATCGGACTCTTCCAGCACCAGAGAGAAGCCGTGCAGAAATGGAAAAAGAATCAGGGCCGGCTCCTTATGGAAATGGCGACAGGGACAGGGAAGACGCGGACGGCCATCGGTTGCATCTATGAAAAAATGAAAGAGAAAAAGCCTTTTCTTACGATTGTCGCGACACCGCAAAATACCCTCTCGCGCCAATGGCAGGCGGATATGGAGAAGGTGGGGGTCTCCTTTGATTATAGTCTTATCGCGGATGGGACGAACCCGAAGTGGAAGAAAGAACTTGAGAGCATGCTCTTGACATTTTGGAAATACACGAATGCCATCGTGTACACCACACATGCCACGGCTTCCTCTGATAAATTTATAGAGCTCATTACAAAGTATAAAGGAGATACGCCGATTCTTTTCATCTGTGATGAAGTCCATGGGATCGGCTCGGATAAGCAGCAGAAGGCGCTTCTTTCCTGCTATGAGCAGCGCATCGGTCTTTCAGCGACGCCGGAACGTCTCTTTGATGAAGAAGGTACGCAACTCATCCGGGACTATTTTGGAAATCAGTCATTCGAATTCGGCCTTTGGGATGCCCTGCATACGAAAAATGAAATCACACAGAAGCCTTTCCTGAATCCTTACGTCTACCACCCGCTCTTTGTCCATTTGTCCGAGGAAGAAAAGCAGAAGTGGGAAAAGCTACAGCGAAAAATCAGGCCGCTTGTCTTTACGATCGAGAAGCTGAAAAAACAACATAAACCGTACCAGAAAGAGAAAAAGGTACTAGACAATCTGTATGAAAAACGTGCCGATATCGTCAAAAATGCAGAAGAAAAGATGGCGGTGCTGGATGGACTGCTGGACAGTATGGATCCAGACTCGATCCAGGATACGCTTCTCTTCACATCGAATGTGCAGATGGATGGTTGCATGCAGATGCTGGCCGAGAAGAAAATCACGCGGGCAAAAATCACGGAAGAGATCTCCGCCAGCAAGACGGATAGAGAGACGGGCCTGACAGAACGGCAGGAAATTCTGAAAGGGTTTGCCACTCACAGCCTGCAGGTCGTCCTCGGCATCAAGTGTATGGATGAAGGCATCGATATCACGACTGCCCGCGTGGCGATCATCCTAGCAAGCAGTACGAATCCTAGAGAGTACATCCAGCGTGTCGGACGTGTCATTCGACCGGCACCAGGGAAACAGATGTCGGAAATCTATGATTTCATCGTTTTGGGCGATCAGGATCTTCCGCTCTTAAAGAATGAAGAAAAGCGCGTCGCGCTGATTGCGCAGAATGCCGATAACTATATGGATGTATACCAGTTGTTCAAGGGAAAAGGTGTGGATTTAAATGAGTATAAGCAAGAGAATTAAAGACCAGATCGAAGCGCTCGATGTGAATCGGAATATGAAAGATCTGATGCTGGATATCCTGGAAGCGCAGAGCCGAGGAAGCAAAAAAGCTTATGATAAAAAGATTCAGGAGTATCTGGATAAGCAGAATAAAAAAGGAGGAGAGGCGTGATGGGCATTCAGATCGATCGGCTGTCATTTGTAAATTATCGCCAGTATGGGACGTGTGAAATCAATTTCAAAAAATCGGAGAAGGCTGATACCCAGCTCTTTGCCATCATCGCGCAGAATGGTACCGGAAAGACGACGGTGCTAAAGGCGATCACATGGTGCCTCTATGGGAAAGAGAATCCGCGTGAATCGAATGCAAAAACGGAAGCACGGAGCCTGCCGCTTGTGAACAGCTCAGTCCTAGACAAGGCGAAGGTGGAAGAACGCGTGCCGGTTTCTGTGTCGTTCCGCTTTACTAATGAGTCCCAAGATGTCATCGAACTTACCAGAAAAGCATTTTTCATGAAGCACAGCAATGGCGCCGTCACTGGCAGTGCTCCTTCTTTCATGGCGACGGTCACCCCGCATGATAATTCCAATACCAAAACGCTTAGCGAAGAAAATGCAGGCATTCTGGTGAAACAGTACTTCGATGAAGCTATTTATAATTTCTACTTCTTTGATGGGGAAAAATTGAAGGATTTCTTCGCTACGCCGCTGAAAGAGTCGATTTATAATATTGCACAGGTCAATCTTTTGGAAAATACGATCAATGCGACGAACAATAAAAAGGTGGCGTTGAATCGAGCGATTGGCAAGAAATTACCGGACTACGCCAATCTTTTTTCGGAGAAAACAGAGAAGGAAGATTGGATCGCTGCCACGACGAAAGAAATCGAACGAGCGAATAGAAAACTGGAAGAAGCCAAGCAGCAAGAAAATTCCTATGATAATAAGCTGATGGGATTTCGTGAAGTAGAGCCATTACAGAGGGAAAAGAAGCGTCTGGAGAGAGAAGAAAAGGCGCTGGAACAGGAAGACGCTAAGAACAAAGCAGAACAAACGACCATTATCAAAGAATACCTGGTATTGCTCACGATGTACCCCAGACTGAAGAGAATCTATCGCTACATCTCGGCTAAAAAAGAAGCGGGAAAACTGCCACCAAGCATTGATAGAAATCAGATTTTGGAATTGCTGCACCATAAAGAGCAGCCCTGCCCGCTTTGCCATAGTCATCTGACGGAAGAAGCCATTCTTCATTTGGAAGAAATTTTGAAGGAAAATAAAATTTCCTCCGCCACCTCCAATTTTTTAAGCTGCATGATATCGCCGCTGGAGGTCTATCTCGATAGAGCACGGGAGTATATGACTCAGCGTGATGCCTGGCGCAACAGGGTCATTGCTACCCAAAAGCGGAAGGCAGAAAATAAGGCGCAGCTGGAAGAGAATAACCGCAAACTGGACGCTTATGGTGGCGATGCGGGAACGGCGAACGTAGCTTTGTGGAATAAAGAACGTGACCAGGCAAAGGGGGAAATCAACAACTATAATAAAGAAATCGCAGGCCATAAAGCGATGATCGCAGTCAAAAGTGCAGAAATCGCCAAACTGGATAAGGAGCTGTCGGTGTATGAGAAGCAATCAGCGATTCAGGGAAAGCAGAGAGAAGAACTGAATGTATTAAAGAAAATTGGCGATGGTTTCACAAGGGTCAGAGATGCGATCGTCAATGAAACCAAGAAGGAAATGCAGGAACAGACATGGAAGACATTCCGCTCTATGATCTGGAAAGAGAATACTTTCGGAAGCATCTCCATCGATGATCAATATAATGTCGAAGTTTATAACATGCAGGGGCATATCATGACGAATTCAACTGGTGCTACAGAAGCCATGGCACTGGCATACGCTTTCACGCTTTCCGTACATCAGGTTTCTGGGAAGAACTGTCCGCTCGTCATCGACTCTCCCTTAGGCCGCGTATCGGATGAAAACAGAGTACGCATGGCTAAAGCGCTCCTGAATATCGCGAAAGAGAAGCAGATTATCATGCTCTTTACGCCAGATGAATATTCTCCCGCAGTGGCAGAAATGTATGATAAGAAAGCAACCGTGCGGCATCTGAACCTGTCTAAAGATGAAAGTGTAGTAGAAGGAGTGGATCGATAATGGCAGATAGAGCGTATATTGCGGACGAAAATAGGGACTACATCAATACCCATGGGAATATCCTCGATCTCGAAGCGACGCCGAATAAGGAAATCTTTTTTCTCACCATGGCACTTGGCATGGACGAGCCGAAAAAGCTGCCAACCAAAAAGACGGGCTGGATTCTCTTTAAGACATTTGATACCAGGGACCAGGCTCTGATCCAGGCGCTGCGTCTGGGGGCAGAGGAGGTGAATGAAGAAAATATCAATGATTTTACCGACTTTGACAAGTGTATAGACTATGCAGAGCAGTGTTCGGAAGCAGGCTTTGAAAAGCTTAGGCAGATGGTCGCGGATGCAGATGGTGATAACACGACGCTGCAGGATCGCTTGATGAATGAGCTGGACCGCCTGTATCGCATGAACGTAGAGGAAAAGTAGATTTCATCGATCTTGAGCATGCAGACGCCAGCCTCATGGCGCTGAAAGAAAAATTGGCAGAATGACGAAGGCTGGCTGTTTCGTTAGAATGAGCTTATAAAACCGTCTTTTCGATGAGACAGAAACCGTGCTATATTGTCTTATGAATGAGACAAAACAGCACGGTTTTTATCTTATGTATGAGACAACAGGAGAAAGAAGGCAGAAGAAATGGGTTTTCGTTTTCAGCGGCGGATCAAGATCATGCCGGGAGTGACGCTGAATGTCGGGAAGCGCAGGGTTTCGACGTCGATCGGACGGCGCGGGGCGCATATCACGTTCGGACAGAATGGTGTCCGGACGACGGTGGGAATCCCGGGGACGGGGATCTCTTATACGTCGCTTTCAAAGCCTTCGCAGGCGCCGGAGGCGGGGAGCCGGGAGGCGTCGTGGCCGCATCTTGCAAAGTGTCCATACTGCGGGCATGGGATGCGGAAGCGCTGGGATCGATGCCCGGCGTGTCATCAGGTGCTGGAGCAGCCGCTGCCGGAGGATGCGGTGCGCTGCCGAGGGTGCGGGTGGGTGTATGAGGGGAATATGCTCCGTTTCTGCCCGGCGTGCGGGTGCCGGCTGTTGGATACGCCGGTGGAGATCCTGCCGGAGTTGACGGCGGAGGAGCGCGCGCAGTATGCGGCGGGGCACTGCGAGATGTGTCCGCATTGCCGTGGTCCGGTGCCGGATGTCGTGGGGCTGAAGTATTGCCCGCATTGCGGCTTCGAGGTCTCGACAAAGAAGAATCGGCAGGCGTTTTGGGGGAAGTTCTTCTATTGTCTCTTTGTGGCGATCCTGATGATCGCACTTTTTGTCATGATGTAGGATGTGAAAAGTCCGCTTCTTGCTTCCCTCCTTTTCTTGCGTTGGGGTGGGTGAGTCTCCGCCTCTTATTATCTCCTTGTAGCTCTCTTGAAAAGATGGGAAAATGAAACCCTAGAACTTATTATACGAGAAAGAGGACTGGTAAGAGATATGGGACAGAAGGGGAACAACTTTGTGGAGTATGCCCTCATGCTGGCTCTGGTGGTCGGGATCGGATGGGGCCTTTTGGGGTCTTACGGAGACGGGATCCCCGGGATCTTTGGCTCCGCCGCAGAGCTTCTTCAAGCGGGAGGCAAAAGTGATGAGGATGGAAAGCCGAATACGGAGCAGAAGGTCTATGACCGTCATATGAAGTGGCTGCAGGATACGCTTCTTGCACTCACCCAAAAAGAGACGGGCGCTGGGTTCCAGTCATTTGTCGACTATATGGGTGGAACGAATGGAAACTATTTCGATCAAAGAAAAGGCCCGGAGTTTACGACGACGAATGGGCTGATCGATAGTGACAGTCTGTCGCCCTTTGTGAGCCAGATTGATTCCAGTGCGCTCGAAAATGACAGCTGGGCGATGGTCGGTTATAAGGAAAAAGACCAGCTGTACTATGCGGTCGCCATTTACAGCCCGGATAAGAATAAGGGGACGAAATTGACCGATCAGACGGTGGGGACGAAGGTCACGACGGATGTGTATCGGGTGAATCCTACTACGGGTGACATTATTCGACTCGATAGCAGCGTACAGATGCAGGTGGCAGAGAAGAAACGAAAGAATGGAACTACATATCGTGTTCTTCGTGATCTGTAATGAGAAGTACAGAGAGAAACGCACAGGCTTTTCCGCCTGTGCGTTTTTGTGTAGAGGAATGCCGCTTTCGCTTTCCTTTTCTTCTACGAACTGTCATATAAATATGCTATAATGAAGCGATGTATATTTTTGATTGAGGTGCAATATGACTGACTTAGAAGAAATCAAACGCCGCCGGACGTTTGCGATCATTTCCCACCCGGATGCCGGCAAGACGACATTGACGGAAAAATTACTGCTTTACGGGGGTGCGATCCATCTCGCAGGCTCCGTCAAGGCGAGGAAGACGGCGCGTTATGCGGTGTCTGACTGGATGGAAATCGAAAAACAGCGCGGGATCTCTGTCACGAGCTCGGTGCTGCAGTTCGACTACCAGGGCTGCCGCATCAATATCCTGGATACCCCGGGGCATGCGGACTTTTCGGAGGATACCTACCGCACGCTGATGGCCGTCGACTCGGCGGTCATGGTCATCGATGTGGCAAAGGGCGTCGAAGCGCAGACGAAGAAGCTCTTCAAGGTCTGCTCGGATCGCGGGATCCCGATCTTCACCTTCGTGAATAAGATCGACCATTTCGGCAAGAATCCGTTCGACCTGATGGCGGACATTGAAGATGTGCTTGGCATCCGTTCCTGTCCGATGAACTGGCCGATCGGTGTGAACGGTGACTACACGGGCATCTATGACCGTGAGACGGAGATGTGCCATATCTTCATCAAGGACAATGCCCATGGCGTGAAGAAGCTGGAAGTGATCTCCGGCAAGATCGATGACGAAGCCATCGTTTCTCAGGTCGGGCAGGAAGTTTTGGATGCGCTCCGTGATGATTTGGAGCTTCTTGATGAAGCGGGCGATCCCTTCGATGCGGAAAAAGTCGCCAAAGGGGAGCTGACACCGATGTTCTTCGGATCGGCTATGACGAATTTCGGCGTACAGCCATTTCTGGAGAAATACCTCGATCTGGCGCCGCCGCCGGAAGCGAGAAAGACGCTGGAAGGCACCATCGAGCCGGAAGATCCGGCGTTCTCCGGTTTCATTTTCAAGATCCAGGCAAATATGGACCCGAAGCATCATGACCGTGTCGCTTTCATGCGTATCTGCTCGGGCGTCTTCGAGAAAGGCATCACCGTCCTGCATCGCCAGAGCGGCAAGATGCTCCGTCTCTCCCAGCCGCAGCAGTTCCTCGCGACGGAAAGACAGACGGTCGAGAAAGCCTACCCGGGCGATATCATCGGTCTTTTCGATACCGGTGAGCTCGGTGTCGGCGATACCGTCTGCGAGAAGAAGCATCCTGTCACCTTCATTGATTTCCCGGTCTTCCCGCCGGAGCTTTTCGCCCGCCTGTCTCCGGAAAGCAGCATGAAGAGAAAGCAGTTCCTGAACGGTGTCTCCCAGCTCGCGCAGGAAGGGGCGATCCAGGTCTACAAGCAGCCTTACGTCATGGAGTCTTTCATCATCGGCGCTGTCGGCCAGCTGCAGTTCGAAGTCATGAAGTACCGGCTGGAAAATGAATATAATGTCCATGTGAATCTGGAGCCGCTCTCCTACACCGCAGCCCGCTGGACAGAAGGGGATGTCCCGCCGGAAGAGCTTATTGGCATCGACAATGCGATGGTCGTCTATGACCGCCGCGAGCGTCCTGTCTACCTCCTGCCGAATGCATGGCAGGCCGGCTGGCTCGCCCAGAGAAATCCGAAAGTCACCTTCCTTGAAAGCCCGCCGCTCGGCGTAGCGAGACTGGAAGGAAATTAAATGAGGAATGAAGGTGGCGGCTTCGCCGCTGAGCAGGAATCGCATTCCCCTCGAGGGGAATGCTGACGATACGGGAATACCGTCAGCCAAAATGGCGGCGTAGCCGCTACTAATTTGCCTTCCCCATTGGGGAAGGGGGACCGCGTCAGCGGTGGATAGGGTGCTTTCGTAAATCGTCGACTTGAGACGCATTTTCCCACTCTCTTTCATACCGCCAGTGCCCTATCCGCCCCTTAGGGGCACCTTCCCCTCGAGGGGAAGGCTGACGATACGAGGAAAACCTGCGATCAACAGACCTTCGGGCATCGCCCCATAAATATTTGCGGCGAAGCCGCCACCGATTTGCCTTCCCCATGCGGGGAAGGCTGAGGCGGAGGGACGCGCCGCGGCTTGCCTTCCCCATGCGGGGAAGGCTTAGGCGGAGCAACGCTCCGCGTCGATTTTTGTAAACGGTGATGCCCGCATTCCGCGCGCTGGTCGCTATCCTTAGTCACCAGTCACCATTTCCTCTGATCAATGAAAACGTCCGCCGTCCGGCGGGCGTTTTTGTGTGCATTTTTCATTTCAAATCTTTGCGGAGACTATGGTATACTAAATGCGAATATGGATTTTCGTGGCTGGTGATGGGAATTGCGTTTCATAAATAACTGGCAGTTAAATTGACCATCCAATCAAGTGAGAAGTTTGAGGTGAAGGCTCAGCGCATAAAATATGGAAGCGGCGCGGAGTTTTATATAAATCATGAATAGACTGTTTTATAAAATGAGAGGTATTGGGGCGCTATATGAATTGTGTGCCCCTTCCTCCACTCCTCACTCCTAACTCCTCACTCCTAACTCACATGAGGTGATACTATGACTTTTTTGAATTGACTGCTTTCCGCGCTCAAGAATGAGCGCGGAGCGTACATGGTATTTTTTGCGATATTGATCCCAATCCTTTTTGCCTGCGCAGGGCTCGCGGTGGACCTTGGGAATGGCTTTGCCCGTCACGCGCGCCTGCAGATGGCGGCGGCTCTGGCTGGCGCCGCTACTTTTGCTATGAATCAAGAGACTGTCGATACTCATCCAAAGGCAGATGCGCAGGTGGAAACTTATGCGAAAGTGAATTGGGGGAATGGGAGAGCATCATTCCAAAAGCTGCCCCAGGCGAAGACGGTGGGTGGTGTATCGTATTATCGCGTCCTTCTTCAGGAGTCGATACCTACGACATTTATTAAATTTGTGGGCATTAAAGAAGACCTATTCAATATTGAGGCAGAAGTGGTGGCAGTGATTCCGACGAAATCGAATGACTCGTCGCAGAAACTTCGTCTGGTAGATGGTAGTAAGTTCTCGTCGCAGTGAGGCCTTAGCTGATATATTTTGGTATTGTCGCTTGAGGTACTGTGATAAACAAGTACGATTTTGAGAAAAATGAAATTCCAAAGAGGGAAGTCCTGACGGGCTTCTCTCTTTTTTACTGCTATTGCCCTGCATCACGTCATCATACAGGATCTTTTGATCCTACGCTTTTTCCATACCATACTATCAGAATTTCCTTTAACAGAAAGCCTATCCTTGCCGCCGACGTTCCGGCGGTTCATGGTATAATTATAAAGGGGGACTTTGCCAGTCTTTTACCTGCTTTTTACGCAGATGGGCTAGGATAGAGATGTGCGCAATACGTACAACCCATTGTCATGAAAAATATGGCGAGACAAAAGGGGCAGAAGTGAGAGGCGCGGGAGCAGCACATAAAAAAGAAGATGCCGCACTACCATTTCACATTTTTCGCGTTGCTCTGCCCTGCATGGCGTTTGAACGCTTATATCGCATATTCATTTAGCTTATATCGCATATTCATTTATAAGAGGAGGGCCACTTATGTCGGAACAAAAGCCGCTCATTTACGGTATCATTCACATCGGCTCGTCGAATCTATCTCTTCGTATCGTGGAGTACAAGAATGTCAATGAAGTCCGTGTCATCGAGTCCGTGAGGAAGGATACGAACTTTGGGGAAGAGGTATTCAATCATAAGAATCTGTCTTTCGCTTCGATCCGGAAGCTCTGCCGCATGCTGAATGGCTTGAAGCAGCTGTTGTCGGATTATCAGGTGAAGGTATATGCGGCGTATGCGACGGCGGTTTTTCGTGGGGGGGGTAAATGCCGCTCGATCCTAGATCCCGTGAGGCGGATAACTGCCGCTCGATCCTAGATCTGATCCGTGTCAAGACGGGATTCAATGTGCAGGTCGTGGATATGCCGCAGGAGATCTATTTCAAGCATTTCGGCCTTTCGTACCAGCTGAAGCAGTATAACCGGGCGGCGAATGAGCGTCTGGGGAAGAATTTCCTCTTCGTCGACATCACGTCGGGCTGCGTGGGGCTGACGGTGTGGGAGAAGGGCTCGCTCTGCTACCAGCACAATGTACACATCGGGACGCTGCGGCTTTTGGAGACGTTCACGACGAACCAGCGCGAGTCGCGCTATTTCCCGGAAGCGCTGGCGGAGTACATCCATGCGATCATGGAGCCGCTCTGGGTATCGATCAGAAAGTATGATATCGATACGGTCGTTCTCTCGGGACGTGAGGCGAGGATCGTCGCGATGCTCTTGCACCATGACCTTGATCAGAGGGATATCGCGGAGGTGAAGCCTCAGGAATTCGGCAAGGTGTATGACGAGGTGGGAAAATTCTCCACTTCGATGATCATGCAGAAGTATCACATCAGTGAGGCATGGGCGCTCACTGTCTCGCCGACGCTGCATATTTATCAGGAGATCCTGAATGCGATCCCTGTGAAGCATGTAGTCATGATGGGGATGACCTTCGTGCGCTCGGCATCGCTCTTCTATGGGGCGCAGAAGACGAATGATCCGGCGCTTGCGTACATGCGCGCGCAGAATCTGGAGCTGACGCGCTCGATCGCGGCGGACTATTACTATGAACCGGTGCATGCGAAGGCGATGGAGCTCTACAGCAAAGTGATCGTGCAGGCCTTTGACCGCGGAAATGGGCTCAATGACCGTGATGAATTCCTGCTTCGCATGGCGATCATCCTGTACCAGATCGGGAAGTATGTGAATCTTCTGGGCTCGTCCATGCAGGCGTGGAATATGGTCCGCGGGACAGATATTTTCGGGATCTCCGACCGCGAGAAGGATATCGTGGCGTGCATCGTCTACTATGATCACAAGGGGATCCCGAATGATGACGATGAGCCATTCCGCATCTTGTCGGATGAGTCGAAGATGACGGCGCTGAAGCTGATAGCCATCTTCCGTCTGGTCCGTGCGATGGATATGTCGAGGAAGCAGAAGCTGAAAGATCTTTCGGCCCATATCTCGGGGGATGCGCTTGTTATCGAGTATGAATCGAGTGAGGATACGGCCCTGGAGACATGGCTGTTCAATAAAGAAAAAACAATGTTTGAAACGGTATTTGGCATGGAAGCCAAATTGGAGCGGAGGTAACTATGGACGTGCAGGATAGACATCAGCATTATTATCTGAACCGCGAGCTGTCGTGGCTGCAGTTCAATCGCCGCGTACTGCAGGAAGCAGTGGATCCGAACAATCCCCTGCTGGAAAAATTGAAATTCCTGGCGATCACGAGTTCGAATCTGGATGAATTCTTCATGATCCGCGTGGCGGGGCTGAGGCACCAGAAGGAAAATGGCGTGAAGCGCCGTGACATCGCCCATATGACACCGGAGGAGCAGCTCGAGCAGATCTCCGACACCTGCCAGAAGCTCGTCGCGCGCCAGTATCGTTTCCTCCATATGATCCTGTCCGAGCTTCGTACGGAAGGGCTCTACTTCATCCATCCGGAAGATGCGACAGAAGCGCAGAAAAAATGGATGGAGGACTACTTCGAGCGGCAGGTCTTCCCAGTCGTCACGCCGATGGCCGTCGACTCCTCGCATCCGTTCCCGTTCCTTGCATCGAAGAGCCTCAATATCGCGATGCTGCTCGAAAGGAATGAGCGTGACCTTTCGCTGGATGAGGAAAATGATATCGATGTGAAGACGGCGATCGTGCCGGTGCCATCGGTGCTTCCCCGTATCGTCCGCCTGCCGGATGATCCGGAAAAGAAGGGGCGCCATGACTTCGTCCTCTTGGAGCAGGTCATCCGTCACTTTGCGTCCCGTTTCTTCATCGGCTACGACCTCTTGGAAGCACATCCTTTCCGCATCACACGTGACGCGGATCTTGCGATCGATGAAGAAGATGCACAGGACCTTGTCGTCGAGGTGGAGCGCCAGCTGAAAAAACGCCAGCGCGGGGAGGCCGTGCGTATCGAATTCGAAGCAGGCACCAGCCGCTTCATGCAGCGCTTCATGACGCAGGAGATGCACCTCGCGAAAGAGGATCTGTATGAGATCGACGGACCGCTCGATATGACGATGTTCTTTTCCTTCTGCGGCATCAAGGGCTACGACCATCTCCGCTATCCGGAAGCGCATCCGCATCGCCCATGGTCCATGATCCAGCTCGAAAAGGATGGTCGAAAGAATATTTTCGAGATGATCCGTGAGAAAGATCTCCTCGTGCATCTGCCTTATGAATCCTTTGAAGACTCGGTCGTCAATTTCGTCGCTTCTGCTGCAGCTGACCCCGATGTCCTTGCCATCAAGCAGACCCTGTACCGCGTGGCTTCCTCCTCGCCGATCATTCAGGCGCTCGAAAAAGCAGCACAGAACGGCAAGCAGGTCACTGTCCTCATGGAAGTCAAGGCGCGCTTCGATGAAGCGAATAACATCCTGATGGCTCGCCGCCTTGAAAAAGCAGGCGCGCATGTCATCTACGGTCTGGTAGGCCTTAAGACACACTCGAAGTGTACGCTCGTCATCCGCCGCGAAAAGGACGGCATCCGCCGCTATGTCCACGTTGCGACCGGCAACTACAATGCATCCACAGCCAAGCTCTATACGGATCTCGGCGTATTCACCTGCAATGACCAGTTCGGCAGCGATGCTTCTGCCTTCTTCAACCTGCTCTCCGGTTACTCTGACCCGCCGCTGTGGGACTCCTTCATCGTCGCGCCGATCAATCTCCGCCAGCGCTGCATGGAGCTCATCGACCGCGAGATCGCCTTCGCCAAGCAGGGCGAGCAGGCACACATGGTCGCCAAGATGAATTCCCTCCTCGATAAGGAGATCATAGATAAGCTCTACGAAGCTTCTCAGGCAGGCGTCAGGATCGAGCTCATCATCCGCGGCATCTGCGTACTCATCCCCGGCATCCCCGGCGTCAGCGACAACATCACCGTCAGAAGCCTTGTCGGCCGCTTCCTGGAGCACAGCCGTGTCTTCTGGTTCGCCAATGGCGGTCGTGAAGAGCTGTATATCGGCAGTGCGGACTGGATGCCAAGAAACCTCAATGACCGCGTCGAACTCATGATCCCTGTGCGTGATGCCGATCTCTGCCATCGTCTGAAGACTATGGTCAATATGGAGCTCGCGGACAATCAGAAAGCACACATCATGCAGTCTGATGGCATGTGGAAAAAGGAGATCGCACCTGTCGATAAAGTGGGCGCCCAGGCTGAATTCCAGCGTATCGCGGAGAAGCGTGACCGCGAAGATGAATTGACCCTCGCGCAGAAAATGGAACCCTACATGCCTGTCTTTGGGAAAAAAGAAAAGTAAATCATGCTAAGGAAAAGCCGAAGCGAATGCTTCGGCTTTTTGCGTGACTGGTGACTGGTGGCTAGTGACTAGCGGCTAAAGGCTAAGAGCCTAAGAGACGGCAGACTCTCTCGTATTGTCATTTCGAGCGAAGCGAGAAATCTTTGTCATTCGCAAGCGATCAAGGAATGGCACGTTCCATGAGCTTTGATTCTCTATTATCCACTTTTCCTTCTGCCATCTTCTCTTTTTGGGAAAGACTTACAAAATTCAAGGATTTTGGTGGACAAATTTCCCACTTCACGAAAAAATGAGAAGAACGAAAGGTCAAAGATGGGACAAAGTTGGGCTATCTCGGATGAGAAATGGGGGTGGCTCGAGGTTGACAATCGGGCGGAAGGCGAAATGCATAAAATGCGAAAGAAACGATAACATGGGAGATAGAGTGATTCATAATTTGTTAATAATCCTCAAATGTCTATTGGGGGAATACAAGATTGACAATTGATTCAATAAATAATACTCGATACTATCTGATAAAAATAGTGATATAACAAAAAGAGAGACAAAGAATAGTGTGCGATGTACACTGGATGATATGCAGGAAATATTCGATAGATATGGAATAAATGCGAGCTTCTATTATTGTCAACATCGGAAAAATTGACAAAAAGTCTCTCTATGGTAGAATAACGGCCATAGGAGATGCATTTATGAAACCTTCAACGATGAATAAAGCGAAAAAAGTATTAGCATGTATATTGGCGGCGGCTGCCTTGGGAAGTCAGGTGAATCTTGCGGCAGCATCTTTAGATTTTCTGGGCGCAAGTCACGCGAAGACAGTGACCGTATATGATGGGGCTCACAAGCAGGTCATTTCTACGGCAGCCTCCAATTTCAAGAATGTATTAAGCGACCTCAATGTATCACTGAAGGCGTATGACACATTCTGGACAAGCACGAAGGAGGTTTCGGACGGCGCGGTCATCGTGGTGGAGCGGGCAGTGCCTGTTTCCATCATCGCGAATGGCAAGAAAAAGGTCGTCTATACGACGCAGCAGACGGTGCAGGGCGTGGTGAATGACGCGGGCTTCGACTGGAAGAAGATGATGCCGATCGAAGACGGTCTGATGCAGGTGAAGGAAGGCATGCAGATCCACGTCGTCCCGTATACCGCGCGGAAGGTCTTCCGCAAGGAGGCGATGCCGATCCACTATAATAAGTGGTACGATGGCAGCCTCGGGGAAGATCAGGAGGTCGTCGTACAAGAGGGGATCCCCGGCGAACGGGAAGTGGAGATCGACGAATTCATCTCCGGCGGCAAGGTCGTGAAGACGGTCATCGCGCATGCCAAAGTTCTCTCTGATGGCACGCCGGGCATTATGAAGACCGGTAAAGCAGAAGGGACGATGGGCTGGGTCGCCAATATGCATGCGAGCGCATATCATCCGAGCGATGGAGGCGGCAGCGGCATCACTGCGACCGGTACACAGGCCGGTCACGGCACTGTGGCGGTCGATCCTTCCGTCATCCCACTCGGTACGAATGTATTCATCCCGAACTATGGCCATGCTGTCGCAGCAGATACTGGCGGTGCGATCGTCGGTAATCGTATCGACCTCTGCATGGAGTCTTTCGAGGACTGCTATAACTTCGGCAGACAGAATATCGAAGTATTTGTCAATTATTAAGGGGATAAGGGGTTCAGAGTCAGCTTATGGGGCGTGCTTCCCTTTGATTATGTTTGAAAGAGGTTCAGCA
>FR879520.1:0-22370 GCA_000434475.1 Dialister sp. CAG:486
TTGAACCCTGAACCAAATGAAAGCAAAGTAAAAAGGGGCTGTAAAGAAATGAGGATTCATTTCTTCACAGCTCCTGTTTTTTATACTTCAAAATATTTTTTCATATAATCCACGAAGATCTTGACAGGCGTAGACTGGAGCATGGCCTGCTTGAAGATGAGGTGGCTCGGGCGCAGGATCGGGCGCTTCTGACGGTCGTAGATCATTTCTCGATTGACATTCGGCGTACACTTCGGGAGAAGGTCTGCCGGGATGAGCGACTGTCCAAGGCCATGATTCACGATCTCTACGCAGGTGAGGCAGTCAGAAACGGTCAGAAGAAAATGCGGAGATTCGGAGAAATTCTGACGCCACCAACGGCTTCTCAGCTCATCCAGCGACGGGTCACTGCGATAGCGGATGGACGGCTGGTTCGGCAGGGTATCGTAGTCGATCTTCTGTGCAGAGATGAGATAGAGCGGTGCATCCTCGAGAAGGATGTCCGCATCAGGCCATTCCTGATTGCCGCGAACGATGGCCAGATGGATATCCTCCTTCTTGACCAGCTTCGTCAGGCGGTCGCTCGTATCTGTCGTAAGCGAGATCTCGATGTCATTGTACTCATCGACGAAGCCCTTCAGAATGGCCGGCATGTGCGACTGCGCGAAGGACTGGCTCGCACCGATGCGCAGCACGCCGGAAATGGTATTCGGCTCATGTGTCACGAAGTTCTTCATGTCTTGATACTGCTGCAGTTCTTTTTCGGCAAAGGAGAAGAGGCGATTTCCCGCATCGGTGAAATGGACGCCCTTATTGGTGCGAATGAAAAGCGGACAGCCGATCTCTTTTTCCATCTGGCTCAAGCGATACGTCAAAGACGGCTGGGTCATAAACAGCCGCTTGGCGACCTTATTGATGCTGCGTTCTTCTCGAAGATAGATCAGAATCTTCCAATCCGTGTTATTCATGGCACTACCCCTTGCGCGGCACGCGCGCCTACTTGATATAAAATAATTTTATTACAGTATATCACGTTGGACGTGTGATTGCTATAGGGGAATGGGATCGGAAGAGAGGTAAACAGTTTGGGGTGAGCCCGTGGGGCGTGTCACCAGTCACTCGGCACTAGTATTGCGCTTGCTAAATAACTGACATTTAGGTCAACTTCCAAATCAAGTTAGAAGTGAGGAGTTAGGAGTGAGGAGTGAAGGTACGGCGCATAAAATGAGGAAGCGCCGCGGAGTTTTATATCATGAGGGGATATTGGGTCACTCTATGAATGGTGTGCCCCTTCCAGCACTTCTAACTTCTAACTAAGTCCAGAAATTAACAAATCGCTATACGAGTCCCTAATCCCTAGTCACTAGCCACTAGCTACAGCCCCTATACCAATTCCCGTGGAAGGCTCGCAAGCAGTCTGTCCCTTTCTTTATAATCCGGCAGATAGGTCTCCATCCGTGCATAGAAGTCGGGGCCGTGACCGGCTGCGAAGAGGTGGCAGAGCTCATGGACGACGACAGCCTCGATACATTCCTTTGGCTTTGTGACAAGGTCGAGGGCGAAGGAGAAGCGCCCTGTCACTCTCCGGCAGGAGCCCCAGCGGCTTTTCATGACGCGGATCGTGACCCCGGTGATCCGACTCTCCGGGATCGCCATGCGCTTCGTCCATATTTCAAGCTGCTTTTCGATCTCCCAAAGAAGGATGCGCTTCATGCCTGCCTTGAATACCTTCTCACGCTCCCCCTGTTTTGTCCGAAGGAGCAGCTGTAGCTCTCCGTCTTTCGAGATGACGGCATCCTCGCGCGGCCCGAGGCAGACCTGCAAGGGATACGCCCTTCCAAAGACATGGTGGATCTCTCCTGCGACATATTGAAATTTGATTTTCTCCGGCACCAGCGCCATGTACTTCGTAAGCCATGCGGTCTTTCCCGCGACGAAGTCACGGATCTCCCGCTCTGAGACCCTCCGCGGCGCCGTCACCTCGACAGATCCTCCCTCCCGCACGCGAAGATAGATGCGGCGGATGGGTTTTCGGATCACCCGCACCTCATAGCCCGTCGCAGGATCGATGAATGTTGTCATGATAGCCTCGTCTCTATAGATCAGAAAAAGACTCATAGGTTCAACAGGGGTGATGGGTGGAACAGGCGCAACGGGGATGGGGCGACACATAAGGAAACGCCGCGAAATTTTCGTTGAACCTGTCACGCCTTCAAAGCCTGATGAACCTATGAGGTCAGATGAAATCCATGAGATGACCTTTTGCGTTTTTACACTTTCGTGCTTTCTCCCAGAATGTGATCCTCTGTCTCGAAGAGAGCCTTGGCAAAATCATCCGGATGGAAACGGTCGAGATCGTCCTCACGTTCACCGAGACCGATCCACTTGATCGGCACATGCAGCTCTTCATGGACAGAGAGAACCACGCCGCCTTTGGCCGTGCCATCGAGCTTGGTCAGGACGACCCCTGTCAGCGGCACGATCTCTCCGAAATTTTTCGCCTGACTGATGGCATTCTGCCCCGTGGTCGCATCCAGGACGAGGAGCGTCTGGTGCGGCGCATCAGGAATGACCTTCTTGATGACGCGGGAGATCTTGGCAAGCTCTTCCATCAGATTCACCTTCGTCTGCAAACGGCCGGCGGTATCGATAAGGACGACATCGACGCCGCGCGCCTTGGCTGCCGAGACAGCATCGAAGGCTACCGCCGCCGGATCCGCGCCTTCCGCATGCTTCACGATGTCTGCGCCGGTGCGCTCCGCCCAGATGGTGAGCTGCTCAGAAGCCGCCGCACGGAAGGTATCTGCAGCCGCGAGAAGGACCTTCTTGCCTTCCTTGTGAAGCTTGCCGGAGAGCTTGCCGATGGTCGTGGTCTTGCCCACGCCATTCACACCGACGACGAGGATGACTTCCGGATGGTGCATATTCTCCTGATCGATGGTATCATCCTTCAAAAGCTCCTTCACGGTCTTTTCCATGAAGGGCATGACTTCATTGGTATTGTGGATCGTGCCTTCGGTGACACCGCGGCGGATCTGTCGCATCAGGTAGTCCGTGGTGCGCACGCCGATGTCTCCGGAGAGCAGGACCATTTCCAGATCTTCCAGGAAATCATCGTCGATCTCCGCATAACCGATGACGACGCTCTCGATATTGCGGATGAGGCTCTCTTTCGTGCGGGTGAGTCCCCGTTTGATCTTATCAAAAAATCCCATGTCTCTTTCCTCCTAAAGAATGTATATGTTTATTGTATCCGAGTTTGATTCGGAAATTTTTATTTAATTACGAAAAGCTCGATAGTATCGAATTTCTTTATTCTCGTTCTTTGTAAATTTTTGGGGAATGCGGCGGCAAATAACGGGAATTTGGGATAGTTTTTTGCCAAATTTTTGACAAAATCATGATCCAGAAACCACGATCCTAGCGAGCTCCACTATTGCTAGCGCCGCCCACACATCCCTCTGTCTCTTTGCGATCACCTGTTTGCGCTCGAGCTTTTTGATTTTGTCTTTCAAGGTCTCCAAGTGTTCGTTCAAGTTCGAGAGCGAAGTCTTTGCATCGCTCATTGCCATCTCGGATTTCGCTAAGGAGCTCTCGGTCTGCTGCAGTCTGTTCCTGCAATCGGTGAGCTCGCTCTGCAGCGCTATCAATTCCTTCGTGGATCCGTCCGAGCTCTTCTCTAGCATTTTGATTTTCTCTTCTTGCAGTGTCAATTCCGCTCTGAGCTTCGCTGACGTCTCCTTCAATGTCCTGAATTGATCCGCAGACATCACTACTTCCTGCTCCGTAGTCTCCTCGCAATAGGAAATAGCCGGCCGCAAGCAGGAGCAGAGCAGCAACACAGCAACTAGCGAGACGCATTTTGTCTTCTTCCACATTTCACACCTTCAATTATAGTACAAATCGCTAAGGATTGCGAATTTTTACCCTAGCAGGCGTTCGAGGTTCCCTTTTGATAAATCACTCAAGGAATGGTCCGCCAACGCATGTCAGGGCCATTTAACCAAATCGGATATTTTCGATATAACTTTTTTTTACACATCAAGCTCTTTACAGTAGTCGTAAGTGGCATTGGCACGATTCGCATAGCCTTCCGCATACTCATCACAGCCCGCCGCATGCGCATACTGGTATTTAAATAGCGCGCACAGGACGTCCAGATCGCGAAGGTCATAGTTCCACTGCCGGTTGGAAAGGAAGCGGCACACCACGGACGTAGAAGTCGGGCACCACATTCCGGCATAGATCGTGCAGCGAGTGTCATCCAGATTCGGAATCTCCCATAATTCATCTACGTAGTACAAGCAGTCCTCCGCCAGCTTCTCTCGCTGAGCGGACTGTCCGTCAGGAGAATTCAGAAGCTCCTTCAGCCCATCAAGGTCTCCGCTGTAGTAGATATCTGAGTAGGCACGACCGGAGTAGTAATCACCCCCGGGGATACGGCTGAGCAAGTCCTCCGCTCTGTCCCCTTCCCACTGCGACACTCCGATCGACGGATAGTCTCCAGCTGTCGAGCAGGAAACCGAATCAAATTCTCCCTCTATCCCTGCTGCAATAATTCCGTCAGCAATGGCCTTAGCCAATTCTTCTCTAGTCATGTGACGCCTCCTTCTTTGGTATGGACGGGAATTGCACCTTGGGCGGATCCTTGGGTTGCTTGGACTGAAGCTCTGCGGCATCCGGCCGCCCGTCCTGATTTTTATCGACATTAAATACGGAAAGAAAGGTCACGGCAGCCACGACCGAGGCTGCCGTGTATTCTTTGAAATAGGACACCAGGAGCGGAAGGTCAGGTTGGCCGGTCAGCATCCACTGATATACCCATCCGCCCACGAGGAGAGCGCTGATCAGTGCAAGACCGATGCCGTAGAACCACACAATGCGCATGGACGACTTCGCATTCCGAGTACGCTTCCGCTCACGATTGATCCGATCAATTAGCAATTTAAACTTTTCGTTCATACTCCATCATCCTCATCTTTCGAATGTCGGTCATCATATGCGTGCCGGAACCATTACCGCCAAGCACATGATAAGCCGCATAAATCTCCTCGGCGATCGATGCATCATCGTATGTGATGAACCCATTACTTGTCGACTCCCGATGAATCCGACAAAGCTCCATCTTGAGAAGTGCGCGCGTCCCATTTTCCATTCCCTTCTGCCGAGCGGAAAGTCCGCGCTGCTTATTCCATGCATAGCCGAAGATGAAAGCACCTACAGCGTAAACAATCTGCAGGTAAAAAGAAACCAATGCTGAATCCATAGTCCCTCCAATAAAAAAGACCTCCGATGGAGGTCTTGGAAATCATTAAATCAAGGGGTTACCGTTCCGGTTCCAGTGCCCGTACCCGTACTGCAGTGGCAGAGGCCGTATCCTGCGAGCGTCTGATATGGGCTCGCGGTGATATACGCGGGCTGTGGGAATGGGCGAAGCTGATTAACCAGTGCGGCGCTCTGCATCACCTGAGACAGGTTGAAGTTTGCGGACTGGAGATCGCGGTCGCGATCCGCCAGCCTGTCTCTGAGATCCTGGATCTGGCTCGCCATCATCATGCCGCGGGTCTTCTCAGCCTCCTCATGGAGCGCTGTCTTCAGCTCGCAAGTGTTCCTGTAGTTTTCTGCCCGCACGCTATCGATATTGCGGTTTGTTTCGCAGCAACACTGCTGCTGGGCAAATCGGTTCTCAGCAAGCTGACTGCCGAGCGAATAGTTGCCCTGCATGACCGTTTTTTCCAGCCCTGCCTGCCCCTGGAGCATAGTGGTGTTGAGAGAAAATGTTGAATCCGCAAGTCCGTAGGAAACCCCGCGGAGCTGTCCCATTTCATCTTGGTGATTAAAACCTGCCTGCATCTCTGCCTGTGTGAGTCCGGCGCGATTTCCAAAGCCGCCCCAGCCGCCACCGCCCATCATAGCGAAGATGACGATCACCCACATCAGCCAGGCTCCACATCCGCCGCCCCAGCCATCGCCATAGTTGGCAGCCGGAGTCCCGACATTCATTACTGGTGTAATTCCTTCCATTTTTCTGTTCCTCCTTTACATGGAATCTATGAAATCTGAGTGCGCACATCAGAGTTTCAATCCAAATGGAGAAAGAAACTGACCAAGCTGCTCGTCACTCCACCCCTTCTGGCGTGCCAGGTTACGGACGATAGCTTTCATTTCATCAGGGCTCTTGCCCTTGCCCATCTGCATAGCACGGCCCATCAAAGGATCAGTTCCCGCCATCTGCTGGATCATTCCTACGGGATTTTGTGCCTGCTGCAGCATGCCGATTAACTGGAACGGATTCATGGTCTTTCTCCTCCTTCATCGAATTCAGCGTCTTTTCCATCTCCTCCACCTTCGCCTGCAGCGCTGCCAGTGCTCCGGCGGGCGCTGCTTCCTGCTTTGGTGGTTCCTTGGATACGACGTAGACTTTAAATACCGGCATCCCGTTAAGATCTATCGACTTCTCATAGATCTTCCCTTCAGCCGGGGAGGGGAAATAGGACGGTGTCCCATCCAGCATGACCTGTGCCGCTCGTGCTTCCTCGATGCCTGTCACCAAGTGCCCGCGAACGGTCATGGGCTGAGGCGGACGCTGCATCTGCCGCTGCTGTTCGAGCATAGCCAGCCTGTCTTGCATTTGAGGCGTGGCCCCGTAGTAACCTGTTGGATAGTATTCTCCGTACATGGTATCCCCTCCTTACGATTCCATTGTAGATGAAACGAGAAAGGGAATGGTGTCACAAAAGCCCTAAAAATATCCCAGTTTTCTGCCTGATTTGTACATCTTTTTAGAGATACGCCGTGCAATCCTAGCCACGCTCTTCCTAGTAAGCGACTGGTCGATAGCTATCTCCTTGAACGTCATCCCCTCGATAAGTCTCATGCGAATGTATTTCTGCTCGTCAGGCGTAAAGATGGCGGCTTGAAGCATCGCGTCAAGCTCTTCGCGGTCAACCGTTTTTAGCCATTCTTTAACCACCCTTCGCTCAGGACCCATGATAATCACCTTTCCTTTTATTTATAATCATTTCTATCTGTGACATGTTTGTTAATTTCTGGAGACCAACTGATATATACCTCAGCATCGGGGTTCCCCAGATAGGGTTCATCCTGCCAATCAGTATCAAACCAAATTGCTCGATGATCGTTACAATATACCTCAACCTCGTAATCTATATCTTCATTTCCTTCTGTTGTGTCAATCTCTAGTGTATGTGTACTTCCCGGAGTTACACCAACATATTGTGTATCGTCATCCTCATAATTGATTTTAAGAACAGTTATTCCAATTGGAACCGTAAACTTTCCACCTTTGAATAGTACAGTTCCTGTAGGGATAGCTTCAGCTCTTACCTGAAAGACTCCTCCATCACTCTTTTTGACATAGCAAGGTACATCCCCACTCCCATTAGCTTCGAGCTTAATGTACGCTGGAGATCCTTTGAATTTGATCTTCAAGTTCGGTTCAGGACATTCATCTGTTGTCGTATAGGCATGAGCATCATACTGCACCCCTGCCTTTTTGACATGAAAAATTGCACCAAGGTCACTCATTCTATCCACAGCTCCGATCCGTTAATAACAAGGTGTCCGTTGCTGATTGTAGCAAAGCCACTATCATTGGTCAGCTGAGATGTTTTTGAAGGCAATTCAGTTTTAAGGGCATAGACGGATAAGTCAATATCATTTCGGATCAGATAACTCAAAAACCCATATGCAAGTAGCCATGGATTACCAGAAGTATCATATACTATAAGGCGTCCATTTTGGACAGCTCCCTGAGATTCTAGTTTACTCCAGTTTAGGGGTTCAATCCATACATCCTCTATTTTGTTATCCACTTCTTCCTTAGAGTAGTATGAAGAAGGATCAAACTTAGCGGCATCAGCAGCACTCTTAGCTGCCGCATTCGCACTGCTTAATGCATGTTCCTCGCTGGCCGCCGCTGCGGTGGCCGACTTTGCGGCATTCTTCTCGCTGGTGGCCGCATCGCTTGCGCTATTTCCGGCCGCTGTCGCCTTGGCGATGGCAGTGCTTGCACTGTTCGCAGCGGCGCTCTTGGATGCGACTGCATTCGTCTCGCTCGCCTTCGCGGTCTCCGCACTCATTGCCGCTGCACTCTTGGATGCGGCCGCCGCGTTCTCGCTCGCCTTGGCTGCACTCGCGCTCGCGGACGCATTCGTCTCACTCGCCTTGGCGTTACCGGCACTGGTACTCGCCGCGCTGGCGCTTTGCAGCGCATTGCTTTCACTGGTCGCGGCTGCACCGGCGGAGCTGGCGGCATTCTTCTCACTCGTCGCCGCTGCGCTTGCGCTATTTCCGGCCGATGTCGCCTTGGTGCTGGCGGTGCTGGCGCTGTTCGCAGCGGCGGTCTTGGACGCGGCTGCATTCGTCTCACTAGTCTTGGCATTCGCTGCGCTTGTCGCCGCTGCGCTCTTGGAGGCGGCCGCCGCATTCTCGCTCGCCTTGGCTGCACTCGCACTCTCGGACGCCGCATTCTTGGAAGCGAGCGCCTGCGTAGCTGCGGTCTGTGTGTTTGTCATTTTTGCCTCGGCGTCATCCTGATCCCAGACAGTGACGGCATTCTTATACGTGCTTCCGCCGGGCGCGCCGACCTTCAGAATGTACTTGCCGCTCGGTTTCTTGGCAAAGACCGGCTCGCCCTGATGGAGCTTGGGGTTTACTTTTTCCCACTCCTCTACAGAGGCAACGGAAAATTCTATGCGCGCATTCGTTTCTATTGCCATATGTCCTCCTTATGCGGTGCGAATCCAAATGTATAATGCAATGTACTTCGGACGACTGTCCCACGCCTGTCCACTGCCTGTGGCATTGATCGAGAGAGCATGCTTGTGTGCCGCGACGTAAGAGGTGCGGCCAGTCCAGGCACGGGAAGCCACGAAACGCATACGAGCACCACCACCGCCGTTTGATTCTTGATCTAAGTTAACGCGTCGGCCCTCGGCAAAAGCGCCTGAGGTGGGTGTTCTGTCCGCATGTCGTCCAAATGCTGAGTCATCAGCGTTAAACTCCCCTGTAATCTCCATGTTTCCTCGATCGTGGTCATGCCCGCCAGCTTCGCCCATGGTGTATCCATGTGTATGGGATGGCATCTCGTCCACGGTACTTGCGTGGGTATTGCTCCCGCCCTTTTCTCCGACTTTGGCCGTATTCCCAGCGGCCATAACAAAGGTCTTTTCTTCGAGAAGTTCCCATGTCGTGCCGGTGTATTTAACGGATGGGTTTTCGGGATTCTTCGTCATAATGACGTCGCCAATCCTTGGATAGGTCATTCGCCGGATGTTCTCAATGACGGACGTAAGGTCTATATTCCCCTGCGCGTCCGGTTTGATGCCATTCACCGATCCTGCGAAGGTCTTACGGAGATTCGCAACAAGACCAGTATAATCATCATCCATCGCATCAAGCCCCGCCTGTACGATGACTTGCGCTATGGCCGCAGCCATGATCGTCGCCTGCTTATAAATCTTGTTGTGAAGTGAAGGAACAGCAATGCCAGGCACCACGCCGGAGACGCGTTGTGTGTCTGTCTCGTATTCATTGTCTGACTGGATATTTTCGGGGGCGACCCCTTCAGCAAATACCTTAAAATTAGATTTGGCCATTCATTACCCCTCCGTTTTCGTAACCTGCAGCCAATGTGACTTGTAGCCGCTATAGTTGAGCGTGTTGTAATTGTATGCGAAGATCGGCATGCCGCTTGTATCGATAAATGCGAGCGCGTTAATCCGGACGCCTTCCGGTTTCGGGATGATATAACCATGCATGATGAGCTCGCGCATGAGACCTGTGTACTGACCAACCAGCACGATATTGTAAGACATGTCCTGCAGATCCTGGATCTGTATACCCAGATTCTCCGGAAACAGATTTGCCCACATTTCGTAAAGCTCGAGTACGTTCCCCTTCCACACATTCTGCACGATTCTTGCTTTGATCATCGTGCGGAAGACGGAGTCCGTGATCAGGGGAGCGTCTTCGATATCCGCCGGAGCATACCCTTTAATAAAGTCTGATTCCGCCATATTCACCGGGGTAGGTGTCGGGTACACGGTATAGACCGATTCATCGCCGCTGTCCTTTTCCATTTCTTCCGGTGTCGGGCAGATGATGTCTCCTCGGCCCAGCGGCGTTGGTTCAAAGTCCAGATCGCGAGACGTACCGACGCAGTAACCGATGATATCGAGCTGGTCATCATGGGCGGTTTCCAAGTCGAACATGTCCACGACCTTCAGAATGAATGTATCCAGCTCGCAGTTATAGTCCACCATCTTTCGTATCATGTCATTGAAGCGCGGAGCAAGGCGGTATTCTGAAGTGATGAGCTCCCTGTAGTATTCCTTTGTCGGTGTAATCATGATTCTACCTCGATGAAACTATAGTCGGGGCTTGCCACCTCGTTGTAATTGATATCTACATCTCCCGCTGCCATGGATCCGGCCGAGCGGCCGATCGTGATGGAAGAGATGCCGAACTGCGGCTTGCTCGGGATGGGGTTACAGCTCACAACGACGCCGGTGAGCATAGAAATGGACACGTCACGTCCGATTTCCAGCCCTTTAATATATTCGTAAATCGCACTTTTTACGGTCGACGACAGACTGGAGATATATCCGGTGTACTTTTTAATCCTCACGTGCACATGGATCGGAACATAGCTTGGCCGATAGAATCGGACGGTATTGATGTATTCATTCTGGTCTTTGACTTTGACCACTTTCGTACCATTCGTATAGCAGCCGATCCCCTTATGGTAGAGAATCGCCTCCGCGATTTCATTGTCATCGCCCCCTTCGACCACGCAGGTGATCGAGTGAGGCGGCAGGCCAAAGGGGTTATTCTCTTCATCTACGGTAGACAGGTTGGTGTCATTCTCATAGACCGATACGCGTGCCACATTCTTCAGTGCGCGCAGCGCCCCGAGCGTCCCCGCCAGCATGGTCTGCGATGGATTCGAGACGGAAATCGTCTGCCTTTTGCGAAGCTCGCCATCCGTCTCAATGGCGTTTCCCGGAATGGCCGACACTTTGTTTTCAACCGCCTTCCATCCCATGGTCGGGGTGTTTATCTGCGTGATGTCGCCCGGAAGTGCTGTGATGGCGCCAGCCACGCTGCATGTGGCTGTGGAAAGCACGCTGCCGTCAGATCCGATCACCACAGACGCCGGCAGATTCCACACATTCCCAGTGGCATCTTTTACGCTGCCGTTTTTGATTTCTGTGAAGGCCGTGCCCGTGATGTAGAGTTCACAGGTCGAGAAACCTGCAGGTTTTCGGTAGATGCCGTTCAGCTTTACTACGGAGTCGAGCGCCGCTCCGACGGCAGTCGTCGGACTTCTCGAATTGTAAGCATACTGCACCGCCTGGTAACTGTCAGCCACCTTCAGCGCAAGGATGGAAAGAAACTGATAATCCGCACTATCGTTTCCAAGGTAAATATCCGATCCGTAGATCTTTTTCATGCTGGCGATCATGTCGTCCAGAATGTCCTGATAGGTCGGCAGGTGAAGTCCGGATCCGTCTACGTAAGGAGTAAAGTAACTCATTCTGTTCCTCCCAGGTTCGATATAATGAGCGATCCGTACATGGTCTCTACCACGGCGCGGAACGTGTATTTACGAGTGTCATTATCATAGTTTGAATCATAGCCCAGTATCGAGAGCACACCTTTCGTCCCGGAGATGCGTTCCTTGAAAAGGAAATCCACCGCCGCTGTGTTGGATTGGCTGCCCGAGGATGCCAGAATCTTTTCAAAAAGTGGAAGCCCGTCCTCTCGATCCTCCCACCACTCCGCATAGAGCAGGAGGAGTCGTGTCTTGATGGCCTGTGCGACAGCTTCCACGCCTTCGAGATAAGCATGCTTGCTCCTCCCGAATACGTAGTCACCATCGGCGTCTAACATGCGGTAAATCATAGCTAGCCTCCTATAAACACATTCGGAGAGCCTTCGGCAGCCGTACCGCCGCAGGAGACGGAGTCCCCCACGCGAGCAGCCGGCTTCCCGTTGATAAATACCGATCTGCTCCCTGAAGAAATCGCCCCAGAGTGCGCCGCGTGCACGGAGCAGCCATGCGGTGCATAGATGTCCCCTACACGCGCGGCTCCCCGTCCATTGATGAACACATCCGAGGCCGCAGTAACGAGCGCCGTCGGCGGGCAGGCATCATGTCCTGTGTCTTTGTCTCCCAGTCGTGTCGCCTGACTCAATTGATATTCACCGTCCCTCCATTGATGTTGATGGTGCCGCCGACGATGTTGATGGTATCGCCAGCGATTTCCACATACGCCGATCCGGATTCATTCCGGAGCTGCACGGAGCCGGTACTGTATCCAGTAATGGTGCGCGGCTGACTCCATGGACCAGGGATGGCATAGCCGTCTGAGAGATCATGTCGGCGACAGTCGATCTGATTCTGCACCCCGCCAGACTGCCACCAGGAATCCATGCAGGCATCGCCAAAGATGACCAGGCATTCATCGCCCGGCTTCACCGGGAATGTAAGCGCATAGCCGCCCGCTCTCGGAAATACCACGGGAACATCAACGAGTGGTGGGAGATCCACCCACTGCTCTTCCCCTTCTGGGGTCAGCCGCTTCTCGCGAATCGCTGGCTGCACAGTAACCGTCTGCTCCTTCGGATCAAACGACTGAATGATTCCTGGGCACGCCACGCGCAGATTGTTCTCTCGCTCGCGGGCGAAATTTTCGCTATTCTGGCGCCTGTCAGGCGAAAGCTCTGTCAAAGGTATCATTGATCACACCCCGTTCCCATTCTGGCCACTGTTGCCCAATAAGGCCGCCAGTGAGCCCTTCCCATAGCGGGATATTCCTTGAATTTCTGTATACCAGTCATTCCCGCGGGTATCCCCGACGTGCGTCAGCTCCATGACCTGGTAAATCCACTCATCATCCAGCGGTGCCTGCTGCTGGCCGGGCGTCACGCTCGCCTCATTCGCCTGCACGTTTTTCAGTTTGATGAGAGACTGCAGGTGAATGGCCGGATTTAAAAGGATCCGGAAGGAAAGTCCAAACTGCACCTGCTGAGGCGTGCCGATGAGCCTGGTCTCCGGGGATACGACGATCGCTTCATCCTTTCCCACATCCTGCAAGCGGACGATGTTCAGATTGCCGTCTTCCACATAAAAAGAGGCCGCGTTTCCACGGCACACATTCTGTATATAGTCATAGGGACGGCCAAAGAACACCTTACCCCTTGGCAGCGATTGATCCGACAGTCCATCCGATACCTGATTCACCGGCGTCTTCTCTTCACTGTCATTCGCCACAGTCTCGATAATTTTTCGGGAATTCAGTCCGCGGTTCACTGTCTTGGATATGAAATTGAGGTTCAGCTGCTGATCACCATCGATGGCCATGAGCGTCAGGACGTAGTCTACATTGGAATCGCGCGATCGAGATGGCCAGATGATCTTTCCGTCAAAAATTTTGCCGTACTGAAGGTCGACGGTCGTCTTGACTTCATTGCCCTCTTCATCTTTGGAAGTCTCCGTCTGCTCTGCCTGATACCCCGCCTCGATGATCAGACGGTCGCCTTCCATGACCAGCTTATCCTCGGTGTCGGCATTCAGATTATAGATGCGGACGATGGCATAGAACCCGCCCCGGTCCCGTTTCTTATGGACCTCGAAGGTGCAGTGCAAGTCGGACACATTCAGCGCTTCCTCATCATTCTTGTCCGTGACCAGTATCTTATACTTTCTTAACCAGAGAGCACCGTTAGGCCGCGTCAGTGTCGGCTTGGCATTGGGATCCGCCTTGTCCGCGCCCCACTGCTTGGCCAGCGTGGTCTCTACCGCCGCCCCAAGGGCAGCACTCGCAAAACTCATGATGCGTCCCCCCAGATTAAAACGAAGGTCGTCCCAAGTGTCTTGTTGTCCGGCTGCATGAGGAGCGTGTCGGAAACAGGCACGATGTATGCCTCCCCGATAGAAAGATGCCTGTACTGGCCAAGGAGATTTACCCCGCACACCAACGGCATCATGTCCACTAAAAGGTCTCCCGTACTGTTGTCATAGATAGCGGCGATCCACGTATCATATAGATCCATATACCGGAGCACGAGCTTGATGTTGATGTTCCGCTTGCCGCCCTCCAGAGTGAGCTTGAATGTCTGCACAGACTGCGGCTGGCACGTCAAAGGTATTCTGCAGTAAGCCATCAGCCCTCGCCCCCTTTCGAAGCGTCTTCCATAGCTCGGATAGTCGATGTGGGATCCGGCGTCGGTTGGACTTCTCCGCGGTTCGCCCCCGCCCCACTCGTCCATTCACGAGCAGAGACTTTCTCCGTTGTCACATTTGCCAGAATCAGCTGCTGCAGGTTGACCGTGGCGCGCAGGCCGTAAAGCGTACTGGCGTCGTCGTTGACGGAAATCGAGCGGATGACCATATTCTGATACTGGTTGAGGCGCGTCAGCACAGTGAAGGGAATACGTGCCGCCTGCAGCTCACAGAGCTTGCGGTATGCCGAGATGGACTTCGTATAGGCTCCCACCCACTGGCCGCGCACCATGGATGCCATGCAGTCACTCATGCCGATTTCCATGGTGATCTGTACCGGTTCCAAATACATATGATCCGAGATATTCGCCCCGGTCTGCACCGGGTGCGAGGTCACGACAGCGGTATGCTCCGTGGACACGTTCAGCACGGCATCGAAGAAAAATCCGGCGATGTTCGTCTTGCAGTAGATGAGCTCGCCCTGTTCATGCGTCCCGGCCGCCCACTGGCGGGGAAAATACCCATCCTGAAACGCGGCTTCAAGAAACATTCCCTTGGACGGCAGCGTAGCTGTCCCGCCGATCAGCACCGCATTGAGGTTCCCGAGTGTCATTCCGGTCAGATTTCCAAGGCCGAGATGAGCGCCTCCTCCCAGAGATCCTAAGATATTCATACCAGCACCCCTCTCTGATACCTCGTAGAAATGGCATCAGCGACTGCGTTTCCGATGTCCTTGGCTGAGGCATTGCTATTCGTGACATTCACGTGGATATCTCCGAATGAAATCCTGCTGCCGCCGCTATAGCCGGTCTGTACGAATCCATTACTGCCTGTGCCAGCCGTCGCTGCGTAGCTGTTTGGATTTACTGCAAAGGAGGATGTACTTACAAAATTGTTGTCGTATGCATTCTGCGCCCTGTTTACGCGATCCACCTGCACGCCATAGCCTTGATCCTCTGGACTTTCGTACTCATGAAGCAGCCGTCGCGTCATGCTGTCCACATCGTCCGTCGTCTTCATTTCCTGGTACAGGTCGCCGTAATCTTCCTCAAGCTCCTTCATGAAGAAGGCCAGCTGCAGGCGCAGGTCGTTGATGGGCCGCCCCTGCTCGATGGCGAAATCGTAGAGTGCTCCCTTTCTTCCTGCATCTGTCCACTGCGCAAGGCCAAATCCGACACCGTCGTTTATAAATTCATCCCGGCTCATATCGCCATTAAGGAGGCGCCGCAAGTAGATTTCCTTCTCCTCCTGGCTTCCTTTCTGTACGTTGTTAGGATCTACATTCGACTCCGCCGAGAAATTACCGATAGCCGCGGCCGCTCCCTCTTTCGTGAACCCACCGTCCTTCGTGAGTATGTTCATCGCGGCCGCTGTATTTGCTTTCTCATCAGCAGAAGATGCAAATACACCACTAAGAATGCGCCCCCAAGGGCTGTTCTTGGCCGCTGACTGAACGACGACACCTAAGAGCTTGGCCGCCCCTACGAAATCGCCTCGAAGGCAAAGAGCAATGGAAGCGATGAGCTTCCCGACCATCCCGGCCATGCGGCCTAGGTCTTTCAATGCCCAAGAGATGAATTCTCCGATGGATGTCCAGAATGAGCGCTGGCGAGACTTCTCCTTCTCGTCGGTATTCTTGGTGATGGTGTCGAAAAGGTCGGCGATGGCGTCGAATAAATCCCCAACACCGTCCTTCAACTCGGAAAGACCGTCTGACCAGGACTCACGAATACCATCCCAGTCGATGCCTTCTACGAATTTGGTCACGATGTAATCGAGGCCATCCGCGATGCCTTTCAGGATTTCCTTGATGGAATCGGAGATAGTGGAGAGCGTATCTCCCTCTAAGAAATTCAGCAGCTTCTCCCACACGGGAGCGAGCGTCTTAGACGACTTCCACCCATTCATGTAGTAGACGAAGTCCTCGAGGAGCAGAAGAGCCCCGCCGATCGCGATCAGGAATTTACCAAAAGGACCGGCCATGATAAAGGCCCCGACCGTCGCAAAGATCGCTCCCCACTTTTTCACATTCGCAGGAAGGCCGTCTATAAAGCGATAAACGGAACCGATGACCGACTTCAATACTTTGAGTGCACTCAGCCCGACGGACACGACGTGACCTAAAAACTCCGCGATTTTCTTCGCGATCTGCGGCATGTTCTTCCCGAGCTTGTCGTTCATCCACTGTATAAACTGTTGGAATTCCTTGATGAATGGCTGCAGGTATTTGATGAGGTAGTAGGTTACCCACTCCTTCAGCATTTTCAGCTTCACCTGAAGAGACTGGATGTCATATCCGATTTCTCGGATCCATTTCAGCTGCCGGTCGGCATCGATCGGCGTGGCCAGCTGGTTCATCTCACTTCGTAAACGGAAGAACTGCTCGCGAAGCTCCGGGATCCATGCCAGATCTTCCTCCGACACCCCCATGACCTTCATGGCAGTAGAGAGTGCCTTGGCGCTGTCCTTGGTGATCCACATCTGATTCGCCAGCCGTTTGAACTGCATGTCGGCCGCGGCCACACTCTTGATGGTATCGATGGCCGCCTTGCCGATCGCCGCGAATCCGGTCACTGCCGCTGCAGCCGCCGCAAGGCCTTTGATGTTCTTCAGGGCATTCATGAGCTGATTCAGAGCAGCCATGGCGGCATTAAAGGAATTGGTATCAATGTCCGCAGACAGTTTGACCAGGTATTCCCCCATCGTTTCGACTGGATTCATCGATTTCTCCTTTCTGCCGCTTCCTGGGCCCTCTTGGCATTGATGGCCTTTACGGCCATGATTTCATGCGCGTCGAGTAAATCGTCAAAGTCATATGTCCCATCAAACACTTCGTGCTGCCGCCACATGCCGGCGGCCACCGGCGCATACGCGAAGGCGTCAATGGTCGGATAGACATATGGTTCAAAGGGCATTGTTACTTGGCCGGTTTCTGGATCAGGCCGGCTCCTTGAAAAAAATCGCCGATGTTGAACATCAGCGCCTGTACCGAGAGCTGCATGACTGTCGGAGCGTCATAGCAGAGATCCTCATCAGTAAACGATCCGTCCGCCTTGATGACCGGCACCGGCATATCCACACCATTCGTCTCTACCAGCTTCACGACGGTGCGGAGCAGCATGGTCTGGATTTCATCGAATTCCTCGCGGGGCATAGAGGGCAGCGCATTGGCCGCCGCCGTGATGGCATCCTGCTTATTCATGCTCTTGATGGTAGAAAGGGCCGGCGCGATCACCGCCGCCGCTTTCATGGCCAGATAGGATGCCGAACGGGCATCCATCTTCCCCAGGCGGTATTTAGCGCCGCCCGCCTCAATCACTTTTGTCTTCTGTTTCAGCATTATGGTTCCTCCGGTATAAAAAATGCTTCACATTAGATCGGGTTATTCACGATATCTGCGCACATGAGCTGCCACGTCACGCGGCCGCCCTGCGACTGATAAGGCGTGTCAGGTTCTTTGGAAGGAGACACGCCGACGCAGACGTGGGTATTCCCTAGATGTCCGTTTCGGATCAAGATGGTGGTGCTGGCCCACTTGGAGGTGGGAGAATTCCATAATTTCTGGAACCATCCGTTCAGCCATTTATTAAGCGGACTGGTCTGCTGCACCTCAATAGTTACAGTCCCGTTATTGCCTGGCACCTTAGATACCATGACCGATCCGTCGGCCGCAATGTCATGCGTGGTGCGCTCCGTTGATTTTGAGATCGTAATCGATCCAACGCCTTTCCCGGTAAATACGTAGTCCTCCATTAAACCGCAATGGATCGAACCGACCACATCCGAGAAAGAGTAGGTAGATAAAGCTCCATTCATACTTTTTCACCTCCCTAGCGATTGACGTTGACCGCAATGGTCACATAATGAATAGCGCCGGCAGTCTTGATGCATACGTAGATCGGAGGCGCCTTGCGCGCATCGCGATCGGCCTGAGACTGGTCGGCAACCGGCTCGGAGAGGACGATATAGCCTGCATCGAGCGTGGTGCCATTCTTCAGGGTGAGCACAGTGCCGCCATTCCATACGCCTGGTGCTATGAATCCGGAATTGACGAATTTTTCGCAAGCGGTATTGATGACAGCCACGATGCTGTTTACGCCGGGCTCCGTATCAGGAATCTTCGGCTGGCTGGTCAGGAGATCCATGACCGACAGCACGATTTCATTCTTCAGCATGTCGAGGTTCAGGACTTCGTCGAAGTATGTACCATCCGCCATGCATCCTTCCTGCAGGACGTCGTAGGCATCCGAGCGGCGCACATACACATTGCCGTTCACTCCTGCAGTCTCGCTATCCCCGCACACATACAGTACCTGAGTTTCGGACAGGTCGTCCGTCGATACGCCGGGCAGTTTCTTGTAGGCGAGCGTGAACGCGGAATTGTTGAGACCGGTGTTCTGTCCCATTGCATAGCCCATGACGGCAGCGACGGCATGACTGGTGCCGCTGTACATACCGAAGGAGCGTCTGTAATTCTTCGATTTCAGGCGCTTAAAGATGGCGTCAGTCTGCTCGCCCACGTCGCCTGTTACTGTGTTCGAGAGATTCGAATCATCGGAAGTGGTATAGGCGAGGAGTGTGTCCGGGCTGGCTGCCTCTGCCCATTCTGCCAGCTGAAGGATATCAGCGTCTTTGGCTTCGAGCGGAATCAGTACATACCATTCCCCATTCTTTTCCCGGCAGGCCTTAGCTGCAGCGAGGAACGATTCTTCTTCACCCTTCACCCCGACGGCCAGCTTGGTCGGGCCGGATGTCGCGGAGAAATACAGCGACGCTGCCGTGTATTCCGGGTTATCCGTAGTGAATCCATCCTGCAGCATGGCGGAAACGCTGGTGTAGATTTTGACGCGTTCGCCTGTACTGATGGCCGTGCTAGGGCCAAGGATCAGCGCCACATTGAAACCTTTTCTGGCAGCCGAGCGAGAGGCCAGATTGACCTGCACATTGACGATTGTTTTTAAATCAAGCTGCATGTTTTATCCTTTCTTTATTATAATTCCGCTGTCCGTCTGGACGCGGTGCGATTCGCCGGGCGGATTGGCGTGGATAGTCACCGGCACCTTCTCGATGGCCTTCACGTCCTCATCCCAACGCATGAGGTAGTTGAAGCGGAGTGTTAGGTCTGCCCTGTCCCACCACATGTTTTGGTAATTCTCGGGAACGTACTGCGGTGTCTCTGCAGATGGGATGATCATGATGCCGGCTTTCCGCAGTACGTCGGAGCCGTCAAGGAAGGCATGTTTGACTTCCAGAAGATGATCGTATCCATTCGGCCCATAGGCCGTGAAAGAAATCTGCAGCACACGGTTCATATAATGCCGGCAGATGAGATCACGCCCAGCGTCTTCCCATACTTCATGGATCGGCTGGGTGGTCTCATCACCGCCCGCATCATGGAACGTAATAAAAATGACATCATCGTTCACTGTCCAGTCTGGCTTCCCAAAGGTGCTGTAAGTCAGACGAACAGGTGGCTTTAAGGTCCTGTACTTTTTATCCGGATCCTCCCCGATCGCGGCCATGGTCGCTCTGTAGAATAGCCGCATGATTTCCTTCCGTGTAAGGTTAGGCATCAGGCACCTCCCCAAGTACTCTCATAGCGATCGATCGATAGAACCCATAGTCTGCGTCAGGCGTCACCGAATAGATACGGTACTCCTCTCCGCGCCATACTAGGATATCAGAGAAATTCGAAGAATCATTGATCTCACCCGTTACGTACAGGCGCTCCGTCGTCAGCACCTTCATGGCGCCAGACTGCCGGTCGCCTTCCGGAACCATGCTGAGGTCTCGGGCACTTGCTACCGTTACGATTCCGCGTAAATGAAGGGTCGATGGGGGAGTCGTGTCAGAGACGAAATCCCCATCTTCCCACATGCCGGAGGACCGCTTGATAGTGATGCCATGCGAGAGCATCGGCGAGTGTATCACTGTGGCCAGGTTAATCATAGTCAATCACTCCTAACCACATAGGTAATGGCCTTTCTCATCGCGCCGGTATCAATCAAAGGCTTATCGCTCTTCTTTTTTGCAATGGTGACGGGCGAATTGGCTGGCCAGTTATTTCTCGGATCATCGAACCACTCGCGGCATACATTCTGCGCGAGAAGTCCCGTCCGTGTAATGGCACGCTCCACCCCATCGCCATCGGCGGATGCCGTGGCCTGATATATCTTTTTAAATTCGGCTGCGATCCTGACCTTGTTGGCCGCAAGCGCCGGTTCAATGACCGGGCGAGGCGGCGAGTGCCAGAGAGGCGAGCCATGAGACTGGATGTATAGGGAAAAGGCTGCGGAATACTTGAGCCCCCGAGCCATGTTCTGATCCATCTCTTCGATCATAGGGCGCCGGCGGATGCCGTGGGTGTGAATGTAGAGGAGATCCGCATTGCCGATCTCCCCACCTTTACGGCTGTTCGCTGCCTGCGGAATACCGACATAGATATGCCGTTTCTGTAGGCCGCGCAGACGGGAAAAGAGCCCGGCAATGCCGCCGTTGTACTCCTTGTGTTCCACTTTCGCATTCACCATACATACATCCCGCCTCTCCCTACGAGTTTCGCCATGGTGGCGAACTGCACGCCGAACGTCGTCATCTTGAATGCAGCCCAGCCATTCAGGTCATTGAGTGCCGATTCGTCCCTGGAGTAGGATACGCCGTCAGCGCTCTCGCTGGTGACCATACCGGCTGAGGATGCAGATGCCAGCACCTGCGAGGCGTCCGTCCCTTCCGGCTGCATAGACTGCAGGTACAGAGTGCAGAAGTGGGCGATGAATAAACCAATCGCCGCCTTCCACATCCGGTTGAAGCGCTTGTAATTGACGCAGGACAGCCCGAGGTCTACGTACATGTCCAGCGCCGCATCCGGAATCGCGCCTCTGAATTGCGGGTACAACAGAAGAAATGACTCCTTGGTGTACTCCGGATGTTCTTCTTTCTTAATGTTCGAAGCCTGCGAAACGATCCCAATCATTGACAGTCACCTCTATTCTGCAGGTTAGCCTTCAGCGGATTCCTCAGCTTTCTTGGCGCGTGTTCTTTTGGCCTTCGCTACAGCCACTTCGGCATCTTTGTCGCTGCCGTTTCCCTTGACCTCGATGATGTCTCCATCAGAAAGGGCGAGGTCATAGAGGATGGTTTCGCGGATCCAGTCCGGCGCTTCTTCCAGAATGCCGCCTCCCTTGGTGATGAAGGAACCACCGATGACGTTTTTGAACATGAACTTTCTCTTGGAAATAATAAGCATGGTTTCCTCCGGGATTAGAACTCAGATGCCGTCGATGTAACGGACCGGCTGGTAGTAGTTGAACTTCACCTGACCAATCTGCGCTGCGTAGAGAGTATCGTAGGCAGCTGCAGAAAGGTTCGGGGAGGACATGGCGCGTGTGATCGGAACAGTAATGTCGAAGTTGACCTTGTCCTCATCATTCACATACGCTACCATGCGATCGGTCTGCCCAGCGCCGGCCTTGATGCACCAACGGGATGGATAGATGGAAATCGAGCGTCCCTGATTCTTAGCGATATTATTGTTCATCAGGTATTCCAGCAGAGAGCAGTTGCCGGCTTCAGAAACCTTGCGTGTCACGAGCAGGGTGTACTGCTGCGGCGGGATCAGGATGTGATTCGGCATACCGTCAAGGTCGTATTCGGATGCCACCCATGCTGCGGTGATTGCCTGGTTGATATCGTCCAAGATTTCATCCGGAGTCTTATCCTTCCATGTCGCCTTTCCGGATGCACCATTGTCTGCGGTTGCGACCACGACATTCGGATCGTTTACGAGGCCTGTGGTGCCGAGCTTCTCGAAGCCTTTGTAGACGTTCATGTCCAGAGACTTGTTGTAGTTGAGGCGGATGCCCTTATTCAGCATATCCTCAAGGCTGCGGCCGATCTGCTTGGCTTTCGCCATATCCACGAAGTTAATGCGCATCATGTGCATCCAGGTGAATACCTTGTACAGATTCTTTTCTGTGCTGACCTGCATGACGGGGATCGTGTTGGACGCGGTGCCTACGATAGAGAGGTCATTCGGTCCCGTGGTTCCATAATCTACGTTGTAGGTGGAGGTGTATTCTACCCATCCGCCGCCTGTCTTGGCCACCATGTCTCGCTGCCAGGTGACACTGGTGAGCGGTTC
>FR879520.1:22401-25946 GCA_000434475.1 Dialister sp. CAG:486
TGGTGAGCGGTTCACGCACCTTCGGATCCATCTTTTCGAGCTCGCCGGTGATGTAAGCCATACCAGAAGCCACGGCAGAGTCAAAGCCTTTCCCGTAGAAAGCGCCCGGCATTCCGTATACCTGACGGCCGCCCTGCATCATGGCCATGCTGGCACGGCCGGCCATTTCCTTATTCGGAGTGAAAAAAGAAACCCCATTACCCATAATCAATTATCCTCCTTTGAAAAATCAGGCGTTCGCACGGGTCAGAATGGTGATTTCTGCCACGCCGTTCGCGTCTACATAGCCGTTCGTCCACTGGACATTCGGAAGCAGGATGGAGTTTTCACCATCTGCCGCCGCTTCGAATCCGCCGATCACACCATCCACGACGGAGGTGTTCTTCTTGATCCGGACGTATACCTTGCCGCCAGCGGCCGGAGTGCCATTGTTGCAGGTCACGACGACGGCACCGCGGTTCAGGGCATTGATCATGTCCTTTGCATGATATGCGGTGTGATTCTGATCATCATAGGCCACCGCCTGTTTGATGACGCGAAGCGCCACCCCTCCGAATTTGTCCGCCGTAAAATCGGCGCCGATAGGGGAGTAGGTGTTGTCATCATTCGCCTGCAGGCAAGCACCGAACGGCACGTCGGCAGAGCCTGCCTTCAGCTGGCGGGACGTAGTGATCAGGTCAGGGGTGCGGGCGTAGGTGCCCGGGAACCCATAATTCATGGAAATACCAATAGCTTTACCACTCATGGTGATGTCCTCCTTAGTCTTTCTTATAATGCGGATTATACTTGTCGCGGATCATGCGGCCGTACTCTTCATCATCCATAATCGGATCCGAATCGCGAGCGCTGTGTCCATTCTGCTGCGCATGCATGAGGCCGGCATACTGTCTGTCCGGAAGGTTAGCACGGAGCAGCATGGCCATAGAATCGGCCGCTCTCTGGCGCTGACGGTAAGGGAGCTTTGCAATGACCGGCTTCAGCCCGTCGATGATATCCAGCGCTGCGTCTCTGGCAGCCTGTGCGTCATCGTCTTCATCTCCGGGATCAATGCAGTCTGCATCATCCTCGGTTTCCTCGCCGTGTGCTGCGTTGATTTCTTCAGCCGGCACGTCTTCTTCGCCATCATCCTCGGCGCCTTCTGGGTTCCTCTCCCCTGTCAGCTCCCCTTCAAGAGCATCCAGTGCTGTCGGTTCATCGTCCGGATTATCTGGATAATCCTCACCATCATCTTCTGCCGATCGCGGATTCTCGTACTTATCCTCTGGTTCCGGTTCCGCTGCCAGAGCGTCCAGCGCATCCTCGATACGACGGAGGCGTGCATCCAGAGCATCATACGCAGGCGTGCGCTGAGGTTCTGGATCCTTGGGCTGTGGTTCAGGATCCTCGTCCTGCACCTTCGGGTTCAGCTTGGACGCTGCTTCCAAGTCTTCCGGGGTGGTGTCTTCGTCTTTAGCGAAGGCCGCCAGCACACGGCCCCAGAGGCTGTTCTTTTTTGTACTCATTCTCTTCATTCCTCCTTTGGAATCACGAATAGAAACTCTATGGCCAGCGCGACCGCGATTGACGACAGCCACATGATTGCCGCGGATCT
This sequence comes from Dialister sp. CAG:486, assembly GCA_000434475.1. Classification (GTDB taxonomy): domain Bacteria; phylum Bacillota; class Negativicutes; order Veillonellales; family Dialisteraceae; genus Dialister. Next base: position 23,993 of record FR879520.1, read on the forward strand.
CCCGCTGCACGTAGGTGTCTCTGTCTTTCGGATCCCACAGGCAGTCATACCCGCAGGACACGTCGCGCTTTCCATCCTCGATCTTTCTGATCAGATCGTCGTCGTAGATAATGAGGTCGGCAACGATGCAATCAGAAAGGGCACCCTCGCCGCGGTGTACGTTGCGGCAGGTGCCCTTCAAATACTGAAGCACATTCCCGGGTTTCACATCTTCTGTCGGGTGTTCATCCACCACGGGCTTGCCTTCAAATGATGCGAGCGCGGCCTTGCTGAACACCTCAGCTTCCGGGCGCTCTATGTTATAGATTTTATTGGGATCCGTCCCGCCAAATTCCATACCGCGGTAATTCTGGATGCCGGTGCGCGCGATTGGCACATCCTTGCATACCAGATACCCTTCCGGTGTGCGAATCATATGGTCGGAGATACGGCTCCCGAAGTATGCCCTCATAGGCTGCCTCCTCCATTCAGTTTTTTGAATGCCGCCAGCGTCATCATACGGATGCGGCCGTTCATGTAGACCTTATGCGGCCACGACACGTCATTATAGTCCAGGAGAGGAGCTGGATAGCAGCGGCAGTTGAATATCTCCCCCGGAGCATAATGCCCATAGTCCTTCTGGTGAAGGAGCTTCTCTGGGGACGGAGGGTCTTTCCAGCTGCAGATAACGTCATCCATGTGACTATGCGAGCTTCGCACCCGGGCATCCTTGCTCGTCTTCCAGATATACCACGAAAGCCCCGCGCTTTCTGCCCGGACTCGCGTCAAGGCAGTGGTCGCCTTCGAGGACTCCGTTCTGGCAATGAGAAGCGCATGCGCCCTCGTCAGCTGTGGCCAACGCGCCAGCACCTGATGCATGAGCTCCTCCGGCCGCTTCCCTTCCATCTGCCCTTTGTCCATCTCGTGGGCGACCTTGCTTGCCACCCTCGATGTCATGGACTTTATGAGCTTGGAATTTTGCTCCACGATCGCGCTGATTTCGCTCCTGTGGGCTCGCTCCTTCTTCAGGAGTAAATATATAGCCCTGCCCCGGGATCCGCGTCTGGCGGCCTCACGCCAGCTCCGTGCCCCATCGTGGAAGAGACTGGTGGCCATAGATCCCGCTGCCTCGCGGGCGGCCTTATCCAGAGTCGGCGACCTCGCGAAGCCGCGTAGCACCTGGAGCATTTGAAAAGGACTGCTGGCACCCGTGAGTCGCCTTCGCAGTCCTTCCATGATCCGGTTGATCGCCGCAGCATATCGTTTCTCTACCGATCGCCGCGGCTTGAATCTATCTGTATACAACTTTTCTCCTTAGCCTTTGAATGCATTAGGGTTACGCGCCTTGAGGGAATTGGCGAGCTGTCTCAACTTGGACAGCCGTCCCTTGGCACTTGCGGCAGCCTGGTCACGCCGGATGACATTCGCATCGGACTTCGCTTTATAGGCATTCTTTTTCTGCTCGATCGCATTTGGCTCGCCTCCAGCCTTATCCATTTTTGCATTATATGCCTCTCTTGCTCTCCGAGCTGTCCGGTGATACACCCGAGCATTATGGTCGAGACGCTTGGCCTCCTTGCCTGCATTGACCGCCGTAGAACCCGGCTGCATGCGTCCGAGTTTTGTCGCATGCGGGGCACTCTGCTGCGGCGCAGACGTGCCGCCCCGCTCTGCCCCACGACTCTTGGATCTATTCACAGAATTCAGCATGTCGCCCCACCCTTTTTCGAGCGTCTCATACCACCCAAGCTGTTTCTCTGCCGTCTCGCCTCCGGGGTTCCTTTTTGAGATGTCTCGCCATTTTTTTACATAGCTTGAGGCTTCCTCCTTAGCAGCCGCGAGCGCTTCTGGATCTTCAAGCCCATTATTTGTCAATTGCTTAATGTGTTCGAGGGCACGTTTCTTTCCAGTATTATATGCGGCACTCCGCTGCGGCGAGGTAGATCCGCCCCGCTCATCCTCACGGCTCTTCCGA
>FR879520.1:25989-56580 GCA_000434475.1 Dialister sp. CAG:486
TCTCGAGAGCACGCTGCGCACGACTTGCTACCTCTCCGCGGTTGGATTCATGGCGAGCTGCTTTCCCTTCTAAATCAAACATTTCCTGAGTCAGTGCGTTGGTAGTAGCTGCCGTTGCCCTACCTTCCCGCTGGTCTTCTCTTGCCAATGCCTCATATGCATTTCTGTATCTTGCTTCGAGCGGGCTATGGTCCGGCAACTTGGAAGCCTCCCCCATTAAATTCCCCATCTGTTTAAGTCTTTCATTTCTGTTGCGGTCGTGTTTTGCGTTGGCCCTTGCAATAGCCGCCCGATTCTTCTCCCCCACTTCTTTCGCCTGGGACTTCAGCCTTCTCCCATAAGCACCGCTTTCCATGCCTTTACTACCCGACTGCATCTTCTTCAGAGAACCACCGCGAAATGGCTGCCCGTTCAGTGCCCCGCCAGCGCCTCCGGCAATGCGGCCGTTTTTAATCAGTACATGCGCACCGTTGATGGTACGCCACTCGCCTTCCTCCGCATCGAAGGCCCGGATTCGATCCAGGTTGTTTTTTGTCTGGTCCATACTTATCCTCCTTTTATCACGCTACTTTTCGTTGCGTGACACATAATAGCTCTGCAGTAGCTATAAATCCAGTTATATTTTGGCACTAAAAAAGGCCGCGACTGCGGTCTTGCGAAATTCTCTTTACTTTAATTACCAAACAGTGCGCCCTTCCTTCCACTCCTTTTTTGCTTCATTTAAGGATAGGCGATTAGCACCACCAGATAAGTCTGGATTACTTTCTTGAGCTGGCTCTCTTTCCCACCCGCATATTTCACAGATAGAATAGGGGCGAGTTACGTACTCGTCATCGTTCCCGCAAACAGGACATTTACCTAAATTTGGCTCCATTTTTCTTTGCCTCCGCTCGTAGACCTAAATAAAATTTATGCCCTTCATGTGGAGCGTAAAAGGTAAGTAGTCCACCATCGTTCCCAATAGCCAGCCAGTTTCTTCTCCTGTCATACCGGACTATATTTCCCAATCCGTCCCTGTAGCCTTCTATCCTGTCCCCAATCGGTGACTCTAGCAGCTTGACTCCTTCACTCACGTACTGCTCCTCGGTCATACCTTTAAATTCAGGTTCTACCTTTAAGTGCTTATTCACGTGAATGATATGGTCTCGCTTGTTTCCAAAGGCTTTAACCGATATGCTATTCGCTCCACTTGGTGATAGCTTAGCACGACGTCCGGTGTGTTTCAAGTCATTTAGAGCCTTCTTGCCACCGCCAGTTCCCTTCGGGGCGAAGCGACCGTTCGATGGATCGTGATTGTCCCCGTTCGCATCCAAGTCATCGCTGGCGGTATGGTAAAAAGGGAAGCTGTCGTGCGCCTCCTTTGGAGCCTGTGGCGGCTTTCCGGGTGCCTCGGGTGGTTTATCGCCCACCTCCCCGCCGCGGCCTGCATGGGGCAAATCCGGGCCTCCAGCGCCGTCTTCCTCGCCGCCCATGCCAGGGAATCCTCCCATCTCGCCCTGCTGCTCGATTTCGTCCGACGCATTCATGATTTCCTCGTCGGTGATGTTCGTCCATGTACCGGTACGGCTGCTCTGCTGCTTCATTTCTCGAAGCGCAGTGCGCTGGCTAATGAGGCCGGCGTTGTATGCCGTGACAATGTTATCTGTGCCGCACTTGGCAAGATCGGCCCGCTCCTGATCCGATGGCTCGGATACGGGATCGAATTCAAAGTCTAGGTCATCCGGCACGGCACCGAAGACGGACATACACAGCACCGGCAGCAGCTTGTTCAGGATCGGGCGGAGCTTCGCTTCCTGCTCCTGCGCGATCATATCGTAGTAGTTGCGAAGGTCGCTTTCACCCGTGGCATTCATGCCCTCCGGCGATCGACCGAAGAGCTTTGTCGCCGGGATGCGGGCAGCCCCTGCAACGTCCATCATGAATTGCTTGTATGTGTCAGAGATGCCGCCGAATGTGTACTGGTGGCTCTGCATATCGTCCCCGGCATCGATGATCTGCATGCCCATGTTAGACATGAGCCAATTCTGCGCCTGAATGGTGCGATAGAGCTCCGCCTTGGTCTGCTCGTCCGTAGCCGAGAGCATTTGCCCCATATCAGCCATCTTCAACACACGCAGGCTTGCCATGAAGGTCAGCTGGGCGATGTTCCATGATACATTGTCGCGCTTTTTCAGCTCATCAAAGATGGACTCAATGACGGAAGCTCCCCACTGCTGCTCGGCCTGTGATTCCCAGTAGGGCAGGTCGTCCCCGGTAAAGCGCAGGAGACGGCTGTGGTGTACTTTGTACATGGCGCCATTGGTGTTATCAGTGATGGTGTAATAGTCCGGCAGTCCGAATTCCGGATCCGTGACATCTTCTACCAGCTCGATGGATGGGTCTACACTGTTCCACCGATCAAATACCATGAGCCCGCAGAAATCCCCAGGCACCATAAGGCGAAGGTCGAGCGGCTTGGACAGGTCATAGCCCTGCCCTTTGATGATCATGAGACCGATCGCCCCGCCGAAGAGGCGTCCCCATTGGAGTCCCTGCTTCAGTTTTTGGATCAGCTGCGTCTTGCGCAGTTCCAGATCGACCTTCTTCAGCAGATTCGGACTGACCTCTGTCGTGAGCGTGATCCAGTTCTTCAGCATGTCCGACGGAATGATATCGATGATCTGCCGGATGATCCAGTGCTCACGGTACAGGGCATTCAGCAGGCCGTAGTCGCGCGTGAGCCGGTTGAGAGAGTAGGTCGTCCCTTCCATGAGGTTAGGCGTCCCCGTCCCCAGACGCGCCAGCACATTGCTGAAGGCATCCCGGGCGCTCGCTTTGATGGCCTGCGGCTTAACCGGTGTGATTCTTTTTCCCCGATGCTTACGCATGAGCAAGCCTCCTTGAACGAATAATAGTGTTTACGAAATACCTTAATGCATCCGGCGCGTGATCCCTGACCTTCAACGGCCGTTCCTTGCCGCTCTGCTGGATGGCTTTATCGTCCCAGCAGTAGGATGTCATTTCTTGGATGGTCATGGGGCAATCCGGCCGATAGAAACGGATCTTCCTGCGTGTCAATAGCTTATTGACGGAGCGGATGCCTTCGAGCACGCTGTTATCTGCGTTGATGGTATCGACAGTCGCCTTTGAACGAAGGCCGCGGTTCCGCATCTCGATTTTGAAGGATTCGGCCGACGGATCGACAATGACAGCAGAAGGAGGGTAATCAATATCCCCCACGAAAGCCATGAGGTCATCGCCGTACTGACTGTTGTCTTTCTCATACTTTCCATCCTCCCTGCTGTTCCAGTAGTACTCGCGAAGCACGTAGGATGTGTCCCCGTCGTCCCAGATGTCTAGGAACACCATCGGATTTACCGTGCCATAGTCAATCGCGATATACCTGCGGAAACGGCGACGGTTCAAATAGATCCAGTCCCGCTTCTCCTTGTCAATATAGAGCTCATCACTCCATGCGTCCTTGTAGATCGCCCCCTGGGCCATCACCCACAGGCCAAGGATGAAGCGCTCGTAGAACACTCCGCCCTTGCCATACTGCGTCTCGTAACGATGCCGCACGGCAGGCGTGAGCGATGGGTTATCCTCCATTGTGAAATGCAGGTGAAGCATCCGCTTCTCTTCCTGCTTCTCGATCCAGTTCTTCAGAAACCAATGCATCGGGCTCTCCGGGTTGCAGTTGAACCATATCTTAGCCCCGGGGATGCTGCAGCGACCGGTCGCTTGATTGACGAAGGACTCCGGCATCAGCGCGACCTCGTCGCAGTAGACGCCCGCAAGCGTCATGCCCTGAATCAGATCCTGCGAAGATTCATCGCGGCCGCCGAAGATGTAGAAATAGTTCACGCGCTTCCCGTCATCTAAAATGATCGTATTGCTGGAGTGTGATTCACTGATTGTGTAGTGCCGCGCCTGCAGTACAGGCTTCAGCCAGTTCCATACGTTGCGGCGGAATGCACCGACAGTCTTGCCGCACATGGCAAAATTCTGCCGGTCATAGGTGGCCATGGCCCACAGTATATAGCTAATAGCCATGGCGACCGTCTTGCCCGCACGGATCGATCCGTCGGCTATGATGCCGTTGTATTCGCTATAGGGTGACTCCTTGCACCACCAGGTGAAAGCCTTCAGCTGCTTCAAGGAGAATTTCTCGAACCGGATCACCGGCTGTATGATCGTCCTCATTGCTTCCACACTTTCTTCGCTGCCGTTTCCAGTGCCGCAGAAAGTCCGTCATCCGCGTACTCAGTACTGCTCTCCTCCTGCGCCTTCTTCTTGTTTTGGATAGACACATCCGACAAGCGAGCTCGGCGCTCGATGTTCGTCCCCTGAATCAAAAATTGGATCAATTCTTTCGCGTTCAGCTTCTCTGGCTTCAGTTTCTGTAAAGCAGCAACGCCCTTGGTCTGCAGTAGAACGCCAATGACCGCCTGTTTACGGTTCATCTTGCGAATCTCGTCGATAGTCGCTAGATAGTCCTCGCGAACCAGAGCATTATCATACTCCCGGGCTCGCTCGCTCCAATGCCATCGGACGCTCCATCTATAGATCAGCGCTTCCGACTTCCCGACGGCCTTCGCGGTCTTCTTCTGGCTGCGTTTCGGATTCTTATAGTAGTCAGTGAACGCCTCGTAGGCTTCTTCACTTTCCCCGGGCTGACGCTCCCACGCCAATTCAGTTTTCTTTCGCATCCCCGGGGCACCTCCTCACTATAAGACCGCTCCGGCCTGTTCTAATGCTTCCTCTAAGCTCATACGCCGGCCATCTCTTTCCACATACACGTCGGACTGTGCCACTCCATCTTCTTTGAGGTATCGCCGAATAATTACGTCGCAATATTTCGGATCCAGCTCCATTAGGCGATCCATGCGATTCATCTGCTCGCAGGCGATAAGCGTTGTTCCGCTGCCACCGAAGGAGTCGAGTACGATATCCCCCGCCTTTGTGCTGTTCTGAATTTCGTAGGCAAAGAGCGGCACCGGCTTCATGGTCGGATGATCCGCACTCCGGCTCGGCTTGTCCATGTCGATCACGGTCGTCTGGGAGCGATCGCTATACCAATTATGGCTAGCTCCGGCCTTCCACCCATAGAGGCATGGCTCATGCTTCCACTGGTAGTCCTGGCGGCCAAGCACCATGGTGTTCTTGTTCCAGATAAGACATTCGCGAACCTTCCATCCGATATCATCGCACGCGCCCCTGAAATTGAACCCCTCGCTATCAGCATGCCAGATATAGAAGGCAGCCCCCTGCTTCATGACCGCGTCCGCAGCAGAGAATGCATCAACGAGAAACTGTCTAAAGTCTCCGTCAGCCATTTTGTCATTCTGGATGGTTAACGCATCCTTTGTTTTACCGACGTAAGCTACATTGTACGGCGGATCCGTCAGGTAGAGGTCGGCCTGGTCCCCGCCCATTAACGTCTCAACCTCGCTTGCATTGGTAGAGTCTCCGCACAGAAGGCGATGTCCTCCAAGGAACCACAGGTCTCCTCGTTTCGTGAACACAGGCCCTTCACTTTCAGGGACGTCGCTGTCCGTCGTATCGTCCGCTGTTGCTCCCTCCTCCAGGAGCTCAGCCAGAGCCGCCTCGTCATAGCCAGTTAGATCCATGTCGAAATCGTCAGCCATGTCTTGCATCTCTTTCAGCATGGCGGTCAGCTTGTCCTCGTCCATGTTCGCCAGCTCGGCGATGCGGTTATCTGCTAAGAGGTCAGCGTGTTCTTCTTCCTCGCTCGCATAGTCCTGATATTCAACCGGCGCATATTTGAGACCAGCGCGCATGGCAGCCATCCGTCGCCCATGGCCCTTTGTAATAAGGCCGCTCCGCTTGGATACGGTGATCGGTGCTCTCCAGCCCGTGCTCTTGATGATTTTTGCGAGAAGCTCTATCTGCCCATCGCTGTGCTGGTTGGGGTTTCCAGGATTGGGCTTCAAGGCAGATACTGCTACCAGCTCATCGTATCGACAAAAAACAGCCGCACCATCCGGCGCGACCGTTCTCGGTTCCGCATTAGTTTTGTAATCCATCGTGATCTCCCTATAAAAAAGCACGAAAAAAGGATCGGCTCATCCATTCCGATCCTTCTTCCGGCACAACTCAAAGAGATGTAATAAGGAGGAAAACTATAGTGAGATCGACAGCTCTCTATAGCTTTCGCTGAATATATCATATCACAAATATTTTTCTGCCTCAAGCACTTTTTTATATTTGGATTTGAGTTTGTACACGTTATTCACACTAGTATCATTCCACCGACTGACGTTCTGCGCGCTTTCTCCCTCTACGACATACTGCCATATGATTTTGAAATCACGCGGATCCTTGAACTCTCGGCGAAGCCGTGCGAGCAGCACATTCCGGGCTAGCATGTAGTCCTTCCGAAGGGATGCGGCGCGCTGCCTTGCACGTTCGATGTCATCTAAGAGCTTATAGGTCTTATCTCCATCCCCTCCTCCGGAGGGCATGCCGGACATGGGCGGGCTCTTGATGTTGCCGGTCGCTTCCAGAGCGAGCAGCTGCTGATAACGCTCCAGAGCCAGCTCCCACGCTTCCCGTTTCTCTCGCATTAGCTGCCCGATGTCCTTCATGATATCTCCTTACTGTGAATAACTTGTGAATAGACGTGTTTTACTTGCCGCTAATGCGTATCGCACCGCAGTTTGACGATTTGGCTCATCTCGAGGCATACGTTCCTGCACTGTCCTTGTCCCAGCCCCACCTCGATATAGTTGTACATGTCATCTACTACCTGGGAGAGCGCTTCCTTGTCATGCGGCAGCGCCGTCAGCTTGATCGGCTTCACGCGATCCGAATCCGACAGATCCGCAATCACGTAGTAGTCCCCTTCCAGATCCTGCCCCACGCTGATTTCCTTCGGATCCGTGATGATGGATCCTGTTTCTGTTTTGATTACGATCATTTCTCTTTCACCTTTCTTATTTCTTCCCGACATTTCGTAGCCGCGAGGTCCTGCAGTACGAGCTCCGACTCTCTATCTTTATAGAGCTTCAGGAAATCACAAGCACGCATTGTGACAAGCCACTCGCAGTTGCTGCGCTTATGTGCCACGATCGGCACCTCATCCTTCATCGCCTTCCGGGCATCGCGGATGCTCTGATCCATGGCGTCTTGGATGTTCAGATGCTCGACAAACTTGACCTCCTGATGGATTCCGCGTATACCGATGCAGTCCGCAGCCCCAGCCTCATTATTGCCGCAAAACTGCGCCGTGCGGCGGACGGTATACCCGAATCCTCCGCAGAAACGGCACCATGCGAGCTCGCCTCGTTTCCCCTTTGCCTTACTGTTGATTGCCATGCTCTTTCCTCCATTTTCCCCACTTACGGCGATTCCACCACATAGTCGTACGCACCAGCTTGCGCCAACGGCAGTTGCGCCTCCCAAGCCCATTGGGAGATATCCCCCAGGACTCCTCGCGCGTCTTTCTCGCCCTCATGATCCTTGGCCATTCTTTCAGGAAGCACTTGCAGCGCCGCATCTCCCACATATACCGGATTTCTTCCAGCTCTCTCAGTTCATTCTTCGTCATAACGATCTCCTCTCTTTCTGACGTACCAGAGCGCATACATCAGCAAGCCGACACTCGCTCCGATCACTCCGCCGAGTATCATGCACCCGGCTCCAAACAATACCATGTCCATACCTGCCACTTCCTCCTATCCACCTAACCATCGCGGGACAGTTGCTGAACCTTGGCTAGAGCGTTTATTTATTCAACGCTTATTGAATAAATATTCACCTTTGCCTTGCCATCATTCGTTCCCGCCCCGCAACCGGTCAGGCTCTAAATACCTTGAAATTCAAATTTCGCGAATTTTGGCCTTCATAGGCCTTGGCGACCTTCGGATATAAACTTACCCGTCCGCCACCCTTCCTCGGGCTCCTGCCCCCTAAATTCGCAATCCTCAGCCGTTTTGCACTATCCGTCCAAGGGCATTTTGCGTTCTGCGGTCAAAATGGGAGGTCCCCAGAGGTCTGCGGCTCCGGGCTGCCGAACTGACTGAACCCGGCAGCCCCGCATGGTTGCTGATTTGTCTGGGGCTCTCCTGCTGACTGCTTACCCAGTCCGATGGGGATCGATACGACCTGCGCATTAAGCTCAGTGGTGTACTTCACCTCCCCGGTCTTCTGATCCGTGTACTTCCGGGATGTCCAGCGGCCCTTGACCATGACCAGCTTTCCCTTTGTGAGGTAGTTGCCTACCTCCTTCGCAACCTTGTCCCAGCACACCACATTCACCCAGTTTGTGATTTCCTTGTCGCCCCACTTCTCGCTGCATCCGATCGAGAATCGGGCATATGTCTTGCCCGTCTGTGTACACTTGACCACCGGATCGCGTCCAAAGTTTCCCATGAAATAGCATTCGTTCATTATTCTGTCTCCTCCGTGTTCAGCGTCCCTCTGACCGATTCCCCGCCGGAGATCACTGCGTAGCAGCTATCTCTGAGTCGGTCAAAGAAACGGGTATCATAGCGTTTAATGATCTGGTCAGCGTCCAGATTCGTAGTGATGATCGTCGGCTTCAGCTCGTTGTAGCGATGCGTGATGATGGCATCAACCTGCCCTTTCATCCAGTCGCTCTTCTTGGACTGGTACTCCATCCCGAGGTCATCCAAGATGACCACATCCCTGTCTCGGATCTTTGATAGGAATGTGCCATCCTGCGGATCCTGCAGAAGTTTTGTCAAGAGCTCCGGCATCGATACGAAGAATACCGACTTGTGCTTCTTGATTGCTGCAAGCGCGATTGCGCAAGCCATTGTCGTCTTCAGCTGCCCGCATGGTCCTGTCATCAGAAGGCCGTGGCCTGCCTGCAGCTGGTTCTCAAGGTCGATCGCATACGCTTTCGCTACTGCGAAATTCTCCGCCAGCTTTGCAGGTACACCTCTTTCTGCGATCGCCTGAAAGGTACACCAGCGATACCGCTTCGGGATCCCCGAGCGAGCGATCTTCTCCTGCGCCTTCATGGCCCTGGCGATCGCCACCTGCTTCGAATTCTCATCATCCACCTTCAGGTAGTCACTGCTCCAGGCTGCTGTGAAGTCGGCCAGTGCTTTCTTCACATCACCCTTGGCCAAAAATACATTTTTTAATTTACTCATTGCTTCCTCGCTTTCTCCCTGTATTCCAGAAGTCCTCCGGCGTCTTTGGCTTGTCCTTCCAATTTTCAAGGCTGCCGAAATCTGCGCCGCTCCTGGTACTATTCACACTAAGGTTATTAGGATATTTCTTCTTTCCTTCTTCTCCCTTCTTCTCATCTATAAAGATTTGGGCAGCGTAGCGGTCGCGAGGTGGGTCACGATGTGGGTCACGAGGTTGGATATTCTCATTTGTAAACGCATCTTGATACTCGCCATATTTTTCGATGGTTACTAGCAATCCGCCGGTTATCTTTCGCGTGGAAATCATCGGGGTTTCATCTGGGTCACCGCATGGGTCGCTAAATGGGTCACGAGTGGGTAGCGTAGATTTTGTCGGCTTTTTCCGCATATAGCGAATCACGCTCCGGATATCTTCATAGGACGGCTTGCGAGTAATAGCCCCGTCTTTATAGCTGAGCGCCTCCTGAATCTTTGGTATGGAAGTCACAAGCTGCCCGCGCGCGAGCCCGTTGTATGGCTTGAATGCAGCCTGATGGAGCAGGTAGATCCAAACCTTCAGATAAAGTGGCGGCTTGAACCAGATATCCGATGCGAGAATGCGGCGGGAGAGCTTGATGTATCCTTCCATGATTTCTCCTATCCCCTACACCAGCGCAGGGTGTGGTCTTCATTCAACTGGGCAATCGGCATGCCTCGGGTTTCTGCATAGTTTTTCTCGCTGCGGCATCCGCGGCTTTCTCTCCACCGACCGGTGAGGAGCAGCAGCTCGCACTTGGCAAGGATGAATCTCTCGGCGGCCAGGATTTCTTCTTCGCTTCGGCGGTCCATGTAGATGAAGTTATCGAGCGGATTGATGAATGTCGCTTCCGGGTATTCTTTGGTGAGCGAGCGGGCAAGATTCCGTGCGAGGATCTGATTCTCGAAGCTGCCGCCGAAGGGATGCGCCATATAGACAACGACTCCCTTGGTATGCAGGAGATTTTCAGGAGACATGGTTCCCACCGCCGATCACCTCCTCCAGTTCTTTATCCAGCTTTTCCTTCGCCACGGTGTCAAGGACTTTCGACAAGCCAGCCCGGATGGTAGTCAGGAATCCGTATGTGAGTACGAGTGGGGCGGCATCCCCATAGCGCCGGATGAGTCCTACTATCTTCTCCGGCGTGGTCTCCATAGCTATGGCGATAGCCACCTGCGCGGCGATATTGTCGAAAAGATTCACCAGCTCCTTGCCTCCGGCGCTCTTAAATACCGTCACGTCACCTTCTTCGATGTCATTGCCGGTGCTGATGGCGAAGACCGCTCCTCTGCATTCGGGAATGGCATCTGCGATTTCTGCGAGCTTCGCCTTGACCATGCTTTCCTGCTCTTCAGTCATTTGCCCTCGCCCCCATTCATAGCTTCGCCAGCAACCGCCTGATTTTGGCCTTCCTGTGCGTTCCCCTGCTCCCAAGGTATAGTGATAGCCTCCGCAGGATCCGCGGGGCTCACAGGGGCCAAATTCGGCGAATTTGCGATTGTGCGTTCCTGCGGCATCTCGGTATCATCCAACGTGCCCTCGGCCATATTGCGCATGACCTCCTGATCCGCCGGAGAGGCGTCGAGGTAGTTGATGCTCATGATGCCCCACTTGGAGAGCAGGCGGCGAAGGACGGTCTTCTTGGCCATCTCGTCATAGTGGTTTCTCCACACCGGATTCTGGCTTCTCCCCTTCCGGTTGGCGAGCTCGTGGGCGTCGATCTCCGCCTTGGTCATGAAGAGGGTCTTCTCCATGCCATTCTTCAGCCGGTAGAAGGCAGCGTATCCGATGACCGGGATCTTCGCGCGCTTCGCGTTGTCTGCTTCCCAGCGGAATTCGATGTCTTCGGTCAAGCGGTCATAGCTGATCAGCTCCCCCTCCCTGACGTCGACCGCATTGAGGCGCATGTAGAGCCCGGTGCGAAGCGCCAGCTGTACCATGCCCTTGTATCCGAGTACGAAGGTCGCCGTCTGCCCAAATGGCAGGATGTAGGCATACCCAAGGGACGGCTCGATGGGGAGGTCGTAAGCGGCCGCCTTCAGAGCAGACTGGATGATCGCCACCGGGTTATTCTGGAAGATGGAAAGCACCTGCGGGGTGCTGTTGATGAGAGCAGCGAGCGAGCTGACGAACTGCGGCGCACGCTTGCCGAGAAGCTCGTCGAAGCGGCGCTTATAGCCACTGTTATCGAGCGTGTTGTTCAGCAGTTTCGGGATGGATGGCCGTTCCTGCTGCTGCGCGGTCATTTCGTTTCTTGTTGCGACAATTCCTTTTCTTGCATCCATGATGATTCCTCCTTGGAAAAATTAAATCCGCATGACGCGGGTGCTGGTGGTGGTGATGAGGCCGATGGCCTTCAATGCTTCATAGCTTGCCGGATCCTGCTTCTTCAGCTTAGCCACAGAGATACTTTCGCGGGTCTGGCTTTTCCATGTGACTTTGTGCACCTTGCCTTCTCCATCGGTGACGGTGCCGACTTCGTTATCGCCGAGGATCGCCATCAGGAGATTCTTGGCTTCCTGCTCGCCCTCCTTCAGCTCCTTCTCGCGGCGCTTGCATGCCTGATAATTCTGAATGGCTGTCAATGCATCCGGCCCGAGATCGATAGCCTCTCCGTTTGAATAATTATGCAGTTTCAGCAGGGTGGAAGCGGTCGAATTTGTAGCATCCAGCGGAGGAAGTTTTTTCGCCTGCACAAGGTCCCAGAAGTCCTTTTCCTTTTCCCGGATATATGCGATGTCATCCTCATTTCTCTCGATGCGCTTCAGGCGGAAATCGTTCCCTCCGATGAGTGCGGCGATATACCAGTAGTCGGCTCCGGTGACCGCCATGTAATGCATGCACTGGCAGTAGTAGGCATCCGGCACCCGGATATCCTTCGGATCGTCCGGGTCACCCCATTCATCACGCATGTGATAGTCGGCGGTCTTGATTTCAAGGCCCGCATTCTCACCGACCACCCAGCGATCGATATTTGCCAGCATGTATGGGTGCTCCGGATCCTGCAAGGTTCCTCTCTTGTGCACCTTCTTTCCGGTTACCACCTCGAAGCGGGTGGCGACGACAGGCTCGAGCTGTGTGCCGAACCAGACTTTGGCATTTCCGGAAAGATCGTCCGGTTCCATCATGCCGATTTTTTCTGCAGCCAGGCTATAGGCGCTCTTGTAAGGGTTCAATCCGAGCACGGTTCCGCAATCGGATCCTCCGATGCCTTGGGTTCGTACCTTGAGCCATTCTTCTCTCGGAGCGTCAGCTCTCAAAATCAGTGTCGGTTTCATTGTGTTCTTCCTCCTAATCTGGTATACTAGGGGTAGCTCCGAGACTGGAGCTACCCGAAATCTATATGGAAAGTGCCCGAACTGTGCCAAGTCGTCGGGCACTTTTCATTTGTCTGAAATTACCCGGGGAACGGTGATTGTGAGCACCGTGCCCGGCCGCAAATTGGCGCAGTCCTCGATATGGTTATCCTGAAGAACCTGCCATGAAAGCTCGTTCACATCGTCGTCTGCGGTCGCGATGCGGGACACGATGTCGTATACCGTATCCCCAGATTCGACCTCGATCTCATACGTCACCATTTCCTTCTCCGGTGCCGGAGTGGCGAGGATGTACGCTCCCAGCAGGATGTTTACTCCCGCTACCAGCCCATACAGGGCTGCGCCTATCTTTCTCATGCTAATCTCCTTTCAGGATGTTCCGCTGCTCCACCAGCCGGACGTTTTCGTGCATGGCGATGGTGCCCTTGCAGAAGTCTGCCAGAACTGTTTCGATCGGGACGTTGTTGCTTTTTGCAATGTTCTCCATGATGGATCCGGCGATCGACATGATATGTTCAGTACGGAGGAATGGACTTGCGTTCATTTTGACATTCAAGCGACGGTCCTCCGTCTCCTCGACCGTGAATTTTACCTTATACTTACGCGCGCTCTTTTCCACGCTGTTTCTCCCTTCTCTCGATACTGGTCCTTGCCCGTTCCAGGGCATCGGCCAAGAAATAGAATTGGTCCTCATAGCTAGCGAGCTGCTTCTCGAGCTCGCGAATCCGCGTCTCGAGCTTGCGACGCTCGAACGGGCTCATGGGATTCTGGTTCCCGTCCCATCCCTCGCATTCTGCGACGGATGCGGCGGTATAGCATACACCGGGCACTCCCCGGCACCTCTTCAGGAGGCCGGCTTTTTCTCTGTCGCGGATGGCTGCGTCTGAGCACACCCACCGCTTCGCCAGGAGCTTCAATGGCCACACTCCTACGCTCCCGACGATTTCTTCCCGGTTCGTCATGGCTCCTCCTCCATCCTAACTTCGAGCCCCACGCACGCCCATGCGGCGCCCTCGGCGAGACCTTTCACGAACCAAGTAACTCTGGGATTACTGTAGTACTTTTTGGCTTCTTCTTTGGCGTCGTCGGCGTATATATAGATACACGCCATGTCTTTCGAACCGAAGCAGCCATGGTGCTTGATCGCGAGGCGAATGTACGCCGCGATGCGGATGATCGCGGTCTCCTGCCCGCTAATCTCCGTGGCTTCTTTTCCATCCGCCTCGGTGAATAATCTCTTGCGACTCTTGCGAAGCTCGTCCAGTTTCGCGTCCATGACTTGAAGCGCCTGGACTGGATCTTTCAATACCTTCATTTGGACCTCCTTTCGCTGTCATTCATCACTCTTTCGAGTGATGCAGGTCAAGCATCCCTTTTCTCGCTTTCCTTCTGTGCGCGCTCGATGTCTACCTTCATGGACATCCCATAAAGGACGCCCATTTCAAAGTCTGTCACGTGTACGCGGCTAGTCTTCCTTGCAAGGCTTTCCCAATAGGTGCGACGCTCCGTGATTGTTCTTTCTGGCTCCATCAGTATCACCTCCTTTCTCCTTGCGCTATTCGCCCACTGCGGGCGAGGTGGATCATCAGGGTATCCTTACCCCCTCACCACCCTAAGCCCGCCGTGTGGCGGGCTGGTGGATTCTTGTCCTTGTTCTACTGAAGGCGGCCTTCGCGCCATTCCTTGATGGCCTGTTTTTCGGCCTTTATTTCGAGGTGCAGGCTATCGCTGCAACTCATCAGCCCGATGGCCTGATAGGCTTCCGCCATCGTGAATGCTAGGCGGTGGTATCTCTCGCTGTCGGCCAGCTGGCCTTTACGAAGGGATCTCGAAGCATCCAGGTAGGCTTCAAAAACTTTATTCAGTGCTGTTTTGTTCATTTCGTTGGTTGTCATGGTATTTCCTCCTTGTTGTGCTTACCCATTCTTTCGTGTTGCTCTTTTCGTCTACAACTATATAATAGCTCTTTTGTATTCGTCTGTAAAGTATTTTTGCAAATATTTTTTAGGTTTTTGCGTTTGTGAACACGATTCTTTTATGTTATATTGTGAATATGGAGGCGTATTACCAATGATTAAATTCTTGATCCTGATAATAGTAATCAGCCTAAGCGCTCATTATCCTGCCATCTTGTTTTTGGCCATTTTTTATTTTGCGTATAGATTCCTAATGAAAAAGAAGAAGCGCAAAAAAATGAATTGGTCGGAAGCGTTTAACGAAGAGCACAGAACAGGTATCGCATCATTTACAGATATGGTTAGAAAACGTAGAGACCCATTTGCAAAAGAGGCCATCGTTTTTAGCATTAACGAGCTATCTAAAATGGGTATATTGATGGCAATTCCCAGACCAGTCATAAAGGATTGGGCCATTAGATCTATATCAAGCGACGATCGCGATGCCGTAAGCGTGGACGAAATTCGACAGTACCTACCTCGCATGACCAAAAGGGACGCATACTATCTGGCCTCTTCCATACAAAATACCTGCCGCGTTTATTGGGATCTGAAAGAAGCGATAAATGCTGGGTGTACGCATTATATTTGGAAGGCAGGCACAGATGCGCAGCATAGGCACATGAATAACATTGTTTGCCCCCTCGACGAGCCCATTCCGGAATATATCGTCAAGGATGCGTCGATGCATGGGCCTATATACGCCGGAGAAGGATATCATTGTCTTTGCTGGATTGCACCAGTAATTAGCGATTCAGATGCCCCTCCCTCGCCCATACGGATCTACGAGGACGGAGCCATTAAAAAGATATCTAAAAGAGAGTTTGTGAGAAGATGTGTCCCAAATAAATGAACGCGAAAGGCCCCGCTATAAGCGAGGCCTTTTTACATGGCTATCTACAGGGAAGTACCGGGATTACTGATGCTGAGTGCTGTAGTTGACTCCATCTGTTAGGATCCCTGTGTCCATACCATACTTCCAATAGGCGCGGCAGATAGGGTTCATGTATCGCTTGCTGGGAGTTCCGTAGGGGCTCCCTTCGGTCATGATATACACTAGCCCGTGGCGGATTCCGTGGGGCGTCCATGCATCGATGCGGTCAGCCGTATCTGGAAGCCGCTCCATGACCCGTTCCACCTCGATCGTTTCCTTATGGTAGAACCGCGGGAACCCTTCATAGCGATCGAGGCGCGTCTCGTCCGCATCACTGATCAGCCAGAGCAGAACAGGAACCCCTCCCCGCAAAGACTCTCCCTTCTCGATGGTGGCGTAGTATCCGGTGAGGCTCCCTCGGAAAGCCAGCCGGTATCCAGGAAGCCATCCCTTCCCGAAGAGCTTTGCGTCCGGGCAGCGCACTTCCATCTGCGCCTCGTCCATGTTGCTTCCATACGCTACATACAACTTCATATACGTTCCTCCTTTGCTAAATTCAGCCCTGTGTGGGCCCCGTGTATATGGGGTGGTATAAGGATACCCCCCTCACCCCGGAAAGCCCGCACGTGGCGGGCGGCGGGTATCCTTCGCGGGGCAGATCAGGCTCTCTGCAAGCGGCGGGCATCCCGGAAGGCGCTGTCGCCTTCCAGTTTCTCGAGCATCCACTTCCTGCAGGTGGCGTACTCCTCTCCGATGAGCCCCAGGCGCAGGAGCCAGGTTCGAAAGGTGTACTTCGGATTCGTAGTGGTCGTCTTCGTGGGGCTCGCGCTCTTCTGCGCAAGCGCCTGGCTTACGACCGCCATGCAGAATTGTATATATGCCTTGACCTTGCCCGCATGCAGGGTGCTGTTGAATACCCGGAACTCTACCGTTCCCTTGGTGTCTACGGCGTGCAGGTTGAGGCCGTGGTAGCGGGTATCATTGTAGTGGTCGTTTCGGTTCCAACTTTCTCCTTGCGATTCGTACCAAGTATCGATGATGTCCTCTCGGCTTTCCATCGGCTGGCTCGGAGCGTTGACCTCCATCAAGAATTCAGGGTATATCTTCTTGCAGTATCTATCCGCTCGACACTGAAGTACTCCCAGCGCATCGTATATGAGGTCCTCCTTACTGTTTACGATGTTAACCAGGTTGCGCAGGTGTCGTGCATCGAATTTCCCAGCGCCTACGTGTACGTGGATCCCGCAGGAGTCGTTGACCTTTGCTCCAGCCTTCCGCAGCGCTCTTACGATATGCTGCAGGGTTTCGATGTCATCGTAGTGGAGGATCGGCGTGACCAGCTCCACCGCATTCTCTCAGGTGAGTGGATCCCCGCCCGCCTCGCGGGTAATGCTGGCGTCGCGCATCACCTTCCATATCCGGCCGTCCGGGGCGGTGATTTCGCGTGTCTCGTAGCAGTTGCGGGCCATCCGGCCAACCTGGCCTCCCAGCTCCGTAGCTACAATGTCCGCCGCGTGTGCGCGGGCGAGGCCGGTCATTTCGATCTCTACCCCTACGGTTAAGCTCTTGTCGATTTTGCTCATAGCGTTCCTCCTTTTCGTGTGTGCGCTCTTTCGCTGTCGGTATATTTACCTTACACACACATCATAGCTCTTCATTTTTCGTGTGTCAACGATTTAATTTCACTCGATTTATGTTTTTGGCGTTTACAAACACCAAGAAAAGAGGTATGATAGGTTTAGAAAGGAGGTGATACTATGAATATCCCAACCACAGCAGACACCATCGGCGACAGACTGAAGCTCGTCCGCTTCTCAATCCATCCCAAGCCATCTCAGACAAAGTTTGCGGAAGACTGCGGGACTACTAAACACGCTTATAGCGAATATGAGTATAACCGCGTCGTGCCAACAGACACATTCCTGCAGCTGGTGTGCAAGAAATTCGACGTCAACTACTCCTGGCTTAAAACGGGACAGGGAGAGATGCGCGATGCAGATGACCGCAGCATCGTGGAAGACGTCGTCGCTAGGTACAATCTGGACGCAAACCAGCGCAGGATCATGGAGGTATTCCTCTTCATGGATCCGGAGAAGCGCGAAGACGTGTCCAATGCCTTTTTTGAGTTCATTGCAGGTTTTCATGACGACTTGCAGGCGGATGATATCCGCGCTGAGCAGACCGTCGTGAAGCGTGCATTTGAACTCGAAAAAAAAATACAGAAGAAACGGCGAGAAGAGTCCAATCCTTCTCTCGATGTGGATTCTATGGCACACAATATTGGCTAGCGATAGCGATCCTGACCCGCCACCACCACGTTATTTTTTCCCTTTTAGGAGGGCATAGCCTATGGAAATGAATTACAATTTCATTATCCGGAACCGGCCAAGGAAAAATGGGAAGCCGAATTACCAGCTCATTCTATCTTATCGATCGAAGGATGGAACCTGGAAGCAGGCATCAAAAGGCGGCTATGCTCTTAGATCCTTGGCAGCATCAGATAAAGAAAAAGAAAAACTACTCGCTAAGGTGCGAAAGAAAGGCGACATCGATGCCGTATTTGAAGGCATGACGCTCCGCGAATTCGGGGAGATGTATATATCCAGCCGCACGACGCTCGCCCCCAATAGCATATTCACTTACAGGAACCGTCTGTCATCCATGACCGATCTGCTGGATAAGCCGATGGTGGACATCACTTACGCAGACGTCAGCCAGATGATCAATGGTATGAGGAATGCAGCCACCTCGAGCATTAAAGGTCGTGTCAGCCTACTGAAAACACTTTTTCGAGAGGCTGTCCGTTATCATGTCGTGACCGCCTCCCCCATCTCTGACTTCGCGTACAAACCTCGAGAAGACAAAGCCGGTAAGACGAAACTTCGAACGCTGAGCCAGGATGAAGTACAAGCACTGCTCCGATATGCACATGACCATAACAGGGAAGCGTGGATCGTTCTCTGCTTCGCAGTCTACACCGGCGCCCGGATCGGCGAGATCCTCGCCCTCACCTGTTCCGATATCGACCTTGCCAATCGCAGCATCACCATCAATAAGCAGCTGACCGTCACGGATCCAAGCAATCATAAGGTGCGAGGCATCGCTCGAGTCAAATCGAAGCACTCGAACCGGGCCGTCCCAATTCCTCCCGCTCTGGTAACAGCACTAAACGAGTACCTGGATGAACGCGTCCTTTACGTGCACCGCCGCCTGACGCATTACCGCACTTCGCACAATATCAACTGCCTGATCAATCGGTGTGTCCCCGGACACTCAGTACACGATCTCCGGCACACATACGCCACCCGTCTACTCGCCGAAGGCATCGATATCAAGACAGTCGCAAGTCTTCTCGGCGACACCATCACCACGGTCGAGCTGATTTACGTCCATTACACGGATGAGATGCGCGAGAAGGCCGCAGATGATATAAACAGAATTTTTGGTTAAACCTGTTCCGAACACACAAAAAAACACCCCCGATTCACACAGGAATCAGGGGTGTTTCTTTTTGACGGATTTTTGACAAAGGCAGCTCCTTGACGAGAAAAAGCTAGTGTTTATCGCATCTTTCTCGGATTAATTTTTATGTTTTATTGTATATAAATAGGCGTGAAGTGTCTACAGGAAAAGATGTAAGCTGTCGGGCTCAGGGTTAGCCCTTGGGTCGGGGCGTCCCTTGATTGAGGATGAAAGCTCCTCTCGCCAGTTAGGAGCGAGGAGTGAGGAATGTTGGTGCGGCGCATTTCGTCATCCTGAGCGGAGAAAAACGTCGTATGTTAAAGAATGGCTTATCTGAAGCGGGAGAACTGAGTCGAAGGATCTAAGCACCGCGGAGTATAAATCATGGCGATGCCCGAAGGTCAGCGGATAGCAGGTTTCCCGTTTGGATTTTCCAAACATCGACCGCTGAGCCGCGAATGACAAAGATTTCTCGCTTCGCTCGAAATGACGATACGAGAGTCTCCCAGTCTCCCAGTCTCCTATTCACCAGTCACTAGTCACTTGAGACTCCTAATCCCTAGCTACTAATCCCTAGTCACTAGCTGCTAGTCACTCCATATAATCCTTCATCTTCACGGTGATGAGGCTCGAAACGCCCTTCTCTGCCATGGTGACGCCCTGCAGGGTGTCGGCAAATTCCATCGTCTTTTTTCTGTGTGAGATGACGATGAACTGTGTTTTCTTTTTATACTCGCCGATCATGCGGCTGTAGCGTTCGACATTCGCATCATCCAAGGCTGCATCGATCTCATCGACGAAGCAGAAGGGCGCTGGGCGATACGCCATGAAGGAAATCAGAAGAGCGATGACCGTCAGAGCTCTTTCGCCGCCGGACATGAGAGAAAGCGGCTGACGCTTCTTGCCGGGAAGCTGCAGGTACATCTCGACACCGCCCTCCAAAGGATGTGCCTCATCGGTGAGTTCGAGACGCGCCTTGCCGCCGCGGAACATGAGCTGCATGATGCGGCCAAATTCTTCATTGATCTTGCGGAAGGCTTCGGTGAACCGGCTCTCCATCGTCCGGTCGATATCGCCGATGATGGTCTCAAGCCCCTTCCTCGCTTCCGCGAGATCGGCCACCTGCCCCTCATAGAATTTCCTTCGTGCGAGCTGACGGGCGTACTCCTCCTCGCCCTCCGGATTCACACTGCCCAGCTCAGCCATGCGGCGGGCAAGGTCCTTTCCCTGCCGCTCCATATCCTCCATAGAGCCGGAAAGTCGGAGCGCTTCCGCCTGCTGACGGGTCATGTGCCACGCCTCGAACTGGCGCAGCACGTCCTCCTCCTCGGCTTTGAACTGCGCGATCCTCACGGCAAGCTCTGCTCTGTCTCGCTCGATCCTCGCTGAAGCGGCCTGTGCTTTCTTCCACGCCTCATCTGCCTCGCGCTGACGGATGGCAAATCCATCTGCATCGTCAGACAGGCTTTCCTGGTGGGTGCGGGTCTTCTGCCAGTGCGCCTCTGCGTCTCTGAAAGCAGCCTTCAAAGAAATCAGCTCTTTCTCAAGTGTCTGCCGTTCTGCTTCATTGTCACGCTCAGCTTTTTCAAGAGCGGCTCTGTCGGCCGCCAGCTCTTTTTCTGCGCGGCTGCGTTCCTCGAGCATGCGTTTCCCGAAGCTCACGCTCTCTTCCGCCTTGGTCAGGGCGACATGGGATGCGAGAAGGGCTTCCTGCTTCTCCTCCAATGCCTTCTTCAGGCGCTCACGCTCTTCATTGCCTGCCGCTGGTGGAAGATCAGGAAAGGCAGACAGTGCCTCCTCCAAGCCTTCCGCCTGCGACCTTGTCTCCGAGAGCTTCTCTCTTTCCTCTCCGAGCTGCTTCTTGGCCAGAGAAAGGCGGCTCCGTCTTTCGGTCATCGATCGCTCCGCCCCTTCACGGCGCGCCGAGAGGGTGGCCAGCTCGACCTTGAGCGCCTGCCATTCTTCCCGTTCACGGCTGACCTCTTCTGCGAGCGCATCACAGTGGACCTCCTGCTCCTTCCTCCGCGTACGGCAGAGCGCGAGAGCCTTCTCGCCCTCTGTTTCACGCGCATAGAGATCTGCAATCTCTTTTCTGCGGCCGAAATACGTATTCTCCTTTTTCTTCATCGAGCCGCCCGTCATGGAGCCGCCTGCATTGACAAGCTGCCCGTCCCGCGTCACGATACGCAGACGGTAGCCATACTTTTTGGCAACCCGCCGCGCCGCGTCCAGGTCTTCTGCGATGAGAGTGCGCCCGAGAAGCGTATCGAGGAGATCCTGATACATCGGCTGGCAGGAGAAAAGGTGAGAGGCGATACCGCAGATCCCAGGCTCCTTCGACGCCATCACTTCCGTCCCGTTGTTGTAGCGCGGATGCATGGACTCCAAGGGATAGAAGGTCGTGCGGCCTAAATGCTTCTCCGAAAGCCAGCGGATAATCTCTCCCGCTGCCTTCGTCGTATCCGTCACGATATAGGAGATCTGTCCGCCGAGCGCTGCTTCCGCGGCCTCCGTATATTCGTCCGGCACACGGATGAGCTCTCCGAGCGCCCCATGGATGGCCTCACCGAAACGGTCTGCCTGCTCCATGATGGTCTTCGTCACACGGGAAAAACTCGCGTATTCCTTTTCCGCCCGTTCCAGATACGCCTTCTGCGAACGGATCGACGAAAGCAGCGACTCCTGCTTCCGTTCTTCACCGCCCAGACGAAAACGCAGCTTCTCCGCCTCTCGCAGTGCTTCGCTGTGCTGCTTGCCCTTCTCCGAAAGAGCGGTGAGGCGCTCCGTCTTCTCCTTCTCTTCACGAAGAAGCTCGGACAGCTCGCGCGAGGCTGTTTCTTCCTCCTCGGCGAGGGATGCCTCCTCCTTCTCATGATGATCGATCTCCGCTGCCAGACGCTCGATGTCTTCTCTTGCATGTACAAGCTGCTGGCTCACCTTCTCCTTTTCCTTCTCCTTTTCCTGCGAAAGAGCCAGCGCCCTCACATAGGCGGTCTCCGCCTCTGCCAGCGCTCTTGAGAGAGACTCCTTCTCCGCTTCTTTTGCGGAAACAGCTTCCTTTGCCGCCTGCAGGGACGCCTCCGCACACGAGAGCTCCTCCTTCGCACCAGCGATCTCTTCTGCGATCTCCTTCTCTGCTTCCGTCTGATCCTCTGCGGATACGGTGAGCTCCTCCCATTTCTCCTTCGCATGGGAGAGCGCCTCTTCCTTCACGCGGTAATCGCCGCGCAGCCGCTCCATCTCTCGCTGGGCATCCGCCATCGCGTCCCCCGCTTCGCGCAGCTTCTCCTGATGCGCGAGACGGTCCTTTTCCAGCGTTTCCTTAGCCAGGCTCGCCTGCGAGAGCTTTGTCTGCCACAGAGAACCTTCATCCTGGAGCTTCAGCGCTTCATTTTCATAGCGTGCCGTCATACGTCCGGAGGATGTCAGCTTCAAGAGCCCCATCGTCGCATCGATCGCCCGTTTCTCCTGCGTAAGGCTCTTGTACCTTCTTGCTCTCTCTGCCCCTTCCTTCAAAGGCACGAGCTGCTCATCGAGAAGCGCCATCATATCCTTCACGCGCTCCATATTCTCTGCCGTCTTCTCGAGCTTTCGGAGTCCTTCCGTCTTCCGCATGCGGTACAGGCTGATCCCTGCCACATCCTCGAAGATCACGCGCCGTTCATCCGCATGTGCCGTCAGCACCTGATCCACCCGGTTCTGTCCGATGATCGCCATCGAGCCCTTACCGAGCCCTGTCGGTGCCAGAAGCTCCTGAATATCCTTCAGGCGGCAGCTTCGCTTATTCAGGTAGAAATCACTATCCCCATTTCTAAGGAGCCTTCGCGTGATCGCGACCTCTGAGGTATCGAGCGGCAGCTCGCATCCGCTGTTATCAAGGACGAGCGTGACCTCCGCCCCATTCTTTTCCCGGCGCGTCTCTGAGCCGGAAAAGATCATATCCTCTGCCTTCTGCCCACGGATCTGGCGCACATTCTGCTCCCCCAGCACCCAGCGGACCGCATCGGAAATATTGCTCTTCCCACATCCATTCGGCCCCACGATGACCGTCATGCCGTCAGAAAAATCGATCGTAGTCTTATCTGCGAAGGACTTGAAGCCCTGCAGTGTCAATCGGAGTAGTTTCATGAGTTCTCCTTCTTTGCATAATATCGTCCTTATTATAACATAGAGAAAAGGTTCGGGGTTCGCCCATGGAGCGTGCCGTCCCTTAATTACGACCGGAAAAGGTTCATCGGGTTCTATAGGTTCAAAGGGGAAGGTGCGGCGCATAACAATCAACGGTATCCTGCCCTCTTCCTCTTGCATTTCATCGCGGCACGCTCCATAATAGGGGCAATGCATGTATCATCTATTTCAAAAAGTTTGAAAACAGGGATGAGTGGCTAGTGGCTAGTGACTGGTGACTAGGAATTAGGTTTACGATATGAGAAAATCGCTCATTTCAAATCTCCGCGGCGCTTCTGATTTTTTTGCGCCGCACCACCATTTCTCATTTCTCATTTCTAATTTCTCATTCAAGAGAGGCTTTCATCCGCAATCCATGGGCGCCACGCCCCGGGCTAACCCTGAACCCTATCCTAAGGAGCCTTCATGACAAAAGATCTCGATTTTACCCAAGGCAGCATCTCGAAAAAGATACTGCTTTTTTCTCTGCCCCTCATGGCCGGCAATATCTTTCAGCAGCTCTACAATGTCGTCGATACGCTGATCGTCGGACGATTCCTCGGCGAAGCACCTCTCGCTGCTGTCGGGAGTGCCTACACGCTCATGATCTTCATCACCTCCATCCTGATCGGCCTCACGATGGGGAGCGGCGTCTACTTCTCCATCTGCCACGGCCAGAAGAACACCGCACGCATGAAGCAGTCCATTTATATTTCCTTCCTTTCCATCGGCGCGCTCTCGCTCTTCCTGAATGCCATCTCCTATATATTTCTGGAAGAGATCATCCGCTTCATGCAGATCCCCGCAGACGTCGCTTCTTACTTCCGCGACTATCTCCTATGGATCTTCTCCGGCATCATCGCCGTCTTCCTCTACAACTACTTTGCCGCCCTCCTGCGCGCCGTGGGAAACTCACTCATCCCGCTCGTCTTCCTCATCGTCTCCGCCCTCCTGAATATCGTGCTCGACCTTCTCTTTATCCTGGTCTTCCAGCGAGGCGTCGCCGGCGCGGCCGAGGCGACCGTCATCGCTGAGTACGCTTCCGGTCTCGGCATCCTTTGCTACTGCCTTTTCTATCGGAAAGATCTTCTGGTAGAAAAGAAATACCGCCGCTGGGACCCATCCATCTTCCGCGACATCTCCCGTCTCTCGCTTCTGACCAGCCTCCAGCAGTCCATCATGAATTTCGGTATCCTTCTCGTGCAGGGCCTTGTGAACAGCTTCGGCACCATCGTCATGGCTGCTTTCGCTGCCGGCGTCAAGATCGACACCCTGGCCTACTCCCCCCTCATGGACTTCGGGAATGCCTTCTCGACCGCCATCGCACAGAACTATGGCGCCGGAGATCAAAAGCGCATCAGAGAGTGCGTCATCGCCTCAGCGAAAATGGTCGTCTCTTTCGCTCTCCTCACGAGCGTCATCATCTATGCCTTCGCTCCTGAGCTCATGGCCTTCTTCGTCCCCGAGGCAGCGACAGAAACCATCGCGATCGGCGCAGGCTACCTCCGTATCGAAGGGGCCTGCTACATCGGTATCGGCATCCTCTCCATGCTGTATGCCTACTATCGCGCCATCAAAGAGCCCGGTATGAGCGTCATCCTGACCATCCTCTCTCTCGGAAGCCGCGTCATCCTTGCCTATGCCCTCTCCGCCCTCCCCCTCTTCGGCGTCACCGGCATCTGGCTCTCCATCCCTATCGGCTGGGCGATCGCAGATGTGTATGGGGTGTGGAAAGGGGGGCAGAGAAGATGACAGGCCCCGTCCGTATCTTCTGCCCGCTGGCCTACCCATGCCTTCCCGATACGTTTCCCCGTCCCCTCTAGCTATTTCCTATTCGCCTATAGTATAATAGAAAATATTTTGATGTAAGAGAACGGGGGAGCGCAGGAATGAAGAAATACGTGGTCATGATCCTGATCGCGATCGTGCTGATCATTGGCGGCGGTACATTTGCCTATTTCCACTTTGCCAATGGCGGACCATGGCAGGGGACATGGTGGGGCGTGCAGGACGCCGGCGTAAACTGGTCCGGCGATCACATACGAAATCTTGAGACCGTCACCTTCACCCAGAATGACGACAAGACCATCACTGTAGACCATAAGGTCCAGCAGGGCAGCCGTGAAGTACCGGGCAGCCTCACCGGCACCGGCCGCATCGATGGCGGCCGTCTGGTCATCACACCGAAAAACGGCGGCAAGGAGCTGGCTCTCTCCTACAGCGCGGTCTCCCGATCCATGGATACCCCTTTCACGAATGCGGACAAGAGTACCGTCACACTGAAGGCACTCGCCCCGGAAAACAATGAGGAGATGGAATCCATACGAAGCGAGATCGTCCAGATCTCTCAAAAGCCGGAAAATAAAATCGATACGACTTTATCGAAAGCAAAAAGCTGATAAAAAAGCGAGAGCCACGTTTGTCGAACAAACGTGGCTCTCGCTTTTGGGTTGTCAGGTTCAGGGTTAGCCCGCGGGACGTGCTGCCCTTTGATTGTTTGCAAAAGAAGGGGCGCAAGTTCTACAAGTCCTACGGGGGTAGTACGGCGCATTTCGTCATCCTGAGCGGAGAAAAATGTCGTATGTTAAAAAATGGCTTATCTGAAACAGGAGAACTGAGTCGAAGGATCTAAGCTCCGCGGCGTACAAATAGTGGCGATGGCCGAAGGTCTCTTGATGACAGGCTTCCCATTTGGGGTTTCCACACATCGACCACTGAGCCGCGAATGACAAAGATTTCTCACTTCGCTCGAAATGGCGATACGGGAGTCTGATGTCTTCTAGTCTCTTAGTCATCCAATCCTCGAAACTCCTAATTCCTAGGGAAACACTGATTAAATCGTTGTTTGATTTCATTCTTGGATTTTTATACAGAGCAAGGAATCATCTGACGCGAATAGCGAGCTATTTAAGGAGGATGATGACGAAGCTATGTATAAAAAACCATATGAAATCCGGCTCTGCTATTTAATCAGCGTTTCCCTAGCCACTAGTCACCTGTCCCTAGTCCCTACTCCTTGCTCTTCGCTTCGATCGCCGCCGTCTCTGCTTCTTCTGCCATGGCCTCCTTGGCTTCCTTGAGCGCCGCCTCTCTCACGGCCTCCTGCTTTTCCTTTTTCTTGGTGAAATGGGAGATGACCTCCGGGACCATGTTTAGCACCTTATCGATGGTGCCGTTCGGCCCTGCATTCTTGATAGAGAAAAGCTCGACGCGTTCCCCCTTCATGATGAGGACGGCGGTCGGTGTCACCTTGCCGCCGCCGGCGCCCCCTACGGCATTCGTGCCCTGACTGCCGGTGCCGAAGCCGAAGGAAATATCCACAAAGGGCACGATGGTCGCATCGCCCAGATAGATGGGCTGTCCCACCACGGACTCGGTGGTGATCATCTTCTTGAAATCTTCAAAGATCTGCTTTCTAACTTCATCATCCATGGTTCTTTTCCTCTTTTCTGAAATGCCAGAACTCTCTGGCGGGTCTCGACAGGAGAAGCCTGCCGGCTATATAGAGCATAGTCAAAGGAATGATCCGCCCCTTTGCCTCCCCCGACAGGGTATTCACGGGCTGTAGATAATTCCATCGGATCTCTTTTGTCTCTTGGGTAAGGAACGCCATCGCCATACCGCAGGCAATGCCCGTCGTCATGGGATCGCCTGTCCCAAAGTCTCCCCGAATGCGGCACCTGCGTGGAAAGCTGTGCGACAGGAGCTTTCCTGCCGCATGGAGGACACGCTCCGCGAGCCCATTTCCCATGGCGAAACGGATCTCTCGCCAAAGGGAGGGCCCCTTCTTCTCCGCGCGCGCACTCTCTGCTTGCCCCTCGGCAGCATCCGGCAGCCTCTCATGCACTTCTGCCTTCTCTTCTGCCTGTGCGAGCGCTTCTTCCATCCAGTCCATTGGAGGCTCTTCTGTCATTTCCACTGGAGGCGAGGGCTCTTCCCCTGCAGGCGGAAGCTCGATCTCCTTCCGCCAAAGCCCCAAAAGCACGGAGACCGACAGGGTGAGCCTCCAGCGCACGAGCGTCACGGTATAACGGATGGGGATCAGGAGAAGTATAAGAACAGCGGCGAGGAGAAAGGCAAGCATGCCTATGATCATAGGCCGTAGAGGCGCGCCAGGCTCTGGGCTGCCTCCTTCACCTCCCGCACCAGGTACGACGGAGAGAGCACCTTGACGAGCGGTGCCTTCTTCAGAGCCCAGGCTTTCATGGCGGCTTGGGGGAGCGTCACTTCCATGGTCACCTTATCCGGGCTCGCAGAAATGAGACGGGCCCTCTTGCCGAAATCCGTCTGAATGTCTGTCAGGAGGCGCACATCTGCCTCGAAGGTGATCTCTACGGGATTTCCTGTATAAATATCCCGATCTGCCACCAGAAGCTCATCAAGCTTCGCAGAGGCATCGGCGCCTGCGAGGCTTTTCTGTCCCCGCGCCGGCGCAGAAAGAAGCATGATGTCCGCCATACGGTCTACGAAAAAATAGGAAATATCCTCCCGTCCTTCCACATTGCAGAGAAGACAGTACCGATCATCCGATGCGATCACCTGAAAAGGATGTACGATATAGCAGCGCGCCTCTCCTGACGGGCTCACACCGTGATGCCGTTTGCCGTCCACTTCATAGTGGTCATAGTAAAAGGAAATCTGCCTCTTTTCGCAAAGTGCCTGCGAGAGCAGGACGAGCGTCTCCCTCACGTCCGGGAGATTCTGCGGAAGCGGCAGATTCCGTATGCCTTCCTTCCCGTCCTCAAAAGAACGGCACTGCAGCCGCTTCAGCTTCTCTGCGAGCTGGCGGATCTGTCCCGTCGGAAGATGCGAGAAATAGAGGAGATCGATCACCGTCTTCAGATCCTGTGGCGAGAGCACATGATCCCAATACCAGTCAAGCGAAAGCGGCGCTTCCTTCCCATTCACCATGCGCGGCACCTCGCGGCACATCACAGGCAGCCCCGCCTCCTTCAGGCGGAGCAGATTTCTGGATATAGACTTGCGGCTCACGACCATCCCATACTTGCTCTCCATAAGACGAAGAATGTCCTGCTGAGACAAAGGGTGATCCTTGTCCGACTCGCGCAAAAGGACCTGCACGATGCGGATGATAGAAAGCTTGCTGCCCGTCTCACTGCTTGCCATAGGATCGCCTCCTTAGGAAAATGTGGGCTGCGGATACGAAAAAGCTGGCGGCGACACATCCCCGCTCACTTTCTCGAGAATACCCAGTCGCTCACCGCCGAGCTAAAGTTTGCGAGCGCAGCGAGGACTGCTGGGAAAGGCGCTGCGTGGATCAGCCGATGCACGAGCCCCGCGATGGCGACGCCGCCCAAAAGATCCGTCGGATAATGCACACCGGCGAAAATACGGGAAAATGCAAGAAGACCGGCAAAAGCCGCCAACAGCTGCGCCCCCGGCATGTGCATGCGGAGAAGCTCCATGACGACGATGGCCCCATTCATTGTGTGATTGCTAGGAAACGATGCATTGGCCTTATGCCCGGTGAAATTCCAGATGCGCCAGTCGCATACAAAAGGCCTTCTCCGTCTCCACACCCTGCCGATGGCAAAGGAAAGGAGAGATGCGGCCACGACCCCCGCGAAGGACAGCACGCAGCAGAGCCGGCGCGCCTTCCGTCCTTCCCCGGGTGCAAACCAGAGGAGAAGTCCGTAGATCACAAAAGCCCAATGTCCGTAGCGTGTGACAAGGTCCATGAACAGACTCGCCTTGCGCGAGACGGATGTGGCTTCATTCACCTTTCTTACGATATAGAGATCCGGATTCATCAGCTTCCTCCTTTGCCGCTTGTTGCTTCTCATTTTAGCATAAGGAGGGGGATTTGACAAAAGCGAGGACACGGAGAGGACAAGTAAAAAAGAGCCGCGCGGCCCTTTTTATACGTTCTTCTTTTTTTCTTCCGCTTCCTTCTTCTTTTTCTCTACCGTTTCCAGGTAGCCGCTCCGCCGAAGCACCATAGACAAAATGGCAACCAGCGAGCCTAGAAGGATGAAAGTATTCATCGTCGTGAATCCCTCGCCCCAGCCGATACGAAAGATCGCATAAGCAAGCACGACAAAAAGCAGTGAATCTTGAAATTTACCAAACATCGCGTTCCCTCCCGTCTTTTCTCCTACAATAGCGGAAAGCATGGCCCCCGTCAAGTAAAAACTTCTCATGGGCATGGAGGAGAGATGGGGGCTAGTGACTGGTGACTAGTGACTAGTGACTAGTAGCTAGTGACTAGTAGCTAGGGATTAGGAGCCTCAAGTGACTGGTGACTAGTGACTTGAAAGGTGCTTTCGAGCATCGCCCCATCCATACTCTGCGGCGCTTCTATATTTTTATGCGCCGCACCACCCCCGCTGAACCCTCTGAACCGGTAGAACCCGCTCCCCCTCTTTCGCAAACAATCAAGGGGGCAGGCAGCACGCCCATGGTCTAACCCCAAAAGCAGTCCCTCACGGGACTGCTTTTCATCAGCATGTATGGCATTCGTCATAGAGCCCTTCTTTTTTCAAGAGCTCGATGACCGTCTCACCGATATGCGCTACCGTTTCTGCGACAGGGATCCCCACCGCATTCAGCGCAGCGATCTTTTCTACCGCAGTCCCCTTGCCGCCGGAAATGATGGCGCCGGCATGACCCATGCGCTTTCCTGGAGGTGCCATGCGGCCGGCGATGAAGGCAGCGACAGGCTTCTTCATATTGTCATGGATCCATTTCGCAGCCTGTTCCTCCGCAGTACCACCGATCTCGCCGATCATGAGGACCGCCTTGGTATCCGGGTCGTCATTGAAAAGCTTCAGTGCATCGATGAAGTCCGTGCCTTTGATCGGGTCGCCGCCGATGCCGATCGCACTCGTCTGTCCGATGCCTGCATGGGTCAGCTGGAAGGTCGCTTCGTAAGTCAGCGTGCCGGAGCGGGAAACCACGCCCACGTGGCCTTTTTTATAGATCTGTCCGGGGATGATGCCGATATTCGCTTCATCGACAGAGATGAGACCCGGGCAGTTCGGTCCGATGAGGCGGGTCTTCTTGCCCACCATGTAGCGGTGTACCTTGACCATATCTTCGACCGGGATGTGTTCCGTGATGCAGACGACGAGCTCCAAGCCCG
Source organism: Dialister sp. CAG:486 (assembly GCA_000434475.1). GTDB lineage: Bacteria > Bacillota > Negativicutes > Veillonellales > Dialisteraceae > Dialister. Next base: position 56,005 of record FR879520.1, read on the forward strand.
CTTCGACGGCTTCAAGGATGGCATCGGCTGCAAAGGCAGCCGGTACGAAAATGACCGAGGTAGTGGCTTTGGTGACAGCGACGGCATCTCTCACGGTATTGAAGACCGGTACGCCGCAGCAGACTTCACCGGCTCTTCCCGGTGCCGTGCCGCCTACGATATTTGTGCCATACTTCTGCATCTGTTCGGTATGGAAACGGGCTGCCTTGCCCGTGATGCCCTGCACAATGACTTTGGTATCTTTATGAATTAAAACGCTCATGGGTACATCCTCCTGAGGTTAAATGAGAGGTTAAATGATAAGTATTTGTTCGTAGTCAAACATAGCAGACCGAACCGTATTACAAGGGTTAGCCCATGGGGCGTGCTGCCCCTTGATTGCGTGCGAAAGCCTCGCTTGAATGAAAAATTAGAAATGAGAAATGTGAAATGGTGGTGCGGCGCATAAAAATACAGAAGCGCCGCGGAGGTTTGAAACTAGCGGTTTTCTCGTATCGCAAACCTAATCCCTAGCTACCAGTCACAAGACACTAGTCACTGGCTACTCACCCCTTCTTTCAAACTTGTATTGCGACG
>FR879520.1:56609-76771 GCA_000434475.1 Dialister sp. CAG:486
TAGCGGCGCACAATTCATAAAGCGCCGCCGCTTCTCACAACGTCTGAAACCTTGAACCCGCCAACCTGAACCCGTCAACCTTTATTTTTACTTCTTCTCTCTCGTTTCTTTTGCGAGACGAATGGCGAGTTTCGCACCTTCATCCATAGAAGAAGCCGGATACAGATTCTTGATATCCGCTTTGGCCAGGATCTCGCGTCCGCGTTCTACATTGCGTCCCTCGAGACGAACCACGACAGGGATCGGGAATTCCTCTTTGCCGCCGGAAAGAAGCGCAGCCGCTTCGACAATGCCCGTCGCGATGACATCGCACTTATTGATGCCGCCGAAAATATTGATCAGAATGCCGTCGACCTGATCGTCTTCAAGCATGATTCTGAAAGCTGCCACGATCTTTTCCGGCGTAGAGTCACCGCCGACATCGAGGAAGTTGGCCGGTTCACCACCGTTTTCCTTGATGATATCGACAGTCGCCATTGCAAGACCTGCCCCGTTGACCATGCAGGCTACGTCGCCGCCGAGATTGACATAGTTCAATCCCTCCGCTGCAGCTTCTCTTTCCTTCTGGTCCTCTTCCGTGATGTCGCGCAGGGCTACGATCTCCGGATGACGGGAAAGCGTGCTGTCATCGAAGTTCAGCTTCGCATCGAGCGCCATGACGTCGCCTTCTTCGGTGACGACCAGCGGATTGACTTCCGCCAGTGAGCAGTCCTTATCCACAAAGACATTGTAGAGGTACTTCATGAAGGTCGCTGCTTTTCTGATGGTCGGCTTTTCGAAATGAAGCGCATACGCCATGCGCTGTGCCTGGAAATCGGCCAGTCCGATGACCGGGTCAATGTACTCTTTGATGATCTTTTCCGGATTTTCTGCTGCCACGTCCTCGATGGACATGCCGCCGGACTCCGAACCCATCATAACGACGCATTCCGCCTGACGATCCACGACAAAGGAGAGATAGTACTCTTTCTTGATATGGCAGCCGGCTTCGATCAGAAGACGATTCACCGTCTTGCCCTGCGGGCCGGTCTGGCGGGTGACGAGCACCTTGCCAAGAAGCTCCTTCGCATATTTTCTGACTTCATCCAGAGAACGGGCGAGCTTGACACCGCCCGCCTCCCCGCGGCCGCCTGCATGGATCTGCGCCTTTACGACCACGACCGGCGTATCGAGACGCTTCGCATTTTCCAGCGCATCTTCGACTGTGAATGCCGGATAGCCTTCCGGAACATGGATGCCATACTCACGCATGATCTGCTTACTCTGGTATTCATGGATATTCATACTTCATTCTCCCTTCCATGAGAAGATCACCCCTCATGAAAAAAATGAAAGCGCTTGGCGCTTTCGCTGTCATTTTCTTTTTTGGCTATCTTTTTACAGCCTTTTCTTGAAATCATGTACAAATTACAGAAATAATTGTATCACTATCAAACATTTTTGGAAAGAAGTATGCATAATTGGACACAAGAAAAGATAAGCTATGCATTTCAGTCATAGCTTTGCTATAATTTATGACATACATATCCCAATGAAAGGAAGCATTCATCATGAACCATACCCTCCCCTTCGCCTCCGACTACATGGAAGGCTGCCATCCGAATATTCTCCGTCGTCTTTCAGAAACAAACCACCAGCCCTCTGCCGGCTACGGGCTAGATGACATCTCTGCCTCCGCCCGCAAACGCATCAGAAAAGCATGCGCCGCGCCGCAGGCAGAGGTGAAATTCCTCGTCGGCGGCACCCAGACCAATGCCACCGTGATCGACTGCGTCCTCCGCCCTTATGAAGGCGTCATCGCCGCCGACAGCGGCCACGTGAATGTCCATGAAGCCGGCGCCATCGAGTGGGGTGGTCACAAAGTGCTCGCTCTTCCTTCCGAGGAAGGCAAGCTGACCGCCGAAGCGATCGATCACTACGTCTCCGATTTCTTTGCCGACGACAACTGGGAACACATGGTACATCCCGGCATGGTCTACATTTCCCAGCCGACCGAATGGGGCACCCTCTATTCCAAGAAAGAGCTGACAGACATTTCTGCCGTCTGCCGCAGGCACCATCTTCCCCTCTTCATCGATGGAGCCCGCCTCGCCTACGCCCTCGGAAGCGCCGCAAATGACGTCACTCTCAAAGACCTTGCGCGCCTCGCAGACGTCTTCTATATCGGCGGCACGAAATGCGGCGCACTCTTCGGCGAAGCCGTCGTGATCCCTGACCCGCGCCTCATCCTGCACTTCTTCCCCATGATCAAACAGCATGGCGCACTCCTCGCCAAAGGCTGGCTCCTCGGCATCCAGTTTAACGAGCTTTTCAAAGATGACCTCTATGTTCAGATGGGACGCACCGCCGACCTCTATGCAGAAGAGATCAAAAAAGCGCTCACCGCCAAAGGGATCCCCCTCTACTTCGACTCCCCCACGAACCAGATCTTCTTCACCATAGAAAACAGCCGGATGGAAAAACTCAAAGAGACCGTTGCTTTCGGCTTTGGCTGCAAAGCCGACGACAGCCACAGCATCATCCGCCTCTGCACCAGCTGGGCGAGCCAAAAAGAGGATGTAGAAAAGCTCATCCGTATCATCAATGAGCTATAGCCATCGGGCATAGCTTTGCTGCGAGCGATGGATGGAGAGAGCCGTAACAAGAGGAAACGGGAGCAAAGACTCTCCCCTGCGGTATTTTCACTAGGATACAGCGCGGAGAAGCACCTTCATCCCGCAAAGCTCCTTCCTCCCCTCTTGAAAATTTCAAGTTTACCTAAAAAAATTGATTATAGATACTTGAATTTTACTCTTTTGTATTTTACAATAGCATTTGTCATACAAGTCGTTTTGTATCCCATCATACTATTTATAAAAGAGGGACATTTTATGGATCGCAGACAGCAGAAGACCAGAGCCGCTATCTTCGAAGCATTCAGCGCTCTGTTATCAGAAAAACCATATTCAAAAATCACCATCCAGAATATCATCGATCGTGCCAATATCGGCCGCAGCACATTCTATGCACATTTCCAGACCAAGGACAGCCTCTTAGAGGACATGTGTCAGGAACTCTTCGAGCACATCGTAGACGGTGTCATGAATGACAACCACCCCTCTGACGATCACCAGCATACCGGCCTTCCGGATCCTGTCTTCTGCCACCTCTTAGAACATATCGCAGAGAATACGAACCACCTGCGCGACCTGCTCATCTCTGAAAGCTCCGACTTCTTCCTGCGCTACTTCAAGACGAGCCTCTCCCGCCTCATCGCCTCCTACCTCCTGAACCACCACAAGGAAATCCCTGTCCCCGAAGATTTCCTCCTGAATCACATCTCCGGCAGCTTCGTCGAAATGGTCCAGTGGTGGGTACGCAAAAACAAAATGCAGGCGACGCCCAAAGAGCTGAACGCCTACTTCCAGACCGTGATCGAGCCGCTGCTCTAGGGAAACGCTGATTAAATCGCAGAGGCGCGTCCTCTCGCCCCTTCCTCTGGAAGGGGCAGCCGAGCGGAGCGAGGCGGGGGTGGGCCCCAGCCGAGCGGAGCGAGGCGGGGTTGGCCCCCACGTATGTTAGACCGCAGGGATTAGAGATCACGAGTGACTTGCATACCACTTTCGGGCATCGCCGTTTACTAAAATCGGCGCTCGGCGACTGCCTTACATCGCCTGCTTGAAACGCATTTCCCCGCTCGCTTTCATACCGCCAGTGCCCTATCCGCCCCTTCGGGGCACCTTCCCCTCGAGGGGAAGGCTTGCGATACGAAAATACCGCTATGCCTCTCCTGCTGGATCTTTTGAACCCTTTTCCCCTAAATACCACTTTCGGGCATCGCCACCATCTATACTCCGCGGCGCTTCTATATTTTTATGCGCCGCACCACCCCCATTGAACCCTCTGAACCTGTTAAACCCGCCGAACCTCTTTCGCACGTAATCAAAGGCCGCCCCACCCCACGGGCTAACCCTGAACCCTGAACCCCGAACCCGACAACCATTTCCCCATCTCATAAAACTCTCACAAACTCCGCCTACCCAAGGCGGAGTTTTTACGCTATAATAGTACAAATACATAGGTCACGGGAAAAAACGCTTGACCGAATACGAGTAAAGAGGTATAGTAAGTTAATTTATTTTCATCTTTTTACTCTATTTTTATTTAAGGAGGAAATAATGGCAACCTACATCAATGAACCGGCTCATACCTTTAATGAATATCTGCTCATTCCCGGATATTCTGACTGCAGCTGCATCCCTGCGAACGTCTCTCTGAAGACCCCGCTGGTCAGATACAAAAAAGGGGAAACACCGGCCATCACATTAAACATTCCAATGGTTTCTGCTATCATGCAGGCCGTCTCCGGTGAAAAGCTCGCTGTCGAACTCGCAAGAAACGGCGGCGTTTCCTTCATCTACGGATCTCAGACCCCTGAAGAAGAAGCAGCCATGGTTGCCAGAGTCAAAGCACAGAAAGCAGGCTTTGTTCCTTCCGATTCGAACCTGTCGCCGGAAGCGACCTTAGCTGATGTCCTCGCCCTCAAGGCAAAGACAGGCCACTCCACCATCGCCATCACGGAAGACGGCACTTCCAACGGCAAAATGGTAGGTATCGTTTCCTCCAGAGACTACCGTGTAAGCCGCATGGACAAGAGCGAAAAGGTCAAGAACTTCATGACCCCTGTCGAAAAGCTTGTCAAAGCCAATTACGGCATCACCCTTTCCGAAGCCAATGACATCATCTGGGACAACAAGATCAATTCCCTGCCGGTCCTCTATGAAGATGGCCGTCTCTACGGCTTCGTATTCCGCAAGGACTACGACTCCCATCAGGAAAACCCGAATGAAATGCTCGATGCACAGAAACGCTTCATCGTCGGCGCCGGCATCAATTCCCGAGACTACGCAGACCGCGTACCGCTCCTCGTAGACGCAGGCGCAGATGTCCTCTGCATCGACTCCTCGGAAGGCTTCTCCGAATGGCAGAAGATTACCATCAACTGGATCCGTGAACGCTACGGCGAAAAAGTCAAGGTCGGCGCAGGCAATGTTGTCGACAGAGAAGGCTTCCTCTTCCTCGCAGAAGCAGGCGCTGACTTCGTCAAGGTCGGCATCGGCGGCGGCTCCATCTGCATCACCCGTGAGACCAAGGGCATCGGCCGCGGCCAGGCAACGGCTCTCATCGAAGTATGCCAGGCCAGAGATGAATACTACAAGAGAACCGGCATCTACGTACCGGTCTGCTCCGACGGCGGCATCGTTTACGACCACCACATCACACTGGCTCTTGCCATGGGCGCTGACTTCGTCATGCTCGGCCGCTACTTTGCCCGCTTCGACGAATCCCCGACACAGAAGAGAACGGTCGGCGGCACCATCGTCAAAGAATACTGGGGCGAAGGTTCCAACCGTGCCAGAAACTGGGGCCGTTATGACCTCGATGGCTCCAAGAAGCTCGCTTTTGAAGAAGGCGTAGACTCCTATGTCCCATATGCCGGTCCGCTGAAAGAAAACGTCGAAAAGACCTGCGCTAAGATCAAAGCCACTATGTGCAACTGCGGCGCTATCACCATCCCGCAGCTTCAGGAAAAGGCGAAGCTGACTCTCGTCTCTGCGACCTCCATCGTAGAAGGCGGCGCTCACGACGTCATCCGCAAAGAAAAAGACGGCTCAGATAGATAAGCCGACAATAAAAAAGACTGCCCTTTCCGGCAGTCTTTTTTTACATGCGGAAGATATCGGCATGAGAGCCTGTGTCAATCAACGTCAGTGTGAGAATATCATCCTCAATCAAGTAAACCAGAAGCCAGTCCGGCTTCACATGACATTCCCGAAATCCTTGAAAACGTCCTGACAATCCATGGTCGCGATACCGAGACTCAAGTGCAGCCCCCTGCATCAAAGTTTCTACCACTTCATCCAAAAGTGAGACGTCGAACCCACGTTTTCGCATCAGCTTGTAGCTTTTCTTGTATGCTGAAGTGAATTTGACAAGGTACATGTTACTCCTGCTCCAATGCTTTTTTCAAATCAGCCATATTCGTATAGCCTTTAACACTCGGATCACGAGCAATTCGTCGTCCCTCCTCCATTGCGGCTAATGCTTCCTGATTATATCGCGGCATTTCCACTGCAAAAGGAAGTCCTCCACGAAGAACGCACTGACGAAGAAACAGGTTCACTGCGCCAGACATATCGAGTCCCAACTGACTGAAAAGTGCTGCCGCCTGTCGTTTCGTATCCGCATCAATTCGGATTTGTGTAGCTGCTGTTGCCATAAGACCACCACCTTTCACCCTCATTCTATCCATTCCGGTATACAATGTCAAGCATTACGCATTCATACTCTTGACATAAGGAACTGTGATAAAAAACATGAACCGTATCAACCTCGTTAAGGTTCTTGAACGTCAAGCCCGCCATTCATTTTTATGCTATAATAAATGCAGTACTGCAAACAAAGAATGACTTCCAGTCATCCATTCACGAAAGAGAGTGATTGCTATGAAAAAAATGATGATCGCCCTGGCAGCTGCCGCTGCCATCGCTGCCGGCTCTATGTCCGTTTCCGCAGAAAGCCTCTGGAAATATAACGACACCATCACCATCGACATGCAGGAGACCAGTATCAAGAAGACCACAAACGGTCATGAGATCCTGAACTTCGTCGCCGTCGAAGCCATCGAAGGCGGCACCTGCACTTACACCTATGCTTACGACCGCACCGCCGGCACCATCCAGGTCGTCGAAATGGAAAAGGAAACAAAGAAGCTCCACTACAAGAGCAACTTCACTCCGACCTCCGTCAATTCTTCGAACCCGGTCATCCGTGCCCGTGCCCAGATGGCAGAAGACGTATATCAGAAAAAAGTAGGACATAAGAAATAATGGAACAGCCAATCACCGCAGATGATATCAGCCGCGACCTCATCCATTTCATCGCCAAGTCCCCCTCCACCTTCCATGCCGTCCGCGGCATCAAGGCGGCGCTCCTCTACGCAGGCTTCACAGAGATCCGCGAAGAAGACACTTGGCAGATCGAGAAGGGCGGCAAGTACGTCGTCACCAGAAATGGCAGCGCCCTCATGGCCTTCACCGTACCACAAGAAGGCGCAGAAGCCTTCCATATCACAGCCTCGCACTGCGACTCCCCGACCTTCAAGATCAAAGAGAATCCGGAGATCGCAGACGGCCCCTATGTGAAGCTCAATGTCGAGGGCTACGGCGGCATGATCATGTCGACCTGGCTCGACCGTCCCCTCTCCGTCGCAGGACGTCTCCTCGTCACAGAGAACGGCCACCTCGCAGAGAAGCTCGTCGCGATCGACGGCACCATGCTCGTCATCCCCTCCGTCGCGATCCATATGGACCGCAGCGTGAACCAGCATAAAGAGTGGAAAGTCCAGAAGGACATGCTCCCTCTCTATGGCATGACCGGCGCCAAGACCCCTTTCATGGACGTCATTGCCGCCGCTGCCAAGGTGAAGGCCGAAGACATCCTTGCCCATGACCTCATCCTCTACAGCCGCGTCCCCGCCGCCATCTGGGGCGAAGAGAGAGAATTCATCTCCTCACCGAAGCTCGACGACCTGCAGTGCGCCTTCGCCTGCTTCCGCGGCTTCACGCAGGGAGAGAAGGAGAAATACATCTCCGTCTACGCCCTTTTCGATAACGAAGAAGTCGGCAGCGCCACCTCACAGGGCGCCAGCTCCACCTTCCTTGCGAATACACTTGAGCGTCTCGCTCGCTCCCTCGGATACAGCTATGATGAGGCCATGGCCATGATCGCGAGAAGCTTCATGATCTCCGCTGACAACGCCCACAGCGTCCACCCGAACCATCCGGAATATGCGGATCCTGTGAACCGTCCCGTCATCAATGGCGGCATCGTCATTAAGTACAGCGCCGCACAGAAATATGCGACCAATGCCTTCTCTGCCGCCTACTTCAAGAAGCTGTGCAAAGACCATGACATCCCCACACAGACCTTCACGAATCACAGTGACAACCCCGGCGGCTCTACCTTAGGGAATATTTCAAACACCGTCATCGCCATGCCGACCGTAGACATCGGTCTCCCCCAGCTCGCCATGCACTCCTCCTATGAGACGGCCGGCGTCAAGGATACCGCCTACCTCGTCGATGCCGTGACGAAGTTCTATGAATGATAAGTGACTGGGGACTGGGGATTAGGGATTAGGGTGATACGGGAAATCAGATCCACTCATTCCTTGCCTCCACAGTGCTGCCCCTCTGCCTTCGGCAGCTCCTCCGACGGGGAGCCAGGACGTTTTGACGCTTAACTTAATAGTATTGTTCACAGATTCATACATCATGACACACAAAAAGCACGTCTGAGATTTTCTCAGACGTGTTTTTTGTGTGAGGTTTAGGGTCTAGGGAAACGCTGATTCCCAAAAGAATTATTAGGAGTGAAGGTGCGACGCACAAAATTTGGAAGCGTCGCCAAGTTTTTATATAAGTTATTGCACAGACAACTTTATAAAATGGGGTATTGGGGCGCCATATGAATTGTGCGCCCCTTCTACCACTCCTCACTCCTAATTCCTCACTCCTCACTTTCTATCGAGGTGCATCCAATTAAATGCAAGACGAAATACTAGTCACTACGGTTTATCCCGCGCACCGCTATTTTACATTTCTAATTAGAAGGCATAGCGCGCTGTCAGCGTGAAGGTGCGTCCGTCGCCGATGTAGGAGTGATTCGTCGAAATATCTTCATCAAAATATTCGCGGTCGAGGACATTCTCGATGGCAAACTGCATGGAGAAATTCTCATTGAACTGGTAATTCGTATTGAGGTTCAAGAGGAAGTACGCATCGCGGGCCTTGAAGCAGCCGCTCTTCTTCCCCGCTTCCGTGCGGTCCGAGATAAACATGCCATCGACATTGACCGTCCATGGATCGTTGTGGAAGGTGGTACCGAGATGGAGCAGGTGACGCGGGATGTCGTAGTTCTTATCGCCATTGATCTTGCCCGTCTGCCAGGTGTAATTGATATAGGAAGTCCAGCTGTCGCTGTGCTTCTGGTTCACCGCGATTTCGAAGCCGTGCGTCTTGGCTTCACCGACGTTCTGGTATTGTTTCTGGATTTCATTCGTCGAAGGCAGCTCAACTAACTTGATTGCATCTTTCGTTTTAGCATAGAAAACATCCGCATGAACATCTGTCTTATTCCCTACTTTTTTCTTCATTCCAAGTTCCCAGTTATCGGTCGTCTCAGGAGTTAAATCTGGATTGGCAAAGTATTTATTTCCTCTTGCTTCTGAATAACGGTATACCTGGTAGAGAATAGGCGCGCTAAAGGATTTCCCATAAGAAACATATAAGTTGGTCGTATCATCCAGCTTATAATCCAATGCTAACTTAGGTGAAAACTGACCATAAGAGGCTGAATCAAAAGGCTTTACATCCTTCCCCTTCAACTGGCCATACCCATCATATTTCTTGTAATGGTCATAACGTCCACCAATATAGGTGGTCCACTTAGAGGAAATGCTCCATTTATCTTGCAAGTAAAGTGCATAGCTCTTATCTTTACCGCCGTGCGTTTCAGTCTTATTATCTACACGGCTACTATTCCAAAGTCTCCAATTAGTGATGTCATATACCTTCTGATCAAATCGGTCTTCACCATAAGATGCACCAGCTAAAACCGTATGCGCTCCCCAGGTCCAACGTTTGTTGATGTCAAAATCCCATGACTTCGATGGATAAGAAGATTTGGTTCCTGCACCTTCAAGCCCAGTGTTCTTGCTACTGATATAGGTATATCCATCTTTAGTGTAATCCGTCAGGCCAAAATGTGCGTGCACTTTATTCTTTTGATCATTATACGTCAGCGAATGCATGTCATATGCACGCCATCCATTATTACCAAGTAAGTTATATGGCGTCACTGCTATAGTCGTTCCATTGGTATTTTTTAAATTCCCGTGCCAAATTTCATTTCCGTTATCATCTTTCAGGAAGGATACAGGATCTGTATAACGCCACGCATAATTCGAATGTGTATACTTATAGGTCAACTTCTGGTCATCATTAAAACTATATCCCATATTAAAGCCATAGGATTCAGACATAACATATTTATTACCACGATTACCTATAATTGGATTTCCAGAGGCATCTGCATCATATCCTGGCACACTGCCGAGATTGCCATCGCCTTTGGTCTTTTCTTTTCGCGTTCCTGTTGAAAGAAAATCCTTCCACCCATTCGTGATCTTGCTCTCATAAAACGTCCCCCAAGACAGCTTGTCCTTCTTCCCATGCACGGCATACGCCTGCTTCACGGTGCCGTGGCTGCCATAGCTGACGACCGCGGAGCCGTGGACGCCGTCACGCTTCTCGCTCTTTGTCATGATATTGATGACACCGCCGACCGCACGACCACCGTAAAGGGCAGACTGACCGCCGGAGACGACCTCGATCTTACGGATATTCTCGACAGGGATCATGTTCCAGTCGACATCGCCGTTCCATGCGGTATTCATCTGCTGTCCATCGACAAGGACAAGGATATTCTTCGAGTTATAGCCGCGAAGGTTCACCGTGCCTTCGACAGAATTCGAAGCAGAGACGCCGGTCGCCATCGCAACGGCATCAGAAGCAGTCTGCACATTGCGCAGCTTGATGTCCTTCTCCGTGATGACCTGTACATTCGCCGGTACATCCTTGAGGCTTTCTGCCTGACGGGTCGCTGTGACGGTAATACCCTTCAGGGCATACATCGGAGCGGCCTCTGCCGCACTTGCGCTGCCCACGCCGAGAAGCGCCATAGCCGCCAGAAGAGCCGCTGTTTTTTTCATGTCTTTCATGTTCAATTCCCCTTTTCTGATTCTTTCCTCTCTCTAAAAGAAAAGATATCACTCATTACTTATTGGTAGAAAACAGATATTTCTATGGAAAGTCTGAGCCATATGTATGTATTACCATATCATATTTTAAGTCATTTGTTAAGGGAAGAAAGGCAAGGACGCATCTGGCAGCTCCGCCGGATGCGAAGGCGGATGGAGGGGCTTTGATGCAGGTGAAAAGCTATGCCACTCTCCCTCCCGGAAAAGCGGCCTTCATGCGGCGCTCTGTCATGATGTACCCTGCTGCGTCCTCGCCCTCCCGGACTGACTCTACTCTTCCTCTCTCATCATCTCATAGAGCCGAGCGAGAGGAAGGCCGACGACATTGTCATAGGAGCCTTCTATACGAGAAACCAGGATCGCGCCCTTGCCCTGGATACCGTACGCGCCGGCTTTATCCATCGGTTCACCGGTGGCGACGTAGCGATCGATCTCCGAAGCCGATAGCTTTCTGAAATAGACGCGCGTCGTCTCGACATGAAGATGGACATGTCCCTTATGATAGACAGAAAGCCCGGTCTTGACTTCGTGCACCCGTCCGGAGAGGCGGCGGAGCATGCGGCGCGCCTCCTCCTCATCTTTGGGCTTGCCAAGGATATCCTCATCAAGCGCCACGACGGTATCGGCTGCAACGATCGCTGCCTCTGCCCCCTTTGCCTCAAAGATGCTCTTTGCCTTCCCGCAGGCATTGAAAAGCGTCACAAGATCTGCTCCCTTTTTACAGGAAAGGATCTGCTGTACGCTCTCGGGAAATTCAAAAATACGTGTCTTCGCCTCTTCCGGCGTTTCTGCTTCTTGAAAGGAGGATGGCAGGACGTCTTCCGTCCAGCCGATCTGATGGATGAGCTCTCGCCGGCGCGGCGAAGCAGAAGCTAAAATGATGTGCATAGTGAATGCTCCTTTTCTGAAAAATTCGTAGTCTAACGGTTTAGGGGATAAGAGTGACGGGTGACTGGTGACTGGGATTATCCCATATCGTCATCCCAAGCGTAGCCCTCGATCTTTATTGCACACCGGTAAGCAGTAATTGCGAGATAACAGAAAAACGCAGCACCAAGACATCGTTTCTAGGGAAACACTGATAAATCGTTGTCAGATTTTACTCTTGAATTTTTATACATGACGAGGAATAGCCTGACGCGAATAGCAAGCTATTTAAGGAAGGCTATGACGAAGTCATGTATAAAAATTCTTGTGGAATCTGACTCTGCGATTTAATCAGCGTTTCCCTAGAATAGCGCATACGTGCTGATTTCCGTACTGCAATAGAGATTTCTCGACTTCGCTCGAAATGACAACGGCGCGAATCGCTATCAAAATTGCGGCGAAGCCGCCGCCCGCCTCCCTCAATCCTTATTTTCCCCGCCGGACCTTTACCTATCTTACCACACCTTGCCTAACGCTCTCCCCTTTGCTATGATACGGATAGAGGTGATGATCGTGAATAACAAGAATGGCATTTTCAAAATGATCCTGCTCGCACTTTTGGGCGCATTCCTTGCCAAGGGGCTGCATGCAAGGCAGGAGGCATATACACCGACAAAGAAAGAGGCAGAAGGCTGGCAGGCGCTTGCTCCCATCAAGAAGGCCTTCTGGCTCCTGCACCCCATGCGGGCTTTCCATTTCTTCCTGCTCCAGCAGTCGCTGGCTCTGACATGGAAGCTCGGGAAGAAATATCTGAAATAGACAGCGGATGCACGGCATGGCAGGAGGAGTCACTGGCCCCTGCGGCCGATATGCGCTCCCCCTTCCCCATCCCGGGCAATAAAAAAGGGGCTGTGAAGAAATGAATCCCCATTTCTTCACAGCCCCTTTTTACTTTGCTTTCATTTGGTTCAGGGTTCAAGGTTCAGGGTTCAGGGTTCAGGTGGCGGCTTCGCCGCCTTTTTTTTAGAAGATGGTATTTTCGTATCACAGCCTTCCCCTCTAGGGGAAGGTGCCCGAAAGGGGCGGATAGGGTGACTATGGCATGAAAGACAGCTGGGATAAGCTCCGAAAAGTGCATCCCTTTTCATACCTCTCAGCTGCCCTCTACGAATCCCATTTTCTTCGCATTTTTGTGAAGCTCTGCAAATCCTGCACCGGTGTCTGCTTCTTCTGCGATGCTGACGCAGTTGTCCGCGATACGGCTCAGGTTGTAGAGAAGGTCGGAGAAGTATGGTGTCATATGGGCATGGCACTCGCCTGCTTTCACACGCTTCAGATGTGCCTTATTGCAGCGTCTCTCCGAGCGGCGCATCTGATCCGTGTCCCTGAATATATCGTTCACCATCTCTTTGGAGCCTGTTTTCACGGCTTCGACAGAGCGCGAGAGAAGCGACTGGGCAAGTGTGATGCACTTCACGATTTCTTCATTGGCTACCGAGGAGAACACACGGTTCTGCGCGACCACCTGCCGGCAGACCTCATCCATATCCCTGCATCGCTCCGCCATGCGCTGGATATTATTCGTGACGAAGTGAAGCCTCGCCGTTTCCTCCGACTGCTGCTCGGTCAGATAGCCGCCGGAAAGCAGCTTGGTGATGTACTCGGTGACTCGTCCCTGCAGCTGTTCCAGGATCATCAGATCCTCTTGAAAGGCCTCATAATCCTTGGCGGTTCGCTGGCTGTCAAGGACGAGCTTCAGCTGGTTCAGCGTCCGGTCAACCAGTCCGACCAGGCGCTCCAGTTCCAAAGAGACCAGGTACATGGCAGCGGCCGGCTTATCGAGCAGATTGTTATCCAGATATTGCGGCTCATAGGCGGCCTTGAGGTTCTTGTCTTCCCCGCGGATGATGACTTTGACGATCTTGACCATGACAGGGATGAATGGCAGCCATGCCAGCGTACATACGACATTGAAAGTCGTGTGTGCATTGGCGATCTGACGGGAAATGACATCGATCTCACGACCGCTCGGCGAGATGTACTGCACGAACTGTGCAAAGAGCGGAATGATGCACAGGCAGACAAGACTGCCGCTGATATTGAAAATGCTGTGCGCGATCGCGGTGCGCTGCGCATTTTTCGTCTGCCCGATCGATGCCAGAATGGCTGTGATCGTCGTACCGATGTTATCGCCAAGAAGGATCGGGATCGCACCGGTAAGGCCGATGACACTGCTGACGCCATCAGCTGCCGGCTGGGCCGCAAAATTCTGCAGCACGGCGATCGTAGCCGAGCTGCTCTGTACCACCAGCGTCATCACGCCGCCGAGGAGTACGCCCAAGACCGGTGTCGAAGAGACTTCTGCCATCAGGTCGACAAAGATGCTGCTGCCTGCGAGCGGCTTCATCACATGACCCATGATCTCGATCCCTTCAAAGAGCAGTCCGAAAGAGAAGATGACCATGCCGATATTCTTCAGCTTCTCTGTCTTGCCGACAAACTGCAGCATGAAGCCGATGAAAATGATGGGATAAATGTAGTCGCTGAGCTTGAATGCCAGGAGCTGTGCTGTCATCGTGGTCCCGATGTTCGCACCGAAGATGACGGAGATCGCCTGCGGCAGTGTCATCAGTCCGGCACTGACGAAGCCGATCGCCATGACGGTGGTCGCCGAGCTGCTCTGCAGGACTGCCGTCACCAGCGCTCCGGCGAGCGCCCCCATGATCGGATTCTTTGTCAAAAAGCTGAGGATCTTTTTCATGCGCTCCCCGGCGGTTTTCTGCAGGGCATCACTCATCGTATTCATGCCGTACAGGAAAAGCGCCAAGCCGCCGATCAGGCCAAAGCAGATCTTGACTGTTTCATTCATTCCGTGCTCCTCCCAAGGAAACACGGACTCCATCGTCTGACGCTGCAATCAGCATTTCCTTACCTATATGAACCTTGGGAAACGCTGATTAAATCGCAGAGTCGAATTTCATATGGATTTTTATACATAGCTTCGTCATCATCCTCCTTAAATAGCTCGCTATTCTCGTCAGATGATTCCTTACTCTGTATAAAAATCCAAGAATGAAATCAGACAACGATTGAATCAGTGTTTCCCTTGATAGACATACGAGCCCCTTGCGAAGCGCGACCTCTTTATAAATAAATTATATAGAAAAAGCGGGAATCCATCTATCATCGCACAGTAAAGTTTGTAAAGAGAATGTAAACAAGCAAAAATCCATGAGAATCACCGTTTCTCATGGATTTTTGCTTGTTTACTCTTTATTTTCACTCATTATCCCATAAAATCAAACCGTTTTGTCCTTCAAAAGCTCTTTCGCCATGTGTCTTGCGTGGTCCATCGCGGGGAGGAGCGCCTCTTCCATCCCTGCCGCATAGAGCGTGATCCCCAGATAAAAAGCCATCTCATGGTAGGGTGTCCATTCATTCTCTTCGGGAAATGCAAGGTCAGACGGGGAAAGCCGCTCCGCGGAAAACTTCCCGCCATGCACAGCAACCAGAAAGCGCATCCCATCCTGCATGCAGATCGCCGCGCCTTCGAAGCCGCAAGCCCTGATGGCAAATGCCATACGCCCCATAGCGACCATGTCCATGGTCAGTGCAAGGATCGTAAGAGGCTTCACGGCTCTCTTTCGGATCTCCTTTGCAGCCCGGCAAAGAGCTGTCACTCCCTCCCCCTTCACGGAGCTCACAGGAAGAAAACAGATCCCTTTTCCCTCAGCAGCGGCCAAGGAAAGACGCCGGGTCAGCACATCGAGCGTGTCATTTTCATTATACTTCATGCCAGCCTCCTGGGAAATTCTGACTAGGGAAACACAGATTAAATCTTTGTCTGATTTTACTCTTGTATTTTCATGCAAGGCAAGAAGTACAAGGCGCGACTAGCGAGCGATGTAAGGATAAATGGCGTCAGGTGACTCGTGACTAGGGACTGGTAACAAGTGGCTAGGGATGAGGTATGCGATACGAGAAAACCGCTAGTTTCAAACCTCCGCGGCGCTTCTCTATTTTTATGCGCCGCACCACCATTTCTCATTTCTTATTTCTCATTTCTCATTTGGGTCGAGCTTTCATCCACAATCAAGGGACAGCACACCAGAGGCTCACCCTCTCCCTTCCATCTGTGCGATCCGGCGCTTTCGCTCCTCCAGATCTGTCTCACGAAGGCTCTGCACCGTGGTGCCGTAGATGAGTGCGACAGAGATGATATTCATGATGAGCGAGGAACCGCCATAGGAAATGAAGGGCAGCGGGATCCCTGTGACAGGGAAGCAGCCGATGACCATCGCGATATTGACGATGCCCTGCACGGAGATCAGCATGGTGAGTCCGTAGACGAGAAGAGCCGCATAGGTCTCCTTCAGCTTTCTAGCCGCAGCGAATCCCGCAAGAAGAAAAACGAGGTAGAGAATGAGGACGAACACAGAGCCTATAAAGCCAAATTCCTGACTGAAAACGGCGTAGGCAAAGTCGGTGTACTGCTCGGGAAGGTAGAGAAATTTCGACATGCCTTCGCCGACGCTTTGCCCGAAGAGTCCGCCGGAACCGACCGCGATGAGGCTTTGTACCGTCTGGTAGCCGCGGTTCGCCGCATAGGAGAAGGGATCCCAAAGTACGACCACACGGTCCATGCGATACGGTTCAGCAATGACGAGAATCGCAAAGGTGACGATCGCACCCCCTACGCCCAAGAGGATTTCGAAAAGCGGAAGTCCTGCCAAGACGTAGAGAAGTAGGGGAAAGAGCAGAATCATCCCCGCTGTCCCCATGTCCGGCTGTTTCAGAACAAAGAGTGCCATCACGAGCGGCCCATAGAGCGGCAGAAAGTACCAAATCATGGAGCGGAAGGTATTCTCCTTTTTCTTCCGATTCGCTAAATGAAAGACCGGACGAAAGAAGCGTTTGACGAGCGTGATCTTCTCTCCTTTCCGTATGCGCTTGGCCAGAAAGGATGCCGCCCAGATCAGGCCGGTCACTTTCGCGACTTCAGACGGCTGGAGAGAGAAGCCCGCGAGCATGATCCAGCGCGTCGCGCCATTCGCCCGATGCCCGGCTACAACAACGAGGAGGAGCAGCACCAAGGTGAATCCGACCCATATGACAGCCCCACCGCGGATGAAGCTCTTCGGCAGCCAAGCCACGAGGCCGCCGATGGCCAGACTGAGCGCCAAGACCCCGACATGCTTCAAAAAGTGGGTATACGGCCCATCGCCTGCCGCCATATTCATATAGTAGGTGGCATTATAGACATTCATCGCCCCGATGGCGATCAGTATGGCGGCCGCGATGAGCATCCATTTCAGACACTCGGGCACATACTTCGTATCCTTCAGGGACGTCTCGCTACGAGACGACATATGAGGTTCCCCTTTCTGGAAAACTTCTCTTCATATTCTGTCTCCACATCCCCTGGGACGGGAGCGGCATGAAGATCATAGGTCACGTCCGAAAGCTGCCAGCCCATGGCCTCAAATTCTTCGACGGAGAAATCAAAAAGATCCTTGTTATCCGTCTTGAAGCGGATCTCACCGCCCTCTTTTAAAATGACGGCGTAGCGTTTCAGGAAATCACGATAGGTGAGGCGGCGCTTGGCGTGGCGCTTCTTCGGCCAGGGGTCGCTGAAGTTGAGGTAGATCACATCGACTTCGCCTTCCCCAAAAATATTCAAGATCTCGCTCACATCGCCTAAGATGAGACGGACATTGTCTACCGGCGGATCCTTCTCCGCAGTCTTCTGTGCGGCATAGTAGATGACGCCTTCCTGCACTTCCATGCCGATGTAGTTCACATCAGGATGGAGCGCGGCCATGCCGGAAATGAACTGGCCTTTGCCGGTGCCGAATTCTACATGGAGCGGCTGCTCCGGACGGGGAAACTGTGTCTCCCACTTGCCCTTCATGTCGGTCGGTTCTTCCAGAAAAAGAATGGAGGTGTAATTTTTGATCGCTTCTTCGATCCAGGGTTTACGTCTGAGACGCATGGGAGACTCCTTTCGGGGATAAAGTAAAGTGACTAGGGATTAGGGATTAGGAGTGACTGGTGACTGGAGATTAGACTAAAAGACTGAGAGACATTAGACATCTGACGTCTGGCATTTGACATCTCTAGCGGGCATCGCCCTATTTATATTCTGCGGCGTTTCATTATTTTTGGCGCCGCACCACCATTTCGCATTTCTCATTTCTAATTTCTTATTCAAGTGAAGCTTTCAAACGGAATCAAAGGGCGAACCCTCAAAACCTATTTCTACTGCCCTGCTCCCGCATTCGGTACATCGGGGATCTCTTCTCCCGCGATCTTGACGGGCTGATACCGGCTCCAATCAAAAGACGGAGCGAAGAGGCGGCGGCGATGGATATCATTGTTCCAGCGCTCGTCCTCTGCTTCCTTGCTGCTTCCGAGCTGCTCGGTATCGTTTCTGACCATGACATTGCCGTACATGGTCATGAGCGTCGTCACGTCTTTATCAAAGTCAGGGGAAAGGATGTCGGACTTTTCATCATAGCGAGTCGCCGTAAGTCCCATGAGACCCATGAAGGTATCGTAGAGCATGTCATTGGTGAATGGCATATTTCTTCTATCCCACATGGTCTTCATGGTGCGCGGGTGGCTCCTCTGGTAGTCATCCGAGGTGTAGATCCAGAAGGGAATGTGTACCATCGTGTAGTCGAACTGGTCTGCATTATGCCCCGGACGCTCAGTGACCTGCTCGCCATGGTCTGAGAAGTAGAGGACGCTGTCCGCTTTCATGTAGTTCACGGCTTCGTTCATGATGCTTTCGACGACGTAGTCGTTAAAGAGGACGGAGTTGTCATACTCATCATTCATGACGTCAGCCGTCGAGCGTGCCTTTCCCATGCTCTCCGGCCAGTGATAGAACTCGGACGGATAGCGGTCCCAGTAGCTGACGTGGCTGCCCATGAGGTGGACGACGACGAGCTGGCGGCGGTTCTTCGGATCGACCTTCCGCAGATAGGGGATGAGGGCGGTATCGAAGTCCTTCGTCACGACATCGGTGCCGACATACTGGTTGATCCAGTACTGATCATCACAGGCGCTTCCGATCGCACCGATCGGCGTATCCCAGACACCATAGCGGGACTGGTTTGAAATCCATGTGGTATGGAAGCCGGCCTGCCTTGCCATGTCAATAATGGAGTAGGCATCGACCAGCTCCATATCATTGTACTGGTTCTTCTCCGTCAGGGCTTCGGTCAGTACCTGGACAGTCTGTGTATAGCAGGAATAGGCATGATTGAAGAAGGTATAGTGAGAGTCTGCGGCGGCCTCTGTCTGGAAAGGCGTGGTATTTCTGTGATAGCCATAGACACCCATGTGGTCGCGCGTCAGAGACTCGCCGATGATGAGGACGTAGACACCGTCCGGCGCCGCCTTGAGCTGCGCGGCAAAGACGCGATCCTTAATCGACATGTGGCGGCGCTTCTCCACCATCGTCTGGAAATCGGAGAAGCTGGAAAGCGTCTCGTAGGTCTCATAATACACATGCGCAAGTCGCGTCGCCCCAATGGACAGACAGCAGAGACCGACATTCACAAGGAAGAGCAGCGCCATCGCCCACCACGCCTTTCTGGATACGGGAAGGCGGCCATTGAAGGAGAAACGGCTGCTGTGGAAGATGAGCCACGCGAGGATGAGGATCGCAAGCGTCCCCAGGATAAGCTCGGCATACGGGATATTCACATCGATATACTCCTTCGTCTCGGCAAGATTCGTCTGCGCGAGCGCCAAAAGCATATTGATGGAGATCAGAGAATGCGTGATGAAGTAGTAGCCCACATACGTGAACTGGATGCCCACATAAAGGAGCATCAGAACGACGCACGCGATGCGCGCGATCATGCGCCATTTCCCCGGCAGGATCCATGCCGCAGAGAGGCAGGAGATGAACAGATAGAGCGGCGCAGAGAGCTCGCCTGACATATCCGACATGTCGAGCACCACATCCGTCTGCGTCGAAAGGTACGGCACGATGAGTGAGAGCAGCCACAAAAAGCCGATCGTGATCCACAGATGCACGGCTGCCCGCGTCAGGTGGTGCCGGATAAAATAGGCCGTCACAAAACCGACCTGCAGGAAGAGCAGGAAGACCTTCACCTGCGAAGAAAGCTCAAATCCGCCCGGCGCGCCGAAATACCAGGAAAGAAAAAAGGAAAAGCCAAAAGGCACCAGCGTCGCGATCGCCCACCAGATCTTCCAGTGGCCGGGACTATCTGTCTGCTTTACGTCTTTGGATGATTTTGTATCTGTCTGATTCATTCTGATGACCCTTATAAAATATTCGCTGACACAAGAAAATAACTATATTATTTTATCATATATACGAGACTTTTTACTACACGTATTTCAAAAAAAGCCGCCGCCGGTAAGGCAGCGTTAATTCTCAAAGTAAGTGCCGGATTAG
>FR879521.1 GCA_000434475.1 Dialister sp. CAG:486
CGCCCAAAGAGCAGGAACGCCAGTGCGAGCACTATGACCACCACGATCCCCCAGCGGCGATCCCCCTTTTCCATCTTCACGTGAGGGATCTCTGATATGTGGCGCGGTATTTCCAGTCTGTCCTTTTGGGATATCCCCTCTTTCCCGCGGGGGAGCTTCTCTCCGCAGGAAAGGCGCACCTGATCTTCCCTGATCTCCTTTGCAAAGACCGGCACGAAGGCAAAGAGCTCTTCCAAGAGGGAGAACCAGCGCTTGCCCGTCTCCCGTCCGAGGCGCTCCGACAGATCGATCGCGCGATTTCGAATGCTGGAAAAAACGGGGCGGAGTACCCAGCAGCCGCTCATCGCATAAAGCGGCATCGACAAAGACAGGTAGCGGCGGCTCTTCTCTGCAAGGAGCGATCGTCCCTGCTGCGGATGTTTTTGGCTGATCATGAGCGCGTAGGTGATATCATTTTCCAGCTGCGCGCGTTCCTTTTCCACATCTCTTTCATAGGCAGAAAGAAGCTGGGTGTAGAGCATTCCTCGCCGTCCCTGTTTCCCCAAGGCGATGAGCAGGCGCCTTCGCTCTTCTTCAGGCAGCCGGCGGGAAGCAGCGATGGCGCCGCTTCCGATCTCCAGGATCAGCGCCTGCTGGTATCCTTCGATCACCCATGGTTCCTTGAAGGCAGGAAATCCGGCGATCCGGCGGTCCTTCTGGATGTCCTCCAGCGCCTCCAGCGGGGACAGCGCGAGGAAATCTTCTTCTGCCGCAAGCAGCGTCTCCAGCCTGAGCGTATCCTCTGAAAGCGTATTCAAAAAACGGAGCAGGCGAAGGCGCGGCGAAAGAGCGCAGTCACATTCGACGTTCTCTGCGAGAAGAAAGGCATCCCTACGGGAAAGCCCCGCCGGCCAGAAATATTCTGCTTCGCTGCGATTCTCCATCCTGAGAAGCCAGTGCGCCGCCTCGCTGGCCGCACCTTCCGCCTCAAGGGGAAGCAGCTTTCGCTGGTGAGAGAGCGCGGCATCGATCGCCGCCGCCCCGTCCGTGCTATGAACGGAGAGCAGGTAGAAGGGATTTTCTTTGAAAAGCACGAGTGGATACTCCTTAAAAACATGGGATTAGGGGGGCAAAGTGACTAGTGACTGGTGACTAGGGATTAGTAGCTAGGGATTAGGGATTAGGGATTAGGAACCGCGAGTGACTGGTGACTTGA
>FR879522.1:0-8447 GCA_000434475.1 Dialister sp. CAG:486
GGGAAGAAAGACGTTACGTAGCTAACGATTTCCTTAACTTAACAGCATTATCCAAGAGGGGCAGTCTGGATACAATGACAACAAAGACATCTGTCTAGAAGGGATGAATGTTGAATGAATACAATGACCTGCAAAATTCTGACTGCTTCTATCGTGCTTGCCCTTTCCTGCGGGCTCGGCGCAGAAGCAAAAGGATCTAAGACGAAGATCATGACGGATCCGTCGATCACGCAAAAAGCCATCGAGGCACAGATGAATCAGACGGTAGCGAATAAAGATGTGAACTTCAATAACATGCTGCTCCAGAAGAATCTGGCGTCTTCCATCACAGAAGCGGCAGCTCCGGAAGCAGTGGCAATGGATATCGACCTCAAAGGTGCGGTCACGACTGCCATTCAGAATAACCGCGACATCACCATCGCAGAGCTAAAACGCAGAGATGCGGAGGCCGATGTCAGCGCAGTGACAGCCAAGAAGAATCCATCCGTCAGCTACTCCTGGCAAAGAAATCAGTATCCGACCCAGGTAGTCACTACTGTCGTAGGCACGCAGAGCTCCAACCATGGCTATAGCCAGGGGATCAATGTTTCCTGGCCGATCTGGACCTTCGGCAAGGTAGAAGGCGCGATCGATGCCGCACGCTATCAGAAAAACATCGCTGATCTTAATGTCTACAAAACAGAAGCGGATACGAAGCTCGCGGCCGTGCAGGCATACTACCAGTACCTTGAAGCGGTCAAGCTCGCTGAAGTGCAGGCGCAGTCTGTCACTGACTATGCAAGCCATCTGAATAACGTACAGCAGCAGTTCGATGCCGGCATCGTGGCTAAGCTGGACGTACTGTCTTCCAATGTATCGCTCGCCAATGCGAAGCAGAAGAGCATCGCAGCGGACAACACCCGTGATGTCGCAGAAGCGAACCTGAACAACATCATGCGTATCCCGATGAATACGACGCTGAACCCGCTGGATAAGAATTTCCCGGAACCGGAATTTGACCTTACCATGGAACAGGCTATTTTGATGGCGCAGAAATACCGCTGGGAACTCGTCGAAGCAGACTATGGCGTAAAGGCAGCTGAGGCCTCTCTTCGCTCTGCAAAGGCCGGCTATCTCCCGACAGTCAGCGTCGGCGGCGGATACAGCTGGAAGGAAGCCAGCGTGACGGCGGTCGATAAAGATGACTGGGCTGTCCAGGGCGGGCTTTCCTGGTCGCTTTGGGATGGCGGCGCTACCCAGGCTTCTGTGAAGAAAGCGGATGCCGCTGTCAAGACGGCACAGGAGACACTCCTGCAGGCGAGAGAAAAGATCGAGCTGGAAGTCCGTCAGGACTACCTAAATGTCCTCTCTTATAAAGAACAGATCCGCGCTGCCGAAGCATCGGTCGCTCAGGCAGAAGAAGCATATAAGATCGCGACCGTCCGCTACAGCAGCGGCGTCGGCATCAACCTGGATGTCCTCGATGCAGAACTCGCCCTCAATACTGCGAGAACGAACTACATCACCGCGCTCTACAACTACAACATCGGTCTCGCTACGCTGGAACATGCGATGGGCGTACCGGCTGTCATTCACCCGGAATTTGCAAAAGCATAATTTTTAGTGACTGGTGGCTGGTGACTAGTGACTGGGAGACATCAGACTCGCATATCGTCATTTCGAGCGAAGCGAGAAATCTTTGTCATTCGCG
This sequence comes from Dialister sp. CAG:486, assembly GCA_000434475.1. Lineage (GTDB taxonomy): Bacteria > Bacillota > Negativicutes > Veillonellales > Dialisteraceae > Dialister. The sequence goes on from FR879522.1 coordinate 1,691, forward strand.
GTCAAAAGGATGATGTCAGGAAACCATAAATGGGAAGCCTGTTAATCGCTGATCTTCGGGCATCGCCCTATTTATACTCCGCGGCGCTTCTGATTTTTTATGCGCCGCACCAACCCCCTTTGAACCTTTTGAACTTATAGAACCGGTTTCCACCCTTTCATCCCCGAGCGAGGGGCGGCACGCCCCCGGGGCTAACCCTGAACCTTGAAACTTTATTTTTCTTTGGAGATACTACCTTGGCTAGCAGAATCAAATGGTGGATCAATGGTATCGCAGCATTTATTTTCATCATGCTCTGTATCATTTATCTGCTGATCCGTCCGATCATCACACAGAATCTGGAACCTGTCATCAAAGACGCGGCAGGGGAGCGCATCAATGGCACCCTGACGTGGACCATGATGGATCTGGATCCGAACTATGATCTTTCCTTCACCGACCTGGAGCTGAAGGACGCGAAAGGAGAGGTTGTGTTCAAGTCGCCCTCTTTGGAAATCGGATGGTCTGCTTCTGCGCTGTACAACTATGCCTTCAAAGACGGCGGTATCGCTGATGTCGTGAAGACGGTGACCATCGAGAATCCGGAAGTGCACCTTGCCAAGGGGAATGATGGACTCTGGAATGTAGAGACGATTCTAAAACCATCGGACTCTTCGGACAACGGTACTTTCACAGGACAGGTCATCGTGAAGGATGGGAAGGCTTCCATCTCTGCGCCGGATATCGGTTCGTATGATTTCACTTCGCTGGGAGGCACGCTCGGCTGGGACAGCAAGGGTACGATCACAGGCTCTTTTGCGGGTGAGGCATTTGACGGCCATTTCACAGGGGACCTGAAGTACACGAATACGAATAACATGGAAATCAGTCTGGAAACGGATCCGGTTTCCCTTACCTCGTTGAAGCCGCTCTTAGAGCAGTTCCCACAGATTTCTTCAAAACTTGATATAGACAAAGGGACAGGACAGGTGACCAGCGCCAAGATCTGGAAAAGTGATGGCGCTGTCGCTTATCATGTCCAAGGCTCTATCAAAGATGCTGCTCTTCGCTATGATCATTTTATTCTGGCTGACGGAGCAGCCTTTTTTGATATTGAAAATGGTGAAGCTGTCATCACCGAAGCAGCCGTAAAGGTCAATGGGCAGACATTCACCGGGGATGCGAAGGTCCTTTTTGACGTGGACGATCCGATCCTGATGGGACATGTGACTCTGAAGGATATCAAGGCGGAAGAGCTACTGCCTGAGAAAGGCGTCACCGGAGTCGTTTCCGGCAGCGTAGATATTTCGGGTACGATGGGAGATCCTTTCGTGTCCGGCGAAGCCCATGTGAAGGACGGGCAGTATGAGGATCTTTCTGTCAAAGAGGCGAATGTGCGCTTTGTCTATGGAGAGGATCGGATCTCGATCCCCTATCTGAAGGCACAGATGGCGGGCGGTCTTCTGATCGGCGAAGGCTCATATACTATGACAAGCGGGGCTTTCGAAGGCGAAGCAGCCGGAGAGCATATCGACCTTTCTTCTCTTCCGGTCGGGATTTCCGCTTCCGGCATTGTGAGCGGATCGGGGAAGGCGAAGGGCACCTATAAGGAAGGCGCACTGTCTTTGGAAATGGCTTCCGGAGAGATGGATGGCGCGGGTCTTTCGTATGAGAATATGGCAGCCGGCAAGGTTTCCGGCTTCGGCAGTTACCGTGATGGTGACTGGCATGGCGTTTTCTATGGCATGGATCTTTCGTATGATGGGATGTCCATGGATACCCTCTCGGGGGAGGCGACTTCGCGCGGCGGCGTGATGGATATCGCGTATCTGACAGGCACATCTGGCGAAGGCGCATTCACCGTGAAGGGGACATATGGGCCGTCCCTCTCGCTCTCGGGCGAGGTATCGTCCATCGACCTTTCTGCGCTTTCCGGCCTTTCGGGGATGGATATGGCCGGACGTCTCTCCGGCTGCTTCGTGGTCAACGGGAACAGGGAGGATCCATACGGCGCGGCAGATTTCACAGCGCAGGATGGGGAGATCCGTGGCATCTCCTTTGACCGTATCGAAGGACATGTATCGCTGGGAGATCAGCTGGCGACTATCACTTCGCTTCGCTGGGAAGGGCCGGACGGCAAGCATACCGTGAAGGGGACCGTCGGTCTCTTTGCGCCGCACCCTCTCACGCTCACCATCGATACCGACAAGACACGCATCGAGAAACTGCTTGCGCTTGCCGGAGAGGACTACCCGGTGACGGGCTGGGTCGAAAATACAATGACCGTCACTGGTACGATGGAAGCGCCGCAGGTGAAGGGGGATTTTCTGGCCTTCGACGGTTCGGTCATGGGTGAGCTTTTCCAGAGCATCTCCGGCGAATATACCTATGATGGAAATGACATCACCCTGAAAAACGGCCTCGCCTATATCTACGATGGCACAGCCATCGTGAGCGGTACGATGAAGCCAGACATGATCGATATGGACGTGGCGCTGAATGACATCAGCCTTTCGCGGATGCTTCCGGGACGCGGCGCAGACGGCAAGGTCAATATGCGCGGGCATGTATCCGGAACGATGGAAGATCCAGTCTTTCAAGGGACGAGCTCCTCCAGGCAGATCTCTGTAGGTGGCACTTCCATTTATATGGCATCTGCCGGCATCTATTATCAGAACCATGTCGTAAGCCTTGATGACGGTATATTCAATCAGAAAAATGGCCATTTCGAATGGAGAGGCAGCTATCACATGGATTCCCATGCTCTGAATGGCTTCCTTCGATTTAAGGAATGGAATATCAAGGAGATCATGCGTCTTTTCAAGCTGCCTGAGTCCGCTGTGGATGGCGCTGTCAATGGCGGTATGCAGATCGGAGGGACACTGGAAGACCCCAGCATCGACTTCAAAGCAGATTTCCTGGGAGGGCATCTGGGGGATACACCCGTCGGTCAGGGAGCAATCGATTTTTCCTACATAAATGGGGCGCTCTCGATCCGTAAGTTTCATCTTCCTGTAGGAGATGGACTGCTCGCAGCAGAAGGCTCAATGAATAGCGATGGGGAGCTCGCCATCCAGCTCGCAGCCAAAGACATGGAGATGTCTTGGCTGCCGCAGGGATTGGGACGAAATGANNNATGGAGATGTTTTGGCTGCCGCAGGTATTGGGACGAAATGACATACGGATGGGCGGTCGTCTGACGGCCGGAGTCGTTCTTAGTGGAAATAAGACATCGCCGGAAGCAGACATCTCGATCGGTATCGAGCATCCGAGTTACGGAGAAATCAGCTTTGACAGCTTCTCTCTGATGGCGAATGCAAAGAGCAATGTCGTGACGCTGCAAAATGCGCTGGTATCGAAGGGAAACTATCGTGCAAGTGCCAAGGGCATACTCCCCGGCAATCTTTTCACCGGCAGCACCACCGATGAGGCAGTGCCGCTTTCTGTTGATTTCAATCTCGATCAGGCAGATATGAATATTCTGGCTCTCTTCGGTAAAGCAGTGACGAGTGCGAGCGGCTCGATCAAGGGGCATGTACAGCTTGTCGGTGACTATCGTGACCCGGAGCTAAAGGGCAGCATCACAGCAAAGAATGGGGCGCTCGGTCTTATGACCATGAATGAAGTCATTCAGCCGATCGATCTGTCCTTACGATTTGATGGACATCGCGTGACATTTGACGGCAGTGCCTCCTTCGGCGGCGGCGGCGTCACTGCGAAGGGCTCTGCTGACTGGAAAGAAAAGGCGATCACGCATTATGATGGGGAAGTGCATATGCATACTCCTTCCATCGACTCTGCCTATTACAAAGGAGCAGTCGATGCTGACCTTTCACTGGGTGAATTCATGGATCAGCTCGGTGTCACGGGCAAGATCTCTATCTACAATGCGACTTGCGAAGTGCCGCTCGCTCTCCTTGCGGAGAGCGGTGAGTCGTCGGCCAATTTCCTGACGAAGATCGACATAGCCATCGGAGACAATGTACGGCTCTACAGCAGCTCGCTCTATGACCTCATGATCAAAGGAAATATTTCGATGATGGGCCATTTCCGCGAACCGATCATGACGGGCCGCTTGAATGTAGAAAAAGGAACGGTCAAGATCAATACCACGGAATTCAAGATCGATCAGGCCAATGCTGTCTGGGGTGGTACCCCCGGCTCCTTCCTGCCTGTCATCCATGCGCGTGCCGATACCAAGGTCGGTCATTACAATATCAAAGCCGAGCTGGATGGACTGCCCGGTGATATGAAGACGACCTTCCACAGTGATCCCGCGCTGAATGATTCGCAGATCATCATGCTGCTGACGCTCCATCAGGATCCGACCAAGGATAAGGATGGCTCGATGCAGGGGGCGCTCTTCAATGCCGGCCTCACCATGCTTTTCGGAAATACAATGCAGGACTTCCTCGCAGATAAGATCGGACTTGACCTCATCAGCATCACGTCGAACCTGACAGACTACTATGACAACATCGATGATAACAATGACAGCTACTACTACATCAAGATCGGGAAGTACCTCTTCAATGATTTCATGCTGACTGCGACCATGGGAGTGAATAATGAGGAAAAGAGTTTGGGCTTTCATTATGATTTGAATTCGCGCGTCGGTCTCTCATCGTGGTATAATAGTAATCACGACAGTTACATCGGCAGCGATTGGAGCTTTAAGTTCTAGGGTTAGCCAAAGGGGCGTGTCCCTTGATTGTGGATGAAAGCTCTGCTCGAATTAGGAATTAGGAATGAGGAATGGCGGTGCGCGCATAAAAAACAGAAGCGCCGCGGAGTATAAATAGGGCGATGCCCGAAAGTGGCATTTAAATCACCAGTCACTAGTCACAAGTCACTCGAGGCTCCTAATCCCTAATCCCTAGTCACTACTTTCGAAAACTCGGAAATGTGAATATGGTCAATATCAGTTACATGGAGTATTTCTATGCTTGAAGAATACAAAGCCTGCCTGTCCCGTGTGAGCTTGCTCAGCCGGGAGGAAGAGCAGGCACTTTGGAAAGAATACAAAGAGGAAGAGGAGATCGACGCGCGGCAGCGTCTGATCGAGAATTACCAGCCGCTTGTCTTCAAGGAGGCCGTCAAGTATGGCCTGCAGGAGGCGGTGACGATGGACCTTATTCAGGAAGGCACTGTAGGGCTCATGGAGGCAGTCGAGCGCTATGATCCTTTGGCCGGTGTCGCCTTCTCCCTGTATGCCATCCATCGCATACGCGGACGCATGCTGAATTTCCTGAATGCGAATAAAAAGGAGATCCTTCTTAAGGACGGGGAGGAAGAGAAGGTCTTCCTCGCACAGGCCATTCCCGACATGGCTTTCGAAAGTGCCGACCGTGAATCGCTGCATGCGGCAGTTGACCTGGCAGTGCAGCGACTCTCTGCCAAAGAGCAGGATGTCATCCGCTCTGTCTATCTGGCGGAGCAGACCGCCGCTGAGACTGCCGATGCCATGGGCGTCAGTCAGGCCTACGTCTACCGCCTCGAGAAACGCGGCATCCGGCGTCTGCGCGGGATGCTCTCTAAGCTGATCCATGAGAGAAAGTAGGGGATGGCGTGGCATAGCGTTTCTTGCGACACCATTTTCGGCACCGCCTCGCTGCCCGCTGAACCTATAGGAAAGAGTAAGATGGAACAGAAATCGGATCTTTGCTCCTCGGACCCTGTCAAACATATCATTCCACTCTGAAAACACTCGAATTTCTGCAAAAATGCTTGAGAATACAAGAAAATGTGAAATAAATAATAATTTTGGATGTTCACTTGTACTTCTAAAACACTGATTATATATAAGAATCATGTAACCAGTCGTTGGCAGAGATCGGAATGATTCCGGTTTTCTCAGCAGGAGGCAGTATGTCGGGGGATACGCTGAAGAGAGTGAAGTCGGTGAAGCGGTGGCTGGAAAAGGCAGAGAATTCCTATTCCAACCATAAAGAACTGACAGGCGAGATGAATCTCCTCATGGCGCAGGCAGAGATGCAGCGCCTGAAAGAGGTGAGAGGGACTTCGCCGCGGCGGAAGTGGCTGCTTCGCGGCGGCGCGCTGGCTGTGGCGGGAGCGCTTTTCCTCGGCGTCTCTTTTCTGAAGGACAGTTTTTTTGCACCTGCGCCTACTCCGGTAAGACCGGTGGAAACAGCAGTCACGACACCGGATGCGGCGGTTGTGCCAGTCGAGGAAGCGGATAAGAAAGCCGAAGAGATCCCTTCGGTATCTGCAGAGACTGTCACGACAGAACCGGTGGAAACGGATCCGTCAAAGCCAGATCCCGAGGTGGTGCCGTCTGCTAAAGCAGCGCCCGTCGTCATGACGCCTGCGCCGACTCCGGTGGAAGTCTCCGCCGTCACGAAGCCGGAGGTACCCGCCCTCTCTGATCAGGAGATCCAGCGTGTCGTAGGCGAAGCGGGAAGGGCTCTCAGAGGAAATTAATGATAAGAAGGATTCCAGAGGTTTGAAGGGCCTCCCCTTTAGGAGCTTCCGTCCTGCACCGAATCCATCAATCCCAATGTTATTTAAGGAAATCACACGTTTTGGCAAGTATGCCAGATACCCAGCTGTATTTCCATAAATATATAGACATTCATCATCCAATACATGAGGAGGAATTTACGATGACAGCAACATATAAGAAAGCACTGCTTGCCTCTGCGATCCTGCTTGCGCTTTCCGGCGCGGACGTCTTTGCGGAAGCACCGCAGATGACCGGCTCCCAGAGCGGCATGTCCCAGAGCTCCATGATCGACGTGAAGAGCGGGAAGGAAGCGGG
>FR879522.1:8462-10419 GCA_000434475.1 Dialister sp. CAG:486
TCGGCGTGAAGAGCGGTAAGGAAGCGGGCAAGACAGCTGAGATCTCCGACCAGACGGAAAAAGCGGAACCATCCATGGAAGTGAAGGAATCCCACCAGACCGTCGCAGTGGGCGATGCCTCGCTCTATCTTTCGGCGGACGATGACGCAGCCATCGAAGCACATACAGGCAAGACCATTGCGCATGTCGACTTCGACGGGATTCCGGAAGAAGTCAAGACGAAGCTGTCCCCTCTTCTTCAGAGCAAACCGGGCAGCACCGTCACGGCTGAGGGCATCCGCAATGATGTGGCATCTCTTGGCTCGACAGGTGTATTCTCTCAGATCCGTCCGAATTTCAAGGACATCCCCGAAGGCGTGGATCTCACCTATGGTCTTGTGGCAAATCCCATCGTTCGTGATGTGGAATTCACCGGCAATACCATCTTCACCTCTGACTACCTGAAGTCCATCCTGCAGGTGCCGGAGGGCAGCGTCCTGAACTTCGTCCTCGTGAACCAGAAGCTCAAGGAGATCGAAGATGCCTACCTCAAGCAGGGCTACATGCTCGTCTCCATCCCGAATGTGGAAGTGACGCCGAAGGGCATCCTGAAAGTCCATATTTCCGAAGGTGTCATCGAAGATATCCAGCTCGTCGGCAATGATAAGACGAAGGACAAAGTCATCCTCCGCGAACTCAAGATGAAGAAGGGCAAGCCCTTCAATAAATTCCAGGCAAGCCGCTCCATGGAAAGACTCTATAATCTGGGCTACTTTGAAGATGTCAACATGAAGCTGCTCCCCGGCAAAGAAAATGAACACAATGTCGTCATCGAGATCGATGTTGTCGAGCAGAAGACAGGTGTCATCACTGTCGGCGCCGGCTACTCGGACTCTGACGGTACAGTCGGCATCATCGAGCTCGGTGATACGAACTTCCGCGGCACAGGCGATAAAGTCAATTTCCACTGGGAATTCGGCGGCGCCGGCGACGGTAAGAACTATACCATCTCCTACACCCGCCCGTGGATCAATTCCAACGGTGACTCCCTCGGGGCTTCCATCTTCAACCGCATCTATGAATACGATGACTATGATTCGAACGGTGATACCGTCGCAGAATACGATAAGAGAAGAAGCGGCTGGAACCTCACCTGGGGACGTCAGAATGGCGAATATCGCACGAACTACTTCACCTTTGAAAGTGCGAAGGAAGAATACGATGACCATGACGGTTTCGAATGGGGCAGCGTAGCAACCGACAAGGGACATAATAAGAAAGACTATACCGATGCATGGTATAAAGCTATTATGGATAATTTCGGTACCACAAATAGCTTCACCTTCACGCATGTCTTCGATAATCGTGACAACTACTTCAATGCCAGCAAGGGCCGCCGCATTTCCTTCTCTACCCAGTGGGGCGGACATGGCCTTGGCGGTGACTATGATTTCTACAAGTTCACGACAGAAGGTCGCTTCTACAAGGGGCTTGGCAATGGTCACATCCTTGCGCTCCGTCTGCAGGGCGGCTACATCGATGGTGACGTTTCCTACGGCAACCTCTTTGACCTCGGTGGTTCGAATACGCTTCGCGGCTATGAGGATGACCAGTTCAAGGGCAAGAAAATGTACGCGGCGACACTGGAATACCGTTTCCCGATCGCCAAGAAAGTACAGGGCGTCCTCTTCACCGATGGCGGCAGCACCTGGGGCATCGATAACGGACAGATCCCGTGGTATGAAGATGATGATGGCTTCCAGTGGTCTTGCGGCGTAGGCCTGCGTCTCCAGACCCCGATCGGACCGATCCGTCTTGACTATGGCCATGGTGATAAGAATAAATTCCACTTCAGCTTCGGCACACAGTTCTGATTTGAATGCGAAATGAGAAATGGTGGTGCGGCGCAACATACATAAAGCGCCGCAGCTCCGATTTTTCCCTCTTTCCTGTGGAAGGAGGTGCCCGCAGGGGCGCA
>FR879523.1 GCA_000434475.1 Dialister sp. CAG:486
AGGCGGCCTTGCGGCCGCCTATTCCCCTATTGTCCCAAAGTGTTTCCACAAGAAAAGAGGTGAATCCCTATGCGTATTTTCTTTTGCTATCTATCTCTCTTTTTCCTCCTGCTATTCCCGCTCGCTTTCGCGGGCTGCGGGGACGCGCCGAAGACGGGAGAGGAGAAAGAGATCGTACTCGCAGCGGGCAGGGATCTTTCGCCGGGGGAGAAGGATCCTTACTACTCCACCGTGATCCTAAAGACTTGGGAGTCGCTGGTCGGGATTTCTGATGATGGGAAAGTCATGCCGATGCTCGCCGAGTCTTGGGAGTCGAATGCGGAAAAGACGGAGTGGATTTTTCATCTGAAGAAGGGGGTGAAGTTCCATGACGGGGGTTCCTTCGATGCACATGCGGCGCGAGAGAATTTCTATCGCGTGACGCACATGGGGTACAAGCCATCTTCGTTCTATGGTTACTTGGTTTCGCGCATTTACCCGGGGCTTGTCCGTTATGAGGCGGACGATGACCACACGCTCCATCTGTATTTCGAGCGGCCTGTCCCCATGCTGATCTATCGCATGGCGGGCTGGGGGAGCGCGATGTTCAGTCCGGCTTCTTTTGATAGAGAAACGGGAGATTTCACGAAAATCGCAGCGGGCACAGGGCCTTTTCAGATCATTGACAGGAAGGCGGACGACTATACGCTCCTTTCGCGCTTTGATGGATACCATGGCGAAAAAGCAAAGGCGAAGCGGATCCGTATCCGCGTGATCACATCGGCGGAGGCGCGGTATTCGGCGATGCGTTCGGGAGAGGTGCAGGGGGTCTTGGATCTGGGCGGACTGACACCGATGATGGTGAGGGAGCTCATGCGAACGGGGGATTTCTCGGTAGACAACGCACATTCGACGATTTCGCACTACCTGTCTGTCAATGGCGGCCGTTTCCCTTTCTCCGATGAACGCATGCGAAGGGCGCTGGATCTTGCCATCGACAGGGAGAAGATCGTGAAGTATTACTTTGCGGGATTTGGTACGCCGACGAGAAGTTTCTTAAATAGTACGAATCCTTTTTCGCGGCTGGAGCCGCCGATTTATGATCCTGCTGAGGCGAAGGCACTTGCGCGAGAAGTGCTGGGGGATGCCCGGTGTGAGGTGAAATTCCTCCTGCCACAGTATGGTGCCGAGCGCTACCCTTACAAGGTCATTTCAGAATTTCTGCAGGCTGAGCTGAAAGATCTCGGGCTGGATGTCAAGATCGTGATGGTGGATGGTCTGACGTCAAGGAAAATGATGAAGGAAGGGGATTACGATCTCGCCATCGGGACGAGGGGGCTCGGAAATCTCGATCCGACTTCGCTTTTGAGAGAGTTCTTTCATAGCGATGGTGCGACGAATCTTGCCAGCCATTTCTGCTATGCCAATCCGAAAATAGATGCAGCCTTTGATGCGCTTACTCATACCTATGAGATCGAAGATCGGCAGGCGCTCTACCATGAGATCCGGGAAGAGCTGCTTCTCCATCCGGCGGTCATCCCGCTCTTGGAAGATGAGAATCTCGCTGTCTGTTCGAAAAAAATCACAGGCTACCATGCGGCGGTCTATGGTATTACGCTGGACAAGGTGGCGTGGAAGGAGTGACGGTGCAGTGGGGGGCAGATTTTCCCGTCTTGTCATCTCGAGCGAAGCCGAGAGATCTGAGGATGGGTTCAGGGCTCAGGGTTAGCCCGTAGGACGAGCTGTCCCTTGATTGTTTGTGAAAGAGGGGGAGCGGGCTCTACCGGTTCAGAGGGGGGCAGCGCATAAAAATATGGAAGCGCCGCGGAGTATTGAAATAAGCTTAAAACGCGTCCCCCCTTGGAGAAGGGGGTGCCCGAAGGGCAGGGGATAGACTGCCTCGAAGAGGCAGAATTCTGCAGAATGAGAAACAAGAACTGTTGAATAGACTAGAGTAGATAGCATGAGCCGCTATGTAGAAGGGTGCCGTTACGCGGCACATCCATCCTGCGACTTTGGTGCTCCTAATCCCTAGCCACTAATTTCTAGTCACCAGTCACTAGTCCCCATTATTTGAAGATCAATTTCTTCTTCATCCGATCGATGGAGAAGGTGCGCAGCGGCTGTCCCGTTTCCTTCAGAAGCTCTTTCGGAGAAGAGAGGGATCTCTCGGTCAGCGCCGCGCGTACGATGTATGCACAGGCGCGGGCATCATCCAAGGCCTGGTGGTGATGGAAGGCAAAGCCCAGTGCTTCGGCGACGGTATTCAGCTTGTGATTTTCCATATCCGGCCAGAGTTTGACGGAGAGCGGGACGGTATCGCCATAGCAAAAGTGCAGGTCGGGAAGACCGTAGGTGGCGATCGACGAGGCGAGGACGCCCATGTCGAAGCGGGCATTGTGCGCAAAGACCACCTGTCCCTCCAGACGCTCCCGGATCTCTTCGAAAAGAAGCGGGAAGGCGGGCTCCTCCGCTACGTCGGCAGGGGAGATGCTATTCACCTTCTGGCATTGGGCATCAAAATTCATGGAGAGGGGGTGGATGAGATGGTACCACTCGTCGATGACTTTTTCGCCATCGCTGGTCACGATGCCAAGGGAGCAGGCATTCGCCGGGCCCCAGTAGGCGGTTTCAAAATCGATTGCAATGTAGTTCATGATGATTGAGGGTTCAGGGTTCAGGGTTCAGGGTTAGCCCTTGGGGCGGGGCGCCCTTTGATTGCGTGCGAAAGAGGTTCAGCGGGGGTGGTGCGGCACCAGATCCTTCGACTCTGTTCTCACTGTTCCGCCTTTACATTTTCGAACATCCGACATTTCACTCCGCTCAGGATGACGAAATGCGCCGCGGAGTATAAATAATGGAGATGCCCGAAGGTGGCATTTCAAGTCACTAGTCACTCGAGGCTCCTAATCCCTCGCCACTTATTCCTGTTTTCAAATATAAGGTTCGAGATATGCCGTATTCCCGTTATTGCCAAACTGAACCCTGAACCCTGAACCCTTACTGTAAGTTTTGAAAACTAATGAGCAAGAACGGTATTTTCTCAAATATCCGTCTCGAAGGTATGCGGTGCTTCTTCGATCCAGCCGACCTCTACCGCACGGTCGAAGGCGGACTTGATGCGGCGGGCGAGTTCATTTCTGGCGGCGGCGACTTTCTTTCGGTTCGGCGCAAATCCGGTGATGAGGATGAGAACGTCTTCGGTCGCCGGGGTGATCTTTCCTGCCTTTTGATCTTCGGCCAGCCAGCCGGTGGTGCAGAGGTCGTCTCCGAGAGAAACGGTGACATCATCCTCTGTTTTCCTGATGGAGAGTGTCCGGCTGCGGTCGCCCATGTCGTAGGCGTGGATATCGACGTGGAATTTCAGCATGCCGGCACGCACCATGTCGAGGATCGGATTCCGGCGCGGAAGCACATCAGAGCCGGCGAGTTCATCCAGTGTCGCCGTCTTGGGGGCAGGAAGGATCTCCATGGGAGTCTCTGCCGCCTCTTCCTTTTCGAAGAGCCCCAGGTCCTTCTTGTATTCCGTAAAGGTCTTTGCCAGACCGGACGCACCAGCGATGGAGAGCTTTTTAAGGACGTTCTGATAGCGCTCGATCTCTTGGTCGGCGATATGGGGATTCATCTTGAGGAGCAGGTTCGCCTCGGTGCAGCAGCGGCGGCGGAAGGCTTCTGCTTCCAGATTCACATCGCGGTTGTCAGCGGCGCGCAGGGCTACGACGCCGATGCACAGGCCGGGGATGGTATCGAATAACTGATCGTCTACAGTGATTTTCATGATTGCCTCCAAATGGGAAAATGTGTCTTCACTATTATAGCATAGATAAAGGGCTTGGGTTGATGGGGGCGGGGTTCAGGGGCCCCTTTGTATTTAACGGAATATAGGTCAACGAGCAGTAAATCAGTTTTGCTGAAAGTTAGGAGTTAGGAGTTAGGAGTTAGGAGTGAAGGTACGGCGCGTCAAATTTGGAAGCGCCGTGAAATTTTATATAAACTGACGAGCAAGCGGTGATTGAAATAGCGCAGTTGGTACACTGACCATTCTGCAAGGAAGATCTCTCGGCTACGCTCGAGATGACGACGACGCGAAGCGCTATCAAAATCCTGCGGCGCTTCTATAGTTTTATGCGCCGCACCACCATTTCTCATTTCTAATTTCTCATTTCTAATTCAAACGAAGCTTTCACCCGCAATCCATGGACGGCACGCCCCGCGGGCTAACCCTGAACCTTGAACCCTGAACCCCGAACCCTTTATAATAATGACAACCAATGAAAGTCAATCGAAAGGGGAATGAATTTTGCAACTGGAACTCATAGTATCGGAGGCCCAGGCGGGGCGGATGGTGAAGGACGCGGTGAAAGTGTTGCATTTGTCCGGCGGATTGTGGAAGCGGATCAAATGGAATGGGCGCGTGACGGTGAATGGCGAGGAGGTACACAATGCGCGCAGGAGAGTCGCAAAGGGCGATCGCATCGTGCTCACGTGGAGTGAGGAGAATGATATCGTCCCATCGGACATCCCGCTCTCCATCACGTATGAGGATGAGGCGCTCCTCGTCGTGAATAAGGGGCCGGGCATGATCATCCATCCGACGGCGCGCGGCGCGCATGATACGCTGGTGAATGCGGTGGCAGGCTACTATGCGCAGCGGCGCATCGAGGCGGGCATCCATCCCATTTATCGTCTTGACCGCAATACGACGGGGCTTGTCGTGGTGGCTAAGTCAGCGAAGGGGCAGTATGACCTCTCTAAGAGCCATGACCAGATCTACCGCGAGTATCTGGCTCTCGTTTCCGGACATATGGATGAGAAGGCAGGGCGCATCGATCGCCCCATCGGACGCAGGGACGGTTCGATCGTGGAGTGGATGGTCAGGGAAGACGGCAAGCGTGCCATCACGGACTATGAGGTGCTGGGCGAGTATGAAGGGTATTCGCTGTTGAAGATCCATCTTCTGACGGGACGCACGCACCAGATCCGCGTGCATTTTGCGAGCCTCGGGCATCCGCTCTTAGGTGATGACCTCTACGGCGGGCCCCTCGGTCTCATGACGCGGCAGGCACTTCACGCCTATACCGTCCGCTTCGCTCATCCGGTGACGGGAAGGGAAATGAGATTCACCGCTCCCGTGCCGGAGGATATGAGGAAATGGATGGAGAAATAAAGGGCGCAGCAGGCTCTGTATGCTATAATAAGAAGACATATTTTCCTTTTTATTCGCATCGAAAGGTGGCTTTGGGCTTATGAAATTTATTTCCGCAGACGGGATCCTTTACATGACATTCGACTGTTATCAGGGACAGAGGGTCGTAGCGGCTGTGTCATGCCGCACTGGCGGGGTGAGTGAGCCGCCATTTTCCTCTCTGAATATGGGTTTTCATACGGGCGACGATGCGGATGCGGTGCGTGAGAACCGCCGCCGCTATTTCGAGGCACTGGGGCTTTCCGCCTCGCGCCTTGTCTCGGGGAATCAGGTGCATGGCACCTACATCTACAAGGTGACGGAGAAGGATGCCGGACGCGGCGCACTCACGATGGAGACGGCGATCCCTGCCTGTGATGGCTTCATGACGGATGAGAAGAATATCCCGATCACGATGAATTATGCCGACTGCACGCCGCTCTTTTTCTACGATCCGGTGAAGCGGGCGATCGCGCTGTCTCATGGAGGCTGGAGGGGGACAGCCGGCAATATCGCTGCGCTCACGGTGGCGAAGATGGAGAAGAACTATGGCTCGAAGCGGAAGAATATCCTGTGTGCGATCGGTCCGGCGATCGGACTGGAGTGCTTCGAGGTGGGGGAGGAAGTGGTAGAGGAATTCTATAAGCTCTTCAATGAGAAGGAAATCTCGCGTCTTTCGGTCAAAAAAGCCAATGGGAAGTACCTCTTCGATCTGCACAATGCGAACCGCCGCCTTCTCGAAAAGGCGGGCATACCGGCCGGCCACATCGAAGACTGCGGGCTCTGTACCTACTGTCATGATGATCTTTTCTACTCGTATCGGAAATCCGGCGGAAAAACAGGCCGTCACATGGCGGTGATGGCGCTCGTTTGATCGGTGGAAGATAAAAAGCTCACGGCTTCTGTCGTGAGCTTTTTTATTTGGGGTGACTAGGGACTAGGGATTAGGGATTTGGGATTAGGAGACTAGGAGACTGGGGGACTGGGGGACTGGGGGACTGGGAGACAGCAGGCTCTCTCGTATCGTCATTGAAAGCGTTGCCGAGAAATCTCTATTGCAGAATGCCCATTGCCGCATGTGAGGCAATGGGCATCGTCTTTCCTCGGTGCATACGTGCTGATTACCGTAGTGCAGTAGAGATTCCTCGGCTGCGCTCGGAATGACGATACGGGAAAGGCGGTGTTCTCGTATCGCCCCTGAACCCTTCATCCCATCGTATTCTTCCCGAAGACGGGGTGACTGCAGGGCCGAAGGCTTCGTTTTTCGATGAGGGAGAGGGCTTCCTGCATATCGACATCATGGCGTTCTTTTCCTGTCTCGTAGACGAGCATGGGAGAGGCGGCATCCAGCTCGCTGGCGGGAAGGTAGATGTATTCCTGCATGTGCGGGTCGCCGTAGATGAAGCCGGCGAGAAGTTTGCTTTCGGCAAGTCTATGCATGAGGCGCCTCCAGATCACAGATGAAGTATGGCTTGAAGTCCAGATAGTCCGAGCTCGTCAGGCAAAGCGGAACGCCCAGGAGGGAATCCGGCAGATTTTTGAAATTCGGCGCGCCGTGGATGTGGCCATAGAGGCAGAGGTCTGCGCCGCCGGCGGCGATGATCTCCATCATGTGCGAAGGCCGCCGCATTTCATCGAAGGGCGGGTAGTGCAGGATCGCGATGATCCGGTCTGCCTTCATCTGCTTTGCCAGGGCGAGCGAGCGCTCCATGCGCCCTTCTTCGCGCAGGATGATGGACTTGTCGGTGCCTTCTTTATATGTTTTTGCCGTCTCGGAGATCCATCCGCGCGTACCGGCGAGCGCTACATTTCCGACCTGAATGGCGGAGTTGTGAATAAATTCGAAGGCGCCATGCGTCATGGCGGTCATCTTCGTGACGGTGGACCACCAGAAGTCGTGGTTGCCGCGGACGATGATCTTACGTCCCGGGAGCGTGCCAAGCATGGTGAGGTCGGAGATGGCGCTCTCCATGCTCATTGCCCAGGAGAGGTCGCCTGCCATGATGACGGCATCGTCTTCGCGGATCGTCTCCTTCCATGCATTCACGATCTTTTCCCGGTGGTTCTTCCAGTTCTCTCCGAATATATCCATGGGCTTCGTTGGCGGATCTCCGGAGAGATGAAAATCACTGAAGGCATATAGTTTCATAGGGTAACCTCGTTTAGGGATGGGGGATTAGTGACTAGTGACTGGGGGATATCAGACTCTCGTATCGTCATTTCGAGCGAAGCGAGAAATCTTCCTTGCAGACCGACAAATGAAGGATGTGTGAAAGCAAGGATAAGTGACTGGGAATTAAGAGACGCGAGTGAGTGGTGACTTGAATACTACTTTCGGGCATCGCCTCATATATATTCGCGGCGAAGCCGCCACCACAACCTTGAACCCACAACCTTTTTTATCCAAAATACTTTTCTGATTGCAATGTCTCGATGATCCGCTTCTTGCTCGTTTCGTCCATCACATTTGTGATGCGGTAGCCCATGTAGAGAGGGCTTGCTGTGAAGCGGGGGAAGATCTTGGCGTGGATCTGATTTCTCAGATGATAAAAGAAAATGTTGTAGCTCGAGCAGCGGATAGGGAAGTCGGAGAGGACGTAGCGCGCGAGGGTCTGTATGGTGTCAGCAAAGCCGTCACTTCCTCCCTCCTTCTTCAGTGTCACGTTCAGCTCGCCGACGCCGCTCAAGGGGTACTCTGCGAGCGAAGCGTAGCAGTCGTCATTTTCATAGATGACCTCGCCCAGGAAATTTTCGCCCTGCAGATTGTCGCGGTAGTCGTACTCTTCAAGCCCGATGATCTGCGAGTGCGGGTGGCGCTGTGAGCCGCCGGAGGTGGGGCCGAAGTTGCGGAAGTAGATGACGGAGCGGAAACGCTTGTCACTTTCCATTTCCTGCCACTTGGCAAGGCCGAAGGCGATCACCTCGTGGAGCTTCTCGGGCGCATAGGTGCTGAGCTCGCTGTCGTGGTCGGCTGTCTCGACGATGACGGTGGGGACAGTCTTCTCAAAGACGGGATACTTGTTCATGAGCCAGATGATATCGTCTTTCCGGTCAAGAATGTGCGTGAGATTTTCAGGATGGCAGAAAGGGCAGACTTTTTGTGTGCCGGAATGAGGCTTCTCGCTGCCGATGGATATATTGAATGTGATAGGATTGGTCATGGTGTACACCTCATCTTTCCGATTCTTATTATAGCATAGAAGGGTTAGTCCGTTGGGCGTGCTGCCTCTTGATTGCGGATGAAAGCTTCGCTTGAATGAGAAATTAGAAATGAGAAATGCGAAATGGTGGGGCGGCGCAGAAAAAAGAAGCGCCGCAGAATTTTGATAGCGCTTCGCGCTGTCGGCACCGGAAGCGTTGGCGAGAGATCTTCCTTGCAGAACGGTCAGCGCATCAATTGCACTATTTCAAACATCGCATGCTCCTAATCCCTAGCTACTAATCCCTAGTCCCTGTTCACCAGTCACTAGTCACGAATCCCTTTTCATGATATTTCACTTCTTTACTTGACAAAAGGATTTTTATAGGATAAGATATGTGCATACCGATACTTTACCGAGATAAAGAAATGAAGATTTCAAAAATGGGAACAGGAGAGATGACCATGAAAATGAAAAAACTGATGATCGCTGGAATGCTGGCTCTGGGTGCTTGTGGAATGCTCGCAGGATGCGGCGGGGGAGACAAGGCGGCTTCGAGTGCGGCCAAGGCCGCATCCGGCAAGCCGGCGAAGATCGTAGCCGGTATGGATGATACCTTTGCTCCGATGGGCTTCCGCGATGACAGCGGCAAGATCGTCGGCTTTGATATCGATATGGCAGAAGCGGTATCGAAGGAGATCGGCGTGCCGATCGAATTCAAGCCGATCGACTGGGCTTCCAAGGAAACGGAACTGAATTCCGGCCGTATCGACTGCATCTGGAATGGCTTCACCATGACGCCGGAGCGAACCAAGAAGCTCGCCTTCACGAAGCCGTACATGGATAATATCCAGGTCTATGCGGTACTGAATGACAGCGCTGTCAAGACGGCGGAAGATCTGAAGGGCAAGAAGATCTCCATTCAGGAAGCCTCCACCGCAGAAACGGCGCTGAACCGTGATGAAAACCTCAAGAAGTCTTTCTCTGAGATCAAAGCATACCCGGATCTTACGGCCTGCTTCATGGATCTCGAGTCCGGCCGCTGTGATGCCGTCCTCGCTGACTCTGTCCTCATCGAATACTATATGACGAAGAAACCGGGACAGTTCAAAGAACTCGAGGGTGTCGTTTCTAAGGATACCTTCTCCATCGGGATCAAGAAGGACAATCAGGCTCTCGTCGATCTCTTGAATGATGGCATCGCCAAGGTCGTAGCCAGCGGCGAAGCCAAGAAGATCTCTGAAAAATGGTTCGGTAAGGATGTCGTGCTGAAATAATTTGAGATGATTTTTGAAAAAGGGCTGTGAAGAAATGAATCCCCATTTCTTCACAGCCCCTTTTTACTTTGCTTTCATTTGGTTC
>FR879524.1 GCA_000434475.1 Dialister sp. CAG:486
CCCGGTCACTCCTATGAGAGCTGCAAGTCCCCCGCGGCAGATAGAACGCGAAAATGAGAGGATCGTTATTTCATATCGCCTTTTGGCTGCGGGGAGCTACAGGCTGATCCGGCTCATGAGAAGGTATCCGGCGAAGACGGCAAGAAGTCCGATGAGGAGCTGGGAGAGCAGGTAGGTGCATCCTTCGAGAAGGTGACCGGCAAGGAGAAACTGCATGATCTCATTCATCATGGAGGAGAAGGTCGTGAGGCCGCCTAGGAATCCCGTCACCAGAAATGCAGAGGCAAGGGGGGAGGGGAAGTGCTGGGTGAAGAAGAAGTCGAGGAGACCGATCAGGAAAGAGCCGGCTCCATTGACGAGGAGCGTGCCATAGGGGAAGCTGCTTCCCAGAAAGGAGGCGGCAAGTAGTGTGACGGTGTATCGCGTGAGTGCGCCCAGTGCGCCGCCTAAGGCAACAAGAAGCGGTGTGAGATAGGAGGGCATAGGGATCCTTTCTGCGGGCAGAAGCGAAGGCAGATGAGATATTTCCTTGGTGGAGGGGGCGAGGAGGCTTTCTGCCTTGAACAAAAAATATATGATCTATTATAATATGAGAAGCAAGAGAGGAGGAGTGGCGATGCTTCTGGCAGGGATTATCAGTCACAGCGAAGAGACGGCCGGACTCATCCGGCGTTTTCTGGGAGAGATGACGCGCGCTAGGGGGCTGTCGCTCTCCTGCGTGTCGTATGACAACAGCTACGCCTTTCTGGGCGACTGGCGACGCGGGGAGGAGCGCTTCGACCTGCTTTTTTGGGATCTGTCCTTTTTGCCCGAGGGGGCGATGCAGACGGCAGCCGATGTGCGGGAGCGGTGGAGTGATACGGAAATGGTCTTTCTTGCAGAGGATGACAGCCGCGCACTCGCTGCCTTCCGTCTGGGGGCGCAGCACTACCTGCTCCTTCCAGCGACGGAGGCGGAGGTGAGAGAGGCCATCGATCGCTGCCTGTCCGCGCTGGAGGGGAGCTGGCGGCGGAAGGTGCTTCTCAAGACGGCCGATGGCTGGCGCTCGGTCGCGCTGGCAGACATAGAAGCGGTGATCTCCGAAGACCATGTGCAGCGCCTGTATCTTTCCGGCGGCGAGGAGCTCTGCCTTTCATCGACGCTCTCTTCCCTGACGGAAAGGCTCAGGGGACGGAGTGCTTTCCATTTCCTTTCGCCGGGGCGCGGTATACTCGTCAATGCGGAGCGGGTGAAGGCGATCGGGCAGGATACACTGACGCTCGAAGGCGGCCGCGAGCTTCCCTTGGTGAAGCGGAAGGCGGGCCTCTTCCGCAGGGAATGGGAGAAGGCACTCTGCCGGGGATGAGAGCGAATAGCTGATGACTGGGGACTAAGAGACTGGAAGACATCAGATTCCCGTATCGTCATTTCGAGCGAAGCGAGAAATCTTTTCATTCGCGGTCAGGGGCTTACGCTTTTCCCGCATGTGCCGCGCACCTCTCAGCATTCCTCATCCTCTTTCATACCGCCAGTACCCTATCCCCCCCCACGGGGCACCTTCCCCCCCCAGAGGAGAAACAGGTTCTGAAGGTTCAAAAGGTTCACAGGTTTCCCATCTTTCGCGAATATCCTATATGCTAAAACTCCGCGGCGCTTAGATCCTTCGACTCAGTTCTCATGCTTTAGATAAGCCATTCTCTAA
>FR879525.1 GCA_000434475.1 Dialister sp. CAG:486
AAATAACGATCATCTCATTTTCGCGTTCAATCTGCCGCGGGGGACTTGCAACTCTCATAGGAGTGACCGGGAAACCTTATCCCAGCTATCTTTCATGCCATAGTCACCCTATTCGCCCCTGCGGGGCACCTTCCCCTAGAGGGGAAGGCTACGATACGAGAATACCATCTTCTAAAAAAAGCGGCGAAGCCGCCACCTGAACCCTGAACCTTGAACCCTGAACCAAATGAAAGCAAAGTAAAACGGGACTGTGAAGAAATGAAGATTCATTTCTTCACAGCCCCGTTTTTTATAGTATGCATTGACCTGTTACGGCAAACCGTCGCTCATGAGATGCGCATAGTGTTGCTGGATCTTACGGGTGACAGGGCCGACTTCTCCATTGCCGATCGGTTTTCCGTCGATGGAGAGGACCGGGATGATGCCGTCCTGAGAATTTGTGAGGAAGACTTCTTCCGCATCCATCATAACTTCGAGGCGGACCGGATCTGCCGCATCATCGATGGAGGTGACACCGGCAGTCGGAGCGACACGGGACAGGACGAGGGAGCGTGTGATGCCGCGGGTCATGAATTCATTCGTGCCCGTGGTCCAGATGACGCCCGCCTTGACGATGAGGACATTCGAGTGGGTGGCTTCGGTCAGAAGGCCGTCTCGGATGAAGATGCCGTCGTAGCAGCCCTGCTTCAGCGCTTCCTGACGCGCGAGAAGGTTATCCACCTGAGAGAGGGAAAGAATATCGCAGTGATGTCCGCGATCATCTTTCATCGTGATGCACTTCACGCCGTCCTGCACTTTGGCAATGGCATCCAGACTGATCGGTTTGGCGTAGACCAGGACATTCGGACGCAGCTGATTTCTGGCAGGGATCAGGAAATCATGATCGCCCTGTCCGCGGGTGACGATGATCTTCACATAGCCTTCTTCGATGCCGCTTTCTTCGACGACGGTTTCCACGATCTCGGTGAATTCATCCGGCGCTGTCACGGGACGGATGCCCAGAAGGCGCATGGAGCGGTACAGACGGTCGGTGTGATAGGAAAGAGCAAACGGATGGCCTTTGTAGACGCGGATCCATTCATAGCATCCGTCACCAAACTGGAGTCCTCTGTCATCTGCCGCGATGATCTGGGAGAAATCATAATAGAAATTGTGATTGTAGTATATGGTAGTTTTTCTTTCTGCCATACGTCTCACCTCCGTAACAAATTGTTATTATTATGGCTTATGAGGGATATTACCACTGGGGCGTTCTGCCTCTTGATTACCTGCGAAAGAGGTTCAGCGGGTTCTATAGGTTCAAGAGGTTCAAAGGGGGTTAGTGCGGCGCATAAAAACATAGAAGCGCCGCAGAGTATGGATGTGGCGATGCCTGAAGGTTTCTTAAAAAGCAGGTTTCCCGTTTGAGCTTTTCTGACAGGATTCGTTTGACCGCGAACAACAAAGATTTCTCGCTTCGCTCGAAATGACAATACGAGAAAAGATTTTTCTAATCCAGTCATTAGTCACCAGTCACTTGAGACTCCCAGTCCCCAATTCCTGACCATTCATCCCTCATTTGCTTTTCAGTGCTTTGATCTTTTCAATGAGGAGCGGGAGGAAATCCTTCAGATCCGCTTCGACAGCGTAGTCTGCCATTTCCATGATCGGCGCCTTCGGGTCCTTATTGACCGCGATGACGATGTCCGCATTGACTGCGCACATGTGCTGCATCGCGCCCGAGATACCGAGGGCGAAATAGATCTTCGGCGCTACGCCCTTGCCGGTCTGGCCGATCTGGTGGCTATGCGGCTCCCAGCCGAGCTCTGCGATCGGACGGCTGCAGCCGACAGCTGCCCCCAGAAGATCAGCGAGTTCATGGAGCTTCGCCCATTCTTCTTCCGTACGGATGCCGCGACCGCCTGCGACGACGACCTTCGCATTTTCGACCGGATGGCTGTCCTTCTCACCAGCGATGATCTCCTTCAGCACCGTGCCGAGATCCTTCTCTTCAAGGGAAACAGAGAGGGAGATGACCTCGCCCGTGCGGGAAGCATCGGCTTGCGGGTACTTGAAGATGCCCGGGCGGACCGTGCCGACCTGAGGACGATAGTCCGGAGACACGATATCTGCCATGATATTCCCATCCATCGCCGGACGCGACCAGATGACCAGCCCCCTCTCGGTATCTGCCGAAAGCTCCGTCACATCTGCCGTGACGCCGCAGACGAGCTCTGCCGCCAGACGCGGGGCGAGATCGCGGCCGAATGGCGTCGCGCCAAAGATGATGGTATCCGGCTTCTTCTCCAAGAGGAACGGCGCCAGTGCTTTCTGGTACGCTTTCCCATCATAGTGGGCAAGGAGCGGATGATCGATCACATAGACCTTATCTGCGCCGAGGGAGATCAGCGAGGATGCCGGATCCTTGAGATCGGCACCGATGAGGACGACTGCGACCTCTTCCCCCAGCTGGTCAGCCAGTACGCGGGCTTCGCCTGTCAGTTCACCGGTGACCTTCTGGATCTTGCCATTCGCAAGCGCTCCGATGACATAAATACCTTTGTGTTCAGAAAAATCCATTTCGCCCCTCCTTAGATGACCTTCAGTTTCTGCATAGCCGAGAGGAAGAGATCTGCCGCTTCTTCCGTCGTCTTTCCTTCGATGCGGAGATTTTCTTTTTTCGGCGGCACGACCGGACGGACCTGACGGACCTGCGTCGGAGAACCCTTCATGCCGATGCGCGCCGGATCGACCGGCAGATCGGCTGCCGTGAGATTTCCGATCTCCACTTCATCCTTCTTGAGGAGACCCTTGATGCTCGGGTATCTCGCATGGTTCAGCGCTTCTGTCGCAGTGACGACCGCCGGAAGAGCAAGCTCGAGCACCTCGATATTCCCACCGATCTGGCGCTTCACCGTGAGGAAGCCTTCCTTCTCATAGGAAATGCCTACGGCTGCACTCACATCCGCGATGCCGAGCGTCGCAGCGATCTCCGGGCCGATCTGCGCCGTATTGCTGTCGATGGACTCCTGCCCGCAGAAAATGAGATCGAATGTTCCCAGCTTCTCGATCGCCTTAGCCAGCGTGTAGCTCGTCGCAAGAGTATCCGCACCGCCAAATGCGCGGTCCGTCACGAGGTATACTTCATCAGCACCCATAGCGACCGCATCCTTCAGGACAGCGGCTGCCTGCGGGGGACCCATGGTGATGACCGTCACCGTGCCGCCCACTTCATCGCGCAGCGAGAATGCCGCTTCCAGCGCATGGAGATCCAACGGATTCATGATGCTGTTCGCATTATTTCTTTTCAGTCTTCCTGTAGTCGGATCGACTTCCATCTTCGATGTGTCGACGACCTGTTTGATACAAACCAGAAACTTCATAGTGTCTCCCTTCTGTGAGGTCGAAATCATATGCCACGCAGCACGAACGCCGCGCCACAGGGTAAACGGGGCTTATAGAGAAATAAGGCTTCGCCTACTGCCCCCATTATCCATATTTGTTTAAAGTATAGCATAAGTGAAACGTTTTTGCGTGAGAAAGTTCATAAACTTTGAGGCTTTACCGTCTGCCCCCCATCAAAAACGGCGAGCCAGCGGCTCGCCGTTTTTTGATTCTGCTCTCNNNAAAACGGCGAGCCAGCGGCGCGCCGTTTTTTGATTCTGCTCTCTCTGCATGCGACTAATTTTTTCTCCCCTCGACCGCCGCATTGCCGAGGAGCCCTTTCAGCGCTTCTTCGGCTTCTTCGGAAAAGTCGACATAGAATTTTGGCACCATGCGGATCTCCTGCCTTGAGGATATGAGGTGGAGGATGACGGGTGTGCCGCCATGGTATTTCGCAAGGACTCTGGCGAGGGCGGCACTGACCTTGTCTGTCTCATGGCGGGGATCGACGTAGAGGTGGACTTCATCGACCGGCATGCGGACGGTCTTTTGGAACTGGGCCATCGGTATGATGCTGTCGGCTAAGATCTTGACTTCCCGCTCGTTCGACTGGACGCGGCCGCGGATACAGATGGGCGCGTCTTCGGTGAGGAAGGGACGCGCGGCTTCCCAGACGGAGGGGAAGAGGACGGATTCGATCTCACTTTCATAGTCTTCGATGGTAACGTAACCCATGGGTGCGCCCTTCTTGGTGACCATGCCCTTCACACGGGTGACAGTGCCGCCCAAGGTGACGGTCTTCCCGTCGTAGCGGCTGCCTTCGGTCTCGAGCTGGTAGATGGGCGTGCAGGCGGCCATCTGCTTCTTGTACTTTTCGAGCGGATGACCGCTGACGTAGAAGCCTAAGAGCTTCCTTTCCCAGTCGATCTTTTCATCCGCGTCCATGTCTTCGAGATCAGGATAGACGACGGAGCTTTTCATCTCGTCCCCGCCGAAGAGAGACATCTGTCCGCTCTCCCGATCGCTCTTCGAAGCGGCGACATCACTCATGACCTGCGGGAGTGCGGCGAGGAGCTGAGAGCGGTTGTAACCGAAGCCGTCCATCGCACCGCAGCGGATGAGACTTTCGCAGGCACGGCTATTGAGACCTTTGCCTTCGACCCGCTCCAAGAAATCCGACATGGAGGTGAAGGGGCCGCCCTTCTTCCGGGCTTTGATGATGGCTTCGACGGCGTTCTCTCCGACGTTCTGGATGGCATCAAGTCCGAAGAGGATCTTATTTCCGCTGACAGAAAAATAGGCTTCCGAAAGATTGACATCCGGTGCGGCGATCTCCACACCGGCTCTTCTGGTATCTGAAATGTAGCGGCTGACCTTGTTCTTGTCGCCATTGTAGCAGGTCATCATGGCAGCCATGAATTCAGCGCGGTAGTGCGCCTTGAGGTAGGCGGTCTGCCAGGCGATCCATCCGTAGCAGACGCTGTGAGATTTATTGAAGCCGTAACCGGCAAAGTGGACCATGAGGTCGAAGACGTAATTCGCCGTCTTTTCATCGACGCCATTTTTCACGGCGCCTGTGACAAAGGTATCCCGGTTCTTCTGCAGGATCTCCGGCTCCTTGTGTCCCATGGCGCGGCGGAGCATGTCGGACTGGCCGAGGGAAAAACCGCCCATGACAGAGGCGATCTGCATGACCTGTTCCTGATAGAGAATGACGCCGTAGGTTTCCTTCAGGATGGGAGCCAGGGATGGATGCGGGTACTCGATGGGGATCTCTCCATGTTTTCTCTTGATGAAATCTTCCGCCATGCCGCTGCCCAAAGGTCCCGGACGGTAAAGGGCGACCATCGGAATGAGGTCTTCGAAGCGGTCCGGGTGGAGCTTCATCAGAAGATTCGTAAAGCCGGAGGACTCGGACTGGAAAACGCCTGTGGTGTCGCCCGCGCAGAGCATCTCGCACGTCTTTTCGTCGACAGAAGGAATGCGGTCGATGTCGATGGTGACACCGCGGTTCGCCCGGATCATCTCGACCGCATCATGAATGACGGTGAGGTTTCTAAGCCCCAAGAGATCCATCTTGAGAAGGCCGAGCTGCTCGACCTGATCTTTTTCGTACTGCGTCTGGATGAAATCGTCCGCAGTGAGCTGGATCGGCACGTACTCATCGACGGGCTTCGAGCAGATGACGACGCCGGCGGCGTGCGTGCCGGAATTTCGGGAAAGTCCTTCCAGGTCGAGGCAGTGATCGATCAGGGTGCGTACCGTCGCATTCGACTCGTAGAGGTCTTTGAACTCCTTCGAGCCGTCCAGCGTCTTCTTCAGCGTGACGCCCGGGCCGCTCGGCACCATCTTTGCGATCTTGTCCACTTCGCGAAGGGGCAGATTCATGACACGACCGACATCACGGATGACGGCACGCGCCGCGAGCGTGCCGAAGGTGATGATCTGCGCCACCTGCTCGGCGCCGTACTTCTCTGCGAGATAGGCGATGACCTGCCCGCGTCCGCGATAGCAGAGGTCAGTATCGATATCCGGCATGGAGACGCGCTCCGGATTCAGGAAGCGTTCAAAGAGAAGGTCGAAACGCAGTGGGTCGATTTCCGTGATGTGCAGGAGGTAGGCGACGATGCTTCCTGCCGCGCTCCCACGCCCCGGCCCGATCGGGATGCCATGTGTCTTCGCGTAGCGGATGAAGTCCATGACGATCAGGAAGTAATCCGAGAATCCCATCTGATTGATGACACCGAGCTCATAATCCAGACGCTCCTGCTCTTTTCCCGTGGACTCCGGATATCGCTCCGGGATCGCCGCCTCGCAGAGCTTTCGCAGGTATGACTTGGACGTCTCACCTTCCGGCACATCAAAGGACGGGAGCTTGTGGTTGCCAAAGGTGAAGGTCACATGACAGCGCTCTGCGATCTTTGCCGTATTCTCGATAGCGCCCGGATACTCGCCTAAGATCGCCTGCATCTCCTCCCCGCTCTTGCAGTAGAATTCGTCATTCGGAAAATGGAAATGATAGGGATCATCCAGTGTCTTTCCCGTGGAGATGCAGAGCTTGATCTCCTGGCTCTTCGCATCCTCTTTTTTCGTATAGTGGAAATCATTCGTCGCGACCAGCCCCAGCCCATACTCTTTTGCCAAAGACGCCAGCACCGGACGCACATCCGCTTCTTCCGGGATGCCATGATTCTGCAGCTCGAGGAAATAGTTCTCCTTCCCGAACGTATCGATGTAGTAGCGGATCACCTTTCTGACTTCATCCATGTCGCGGTTTAAGATCGCCTGCGGAAGCTCGCCGGCAACACAGGCCGACAACGCAATGAGCCCTTTGTGATACTTGGACAGAAGCTCATGATCCACCCGCGGCTTATGAAAATAGCCCTCCGTCCACGCCTTCGAGCAGATCTTGATGAGATTCTGGTAGCCCTCATTCGTTTCTGCCAAAAGGATCAGATGCCCCAGCTTCTCCTTCTCGCCCTTCGCCCGCTCGAAGCGGCTCTTCCTCGTGACGTAGACCTCGCATCCGATGATCGGCTTGATGCCCTGCGCGATACACTCTTTATATAAATAGACCGCACCGTACATGACACCATGGTCCGTGATCGCGACCGCCGTCTGCCCGAGCGACTTGACATAAGAGACAAGCTCCTTGATGCGGCATGTGCCGTCGAAAAGGCTGTACTCGGTGTGGACGTGGAGATGAACAAATGGATCCAAGCGGAAACGCCTCCTTCACTCCTTTTTCTTTCGAATTCTAAGATAGCGCGGATCCGATCGCAGGATCAGTGCCGCCTTAGAAATCACTTTTTCCTATTGTATCATATTTAGTGATCGGTCATTCATCCGCTCCTGCTGAAAAAATGCGAAGCGAGGAGCGTAGCCAGAGATCAGCGGGTTCTATGGGTTCAGTGGGTTCAAGGGGGCGGTGCGGCGCATTTCGTCATCCTGAGCGGAGAAAAGCGTCGTATGTTAGAAAATGGCTAATCTGGAATATGAGAACTGAGTCGAAGGATCTAAGCGCCGCGGAGTTT
>FR879526.1 GCA_000434475.1 Dialister sp. CAG:486
CCCTGAACCCTAAACCCCTAAGGAGAACTCCCATGATACCCCATATTAAACTTATCGCCATCGACCTCGATGATACACTTTTACATGATGACATTTCCCTTTCTGAATACACCCGGGATACCCTGCGAAAGGCGATGCAGAAGGGTGTCCGCATCGTGATCGCGACAGGCCGCATGTTTCAGGCGGCACGGCCCTGGGGGCAGGCGATCGGCCTCGGCGATGTACCGATGATCTGCTACACGGGTTCGCTCACGGGTCTCTGTGAGAGCGGGCGGCTCATCCGTGATGTACGGATCGAGCGGCAGACGGCGCTTGCCATTCTTGAGACCATCCGGGAGCATGGCTGGTATGCGCAGACGTATATCGATGATGAGATCTATGTGGCGCATCGCGATGAACGGACGGATGAGTATGAGCGTCAGTGCGGTGTAAAGGCGCATGAGGTCGGAGACGATTTCTACCATCCGAAAAAGGCACCGACGAAGATCCTTCTCTGTGAGCACGACGAAGAGAAGATGAAAGACATCGAGAAGGTGCTGCGGGAGACGTACAGCGGCGAGGTCGGGCAGGTGAAGTCGAAGCCGTATTTCTTTGAAATGAACAATAAAGAATGCTCGAAGGGAAAAGCCGTCGCGTCTCTTGCGAAAGAGTGGGGGATCGCGATGGAGGAGATCATGACCTTCGGCAACGGCAATAATGATGTGTCGATGCTGTCCATGACGCCTTGGGGATTTGCCGTGGCGAATGCATCGAAGAGCGCGAAGGAAGCGGCCGGCCACGAGACGCTTTCCAATAATGAAGACGGCGTCGCGAAAGCAGTGGAAAAGTATGTATTGGGTGAGAAATAGAAATTAGAAACCAGAAATGAAGGTGGCGGCATCGCCCCATACATATTTGCGGCGAAGCCGCCACCTTCATTCCTCATTCCTCATCCCTAATTCCTCATTTGAGCAGAGCTTTCATTCGTAATCAAGGGGCGCTCCGCACC
>FR879527.1 GCA_000434475.1 Dialister sp. CAG:486
CGCAGCCGCTCCCGCCATGGCCGTTTCTTCTTTGCACACCCGCCATCGATCCAGCTTACTCATCACAGCCTCCCTCCTTCTTCAGGATCTTTTTCAAAAAAGAAATCCATCCCTCATAACCGATGCATGATGGTACCAGCACCTCATCGCATTCACGCAAATCAAAAAGCATCATAAAGAAAAAGCAGGTTCGCCACTGACGTCCTGCTTTTTATAATGAACAATTAGAATTTAATTTCCGCAGACACTACAAAAGTTCTCGGATCTGCAGCAAGAATCTGGTTTCCCTGATCCGCACTATACCAACCTTTCTTATTGGTCACATTGTAGCACATTGCCGACCAAGTCACCGGGGTATGGCCCATGACAGACTCATACTTGAACCCCAAGTCGAAACGGTAATACTGTGGCACGGTGTAGGTTCCATGTCCAATATGGCTCTTGCCGATGTAGCTGGCTCTTCCCAGTACCGTCAAATCATCCGTTGCGTGATAAGCCAATGCCAGATTACCATTCCATTTCGGAATACCATCCGCTGTCATGCCGTTTAATTTGGGATTGCTGTTTCTTGTCCAGATATAACGGTTGAACCCAATGGATGCAATAAAATCCAGTTTATCTCCAATCGTGCCAGCAGTTGTCCATTCGATTCCCTTATACTTTGTTTCCCCGTCATACTTGTAATAGTTATCCGATGTTGTCACAGTTCCAGGTTCTTTGGTTTCATACATAGCCAGCGTATGCGTGAGTTTACCCTTTTTCAGTTTGATACCGAACTCGTTACTCTTTGTCTTAGCCGGATCCAACAAATCGCCCTCATTCTTATATCCCTTACCTGTAGGAACTACGGTTCCACCAAGGAATGTCTCTGTGTGATTGGCATAAACAGACAGCGATGGCGTAAAGCGATACACGATGCCATATGTCGGGCAGTTGCCATCGTAGTCTTTTTCATCTTTGATCGTTCCATTGGCGTTATAGCTGCGGCTCTGGTAGCTGTGATGATGCAACCCGGCATTTACAATCAATTTATCATCCATGAACTTCATGGTATCCATCAGTGTATAGCCCTTAGTCGTAAACTTGCTGCCAAGACGCGTGCTGACTTTTGTCAAATCCGGTGCTGCCCAGTCATTGTCCTGATACAGATTGCCGATGTAAGTCCCCAATTTACGAGAGGATGCTGTTCTGTTGACCGCGCTGTTCCGATCCACGGCAAAGAGGAATTCATTTTTCATGAAGCCGAAATCATATTCTGAGCGAAGGCCTGTCCCAATATATCTGGCTGTGCTACCAGATGCACCAATATTTAAGACTCTTTTGAATGTACCACCAAAACTGCCATCCGGATTGAACTGCAAAATCCCGGTCATAGATGAGCCAGAAATATTGACCGGCGTATCGTTCCTCATAATTCCTGCATTCAGGAATGCTGTCCAATGGTCATTGAGCTTCTGGTCGTGGTTCAATGTCATCAGCCAGGTCTTGCTCTCTGTATATGCCCAGCTTGGATTCAAATTGTGCTTTCCATCTGGAGCCGTAGGCAAAAACGGCATCTTGCTCAAAGGCTTCGTTTCACTGGAAGAAACCGTCTGAAATATGCTGTTTCCGCCTTTATGCAGACTTCTGGCATACCCCATAAGTAAGTTGGTCGAGCTATCAACACTTTGATGATCCAAATTAACAAAGATATTTCTATTCTTGAGTTTTTCTCCATGGGTAGCCAGATTCCCATCCCCAGTCAATGCATTGATGCGGATCCCCCATGCACCATCTTTTCCAAAGCGACGGCTCATATCAACGGACTCCTGCAGATTTCCTGTACTGGTATACTTCACATTGGCGGTTGTTAACGGTTCTTTCTCCGCTACTTTGGAACGATAGTTTACTGTACCGCCAATAACATTTTGCGTGGTACTTCCGGAATAAACTAAAGATGGGCCTCCCAGCACATCAATATTTCCAATAAAGTTCGTTCCCATCGTGAAATTACTGTACATACCGGGGATATTATTGACACTCATCTGGGATGCTGTGGTATACTTGCCTCTCACGGACACCACATTGGGACTGGTGGTGCGACGAATGGATGGATTTAAAGAAAGAATATCCATCACTTCATTATTTCCGGAAATGGCAAAATCTTTAATAGACTGATCGGTGATGGTCATCGTAGCCGCAGGAAGCTCCATCATGTCTTTATTACGAAGCATCCCCAAAGATGTATTCTGCGACAAATAGCCGCCGGCATAGGCCTTGTCTTTATCCGCATTGACGATCACTTCCTCCAGTACGGAAGTGTCAGCGGCCTGTACCCCCCAATTATTGTCAACCACACGGCTGTTGAAAGTAACATTTTCATAGACTTTTTCATAATGATTCTCCTCTTCTAATAAAAATAAAGCCCATTAGAAATTTCCCTGATGGTTTGGGCTGTATAAACATGACTTGCGCAAACATTTCTATAGGGAAGCAGGAATACACGGCTATTTTTCACCGCAGGAATATCGCTGAATTCAGGAACCTGAATCTGCGCTAACGCATTAGCTCCTTCCTGCTCATTCCCATGATAGACAATAAACAAGGTATCCGCTCCACACATGCGAAGCTCCTCCCGACTGATAAATGGTGTATCGAACTGGATATTCGTACTGCCAAGCTTTCGAATAATATCACCCGACAGCAGTTTATCGCCGAATACTTCGATCTTATCTCTCATGAATTCGATAGTAATGACCCGTCTGGCCGGAGCCTCTCTGGCTTTTGCGATTCCTTCATCTAAGGCGCTTTGGATATTCCTTACTATACCATTCGCCTCTTCTTCTTTTTGAAAAAGCTGTCCCATATTCTGAATGAACCTCATCTCTGTTTCTACAGTTGATGGCGGGAAAGGATCTACCGCAGGAACCGGTCCGGAATTTTCTTCGATATAAACGGGAATGTTTCTTTCTCGCCAGAACGCAGTATCACCTAGCGCTCCTTTGCGGAATGACATCCGCCAGCCAAGGATAAAATCAGGATGCATCATCAAGGCCGTCTCCCGATCCATCTCCGATGTGTAAAACACAGCCTTTGGCATTTTCTTTTGCAGCTCAGGGATCTGCTCCACCTTGTCCCTGGTAATATACGCAGCGCAAATATAATTTTCTGCGTGCAATGCCAGCAATGCATCCAATATCTCTGGTCTGGCCACGATCACTCGCTCAGGAACTCCCTGCACTTGTATCTGCGTCGGTTTCCCATCAAAGTCAAAATTATTCAAGGATGTAGTACCGACCATTTGGGGCGGTACTGACGGCGACTGGATAAAGCCGCATCCGGCGAACCAGAGCAGTCCGATGAGAAGCAAGACTGCCCGTATCAGTTTATCAATCATGAACCCTCTGCTATGAAACAGCTCTTTCGAGCAAGCCATCTATGTTATCTTTCTTAATTATCTCATTACGTCCATCACATCTTAATATAGCAGTAGTATACTCACTATAGCAGGTATATAGTCAAGCCGATTTTAGCGGAATATTATTTCATAAATCCGATTTCATTGCCGCTAAATTAATTTTTTCTGCCAAATCTGCATTTCCCTTTCAAATAAACATGTCACTGCCCCGTAAGCAACCAAAGGACAAAGTTTAGTCTATAGCGGCTATACGCCCAGAGCATTCTAAAATAGTTCGATATGAATGACTCATAAATACTCATCTATTGCCCCCCCACGAGACAAAGAGCCATCTCAAATGCATCATACATTTAACATGGCTCTTTGCTATATTGCAACACAATATCATTTCTTCCAATGCTGCGGGATATAGACGATATTCATCCTTTCATCCGCCCCATAGTGGATCTCACAGTCCACATCATAGAGCTTTTTGATAAAATCCGGTGTCAGAAGCGCCTTCGGCGTCCCCGCGCCGACCACCTTCCCACCCTGTATCGCGATCAGTCTATCACAATACATCGCTGCGATATTCAGGTCATGCACAGCCGCAACCACGGTATGACCGAGGCTCTTCACGATATCCATGATCTGGAGCTGGTACTTGATATCGAGATGATTCGTCGGTTCATCCAGTACGAGGCACTCTGATCCCTGCGTCAGCGCACGCGCCAGGATGACGCGCTGCTGCTCGCCGCCGGAGAGCGTCGAGAAATTTCTTTCTTCGAAGCCATGGAGCCCCACGATATCCAGCGCCTCATGCGCCAATCGGTAGTCCTCTTCGTTATCCCGCTCCATCATCTTCTTATGCGGCGAACGCCCCATGAGGACGACATCAAGCACGGAGAAATCAAAATTGTAGTAATTGTGCTGCGCCACGACTGCAAGCATCAGCGCCGACTGCCGATACGACAGCTCATCCAGCGCTTTCCCGTCAAAGAGGATCTTCCCCTCGGTCGGTTTCTGCACACGATAGACGCACTTCAGAAAAGTACTTTTCCCGCTGCCATTGGGTCCAATGATTCCCAGGAATTCTTTCGGCGAAAGGTGCAGGTCGATGCCCTTTAGGATCTCCTTTTTGCCGATGAAATATTTCACCGCCTCTGCCAGTATCTCCATCAGTCATTCCCTCCAAAGCCATACGTTTTCTTGATCATCAGATAGATAAAGCTCGGCGCGCCGATCATAGAAATCAGGATACCGATAGGAAGCTCGGTGTGCGGGATAATGATGCGACACAAGCCATCGCAGATGACGAGGAAAATCGCCCCCGTCAGCGCCGATACGGGGATCAGCCGCTTATGATCCGGCCCCGTGAACATACGAATGACATGAGGGATGATGAGTCCCACAAAGCCGATCATGCCCGCCGCGTATACCGCAAAGCCGACAATGAGTGAGGAGATCAAAAGATACCACTGGCGATAGACATGAAGGTCTGTCCCCATGGTAATGGCCGATTCATCCCCAAGAAGCATCAGATTCAGCACGCGGCTCTGTGTCCAGAAAAAAATAACCGAAGCCATGATGATCGGTGCAATGATCGCAAGCTCTCCCCACTTGGCTCCCGCAAGACTCCCCATCATCCAGTACGCGATAGTCTGCATGCCTTCTTTATTATTCGCAAAATATACAATAAAGCTGGAAAACGCCCCGCACACCGCCGAAAGCGCCATGCCGGCAAGAAGCAGCTTCATCGAGTTCGAGCGCCCGCCCAGATTCGATATGAAAAGCACCGCCAGTGAAATCGCAAAGGCGCCGATAAATGCCGCGATCCCCACAAAATTCGTCCCCAGCGAAACGCCGATGCCCAAGAGAATCGCCGACGTCGCTCCCAGTGATGCGCCGGAAGAAATGCCTAATATATAGGGGTCCGCCAATGGATTCTTCACGATCGCCTGCATGATGACCCCGCACACTGCCAGCCCGCAGCCAACAAGGGACGCCAGGATCAAGCGCGGCAGACGAAGCAGCCAGACGATATCATGGACAGGCCCCTGTCCTGGCGCCGTAATGGGCTCTCCGCTGGTAAACTGCGCGAGCACCGTCTCGTAAATTTCACGAACCGGCAGCTTCACTGTCCCGATACTGAGTGCCCAAAACAGGGAGAATACGAGCAGCAAAGCGAGGAACAACAGCACCAACACAAAACCAATTTCTTCCAAATAGT
>FR879528.1 GCA_000434475.1 Dialister sp. CAG:486
ATCCTGCGCCTTCGGCGCGCCCCTTCTCCAAGGGGCTGCTCGTATTGCATGTAATACCGTGCTTTCGTTTCTCTTCCTGCGCATTTACTCGCATACGAGTGAGGCAAAGATCCTACGGCTTCGCTTCCGATGGCGATACGAACAGATGTGCCTCTTCGTGCCACTCTATCCTGCGCCGTCTTCAAGGGGCTACTCAGTTGGCGTGTCATACCGTAACGTTCTTTTATACGCTCCCAATAAAAGATCCCGCCGGAGCTGGTGCTTCAGCGGGATCTTACAAACAACTCTCTTTCTACTGTTCGCTCTTCCCCATTTCGCAGATTTTTCTGGCGGTATCGAGCCATTCCTGGCGGATGCTTTCCGGAGCGAGGACGTTGACGTTAGCACCTTGGGAGAGGAGCCACATGAGGATGCCTTCGCCAAGGACGTCAGCACTGATGCTCCAGCTGCCGTCGTCGCGCTTTCTTGCTTTCGCGGTGGGCAGCCGGTCGAGGACAGCTTCCAGGGAGAGACCTTTGTAAATGAATTCGAGGTGAATCTTTTTCCCCGAGTACATGAACTGGACGCGATTCTTGAATTCTCCTTCGCGGAAGCGGTCGATATAGGGCTCTTCGAAGGTCTTTTCTGTGTCGATGACGCTTGTCATGCGGTCCAAGCGGTAGATCTTGAGCGGGCTGGTGGCGCCGGTCTTGATGCCTCTGTCGGGACGGGCGGCGACGTAGAAATAGAATTCGGAGAACAGGATGCCGAGCGGACGAGCGGCGTGCGGGCTGCTGGTCTCTGCGCTGATTTTTTTATAATCGAAGGCAATGACGTGGTGCTGGTGGATGGCGCGCGTGATCTTCCAGAGAAGGTCCATGTCCGGATTCTTGTGATTGGGCTCTGCGTATTCGAAGAGTTCGTTCTTGATGTACTCATCGATCTCTGTCCGTTCTTCGGAGGAAGCCAGGTTTTGCAGAAGGCGCTCAAGAAGTGCTTTCATTTCTACTTTATGGAAGGCTTTGCTCGAAAGGAGGATCTTGCAGACGGCGAAGAGCTCTCCACTCGTGAGGTATTCACCGCCTTCATTGATCATCTTGTAGACGCCTTCTTCGCGGCTGTGAATGAGCCGACGATGGATGCCGTCGCTTTCTTCCAAAGCGGCAAGGCAGCCGCGGATATCTGCGAAGTAGCGGCTGACGGTCCTCTCATTGACCTTGAGCTTGGCGGCAATCTCTTCTCTCGTAACGCCGCGGCCACGCATCAGTATATTCCATAAGCAGAGGATACGCTCTACTTTTCTGTCTTCCTTTAACAGGTTATTCCCTCTTCTAGGCATAAGTTACCACCTTTCTTTGAAGCCTATCTGCTTCCTATCAACTCTCATTTTATTTATTATACCGCAATAAATCCAATTCTCCTACTTTTTTGCTATCTGCTTTTCTCTTTTCTATGATATAGTAGGTGTATGTGTTAAAGGCAGGATGAGGAGATCGTGCGATCTCCGCTGCTGCCTGTTCAAAAAATGAGGAGGCGCATTTATGGATGCGATCAAATGTCTGATTTCCAGAAGAAGTATCAGGGAATATACGGATCAGCCGGTCACGGAAAGAGATATAGAGGATATCGTCACGATGTCTCAGATGGCTTCGTGCTGGGAGAATACGCAGCCGATCCGCTATGTGGCGGTGCTGGATCAGGAGCTGAAGGATCGCCTGGCCAAGGAATGTACGGTGGATTTCCCCTGGAATACGGAGAATATCCATGCGGCACCGGCACTCATCGTGCTCTGCATCGTGAAGGGGCTGTCGGGCTACGAGCCGGATGGATCGTTCTCTACAAAGAAGGGGACTCACTGGCAGTCTTTTGATGCGGGCGTCGCGGCTGCTCATTTCTGTCTGGCAGCGAATGCGCTGAAGTTCGGCACGCTCATCATGGGGCGCTATGAGGAGGATAAGGTGAAGGAGATCCTTTCTCTGCCGGAGGATTATGATGTGTCTGCGCTGATCGCGATCGGCCATCCGGCTGTCATTCCGGCGGCCAGTGAACGCAAGCCGTTGTCGGATGTATTGAGTGTAAGAAGCTAGGGAAACGCTGATTAAATTGCAGAGTCAGATTTAATCAGTGTTTCCCTAGTCAGCATTCCCTAAACCAAAGGAGTTTTTTATGGCCATTTTGACATTGACCTGTCCTGCCTGCCAGAAGCTGTTTTCATTCACGACGCATCCTGCTTTTGATACCGGAGAGGATGCCTCGATCGCAGAGAAGGTGCGGACAGGCGAGGCATTCGTAGGAGCGTGTCCGCACTGTGGTCACGCGGAGCATTATTCTTATTCTTTCTTATATAAGGAAAGGGAAAGTCACGCGCTTCTCTACTACGCGGATAACGAGGAGGATTTCCGGAAGGCCTGCGCCATCATGACGGGACGCGATCCATCCGTACCGTGGGCAGGCATCGCTGACTGGAGCCGCCGTGTGGTGGCAAACCGTCAGGTGCTGCTGGAAAAGCTGCTGCTGCTTGACCTTCATCTGGATGACAGGGTCATAGAGATCATGAAGTTGCTGGCACATTCCTTCCTGCAGAAGCAGAAGCCGGGTCTCTTGGTCGACGCCATCTGGTTCGAACGCGGCGCGGACGGCCGCACGGGCTACTGCCTGTATCAGGATGGCAAGATCGTCTGCGCGTATGCGTTCGATGCTGCGATGTATGAGCAGGTGAAGCAGCAGTTCTCGCCTGCTTTTGCGGAAACGGAGCGTGAGGACATCCTGATCGATGCGTCATGGGCAGCGGAGCTCTTAAAAAAGGTCGGCGTGGGAATGTAAGAGTGACTGGTATTGCGTTTTCTAAATAACTGGCATTTAAGTCAAATTCCGAATCAAGTGAGGAATTAGGAGTGAGGAGTGAGGAGTGAAGGTACGGCGCATAAAATGAGGAAGCGCCGCGAAGTTTTATATAAAATAATGTACAAACTGTTTTATATAATGAGGGGTATTGGGGCACTCTATGAATGGTGTGTCCCTTCCAGCACTTTGCACTTCTCACTAAGTCCAGAAGTTAAAAAATCGCAATACTAGGGAAACACTGATTAAATCACAGAATCAGTGTTTCCCTAGTGACTGGCACACAAAAAGCCGAACGATGAATCGTCCGGCTTTTTGTGTGCCATATTTTATTGGATGCGTGCGAGAACGGCGTCGGTCATACCGCGGCCATTGACTTTCTTCATGCCTTCTTTGTAGATGTCACCGGTGCGGTAGCCATCATCAAGGGCCTGATTGACAGCAGCTTCGATGGCATCAGCGGCTTTGTCTTCATTGAGGGAGTAGCGAAGGAGCATGGCAGCGGAAAGGATGGTCGCGATCGGATTCGCAATGCCTTTGCCTGCAATGTCCGGAGCCGAGCCATGGATCGGTTCATAGAGGCTGGTCTCATTGCCGATAGAGGCAGAGGGGAGCATGCCGATAGAGCCGGAGAGGACAGCAGCTTCATCAGAGAGGATGTCGCCGAAGAGATTTCCCGTGACGACGACGTCGAAGAAGGACGGATGGATGGCGAACTGCTGCGCGCAGTTGTCGACATACATATGGTCGAGCTGAACATCCGGATAGTCCTCGTCATGGATCTTGGTAACGGTGCGTCTCCAGAGGCGGGAGGTCGCAAGGACATTGGATTTGTCGACGCTGGTCACGTGGCCATGACGCTTGCGGGCCGCTTCCATGGCGAAGCGGGTGATGCGGTCGACTTCCGGCACAGAGTAGTTTTCCAGATCCCAGGCTCTTTCTGCACCGTTGTGGATCTCGGATTCACAGCGGTCACCGAAGTAAATGCCGCCAACGAGCTCACGGACGATCATGATGTCGGTGCCTTTGGCAATTTCCGGTTTCAGCGGAGAATACTCGATCATGGAGTCCTGAATCTTCACGGGACGGAGGTTTACATAAAGGCCAAGCGCTTTTCTCAGGCCGAGGATGGCTTTTTCCGGACGGAGCGATGGCTCCAAGTGATCCCACTGGTCACCGCCGACAGCGCCGAAGAGAATGGCGTCTGCCTTCTTGCAGGCATCAATGGTATCCTGCGGCAGCGGTTCACCGAATTTGTCGTAGGCTGCGCCGCCTGCATCTTTCCATTCATAGGTAAGGCCGATCTTGTAAATGTCATCGATCTTCTTCAGGACTTCGACAGCCGCATCGGTGATCTCTGTACCGATGCCGTCACCAGGGATGACAACGATGTGTTTGGACATGATTTGATTCTCCTTATTCCTTATATTTCTTCAGTGGTCATGTAGTAAGAGAGGATAGAAGGTTCGGGGTTCAGGTTAATGGGTTCAGGAGGCCCCAGCGACTGGTAACTAAATGCTGCGTTCGGGCATCGCCCTGTTTCGTCATCCTGAGCGGCGAGAAACGTCGTATGTGAGATAACGAATGCCAGAACAGCTGCAACCTCGTCATCGATCTCGGCGAAGCCGCCACCTTCACTCCTCGCTCCTAATTCCTCACTTATTACAATACAGGATTACTGCATTTTTCCCTTGACGTAGTTGATGAGTCCGCCCGCTTTGGCGATATCCTGGATGAAGCCCGGAAGCGGCGGTGCCTGGAAGGTATCCCCGGTGGTGAGGTTTTCGATCTTGCCGGTGGAGATATCGATGCGGAGCGTATCGCCTGCGTGGATCTTCTCGACGTCATCTCCGATCTCCAGAAGCGGCAGACCTACATTGATGCCGTTTCTGTAGAAAATGCGGGCGAAAGACGATGCAATGACGACGGGTACACCGCTTGCTTTGATGGCGACAGGCGCATGTTCGCGCGAGGAGCCGCAGCCGAAGTTTTTACCGCCGACCATGATGTCGCCTGCTTTGACATTCTCCGCGAAGGTGGGGTCGATATCCACCATGCAGTGCTTGGATAGTTCCTTCGGATCGAAGGTATTCAGGTAACGGGCCGGAATGATAACGTCCGTGTCGATGTTGTCGCCGTAGCGCCAAACCTTTCCTTCTAATACTGCCATGTTATTTGACCTCCTTCGGTACCGCAATACGTCCTAAGATAGCGCTGGCCGCTGCCACCTGAGGGCCTGCCAGATAAATTTCAGAATCGGTCGGTCCCATGCGGCCGATGAAGTTTCTATTCGTGGTGGATACGCATTTCTCTCCGTTTGCAAGGATCCCCATGTAACCGCCAAGGCACGGGCCGCAGGTCGGTGTAGACACGGCACATCCGGCATCGATGAAGGTCTCGATGAAGCCGGCATGCATGGCCTGCAGGTAAATAGTCGGTGTCGCCGGGATGACGATGCAGCGGACATTCGGATGGACTTTATGCCCCTTGAAGATGCGGGCTGCGATAGCCAGATCCTCGAGACGGCCGTTCGTGCAGGAACCGATGACCACCTGATCGATCTTGATCTCCCCGAAGGTGCCAATGACCTTCGTATTTTCCGGCAGGTGCGGGAAGGAAACGACCGGCTTCATAGAGGAAAGATCGATTTCTACGACGCGGGAATAGTGCGCGTCTTCATCCGCTTCGACGACGTCGAACGGCTTATGGTAGCGCCCCTCGATGTAAGCGATGGTCTTTTCATCGACCGGGAAAATGCCATTCTTTCCGCCGGCCTCGATCGCCATATTTGCAATGGTGAAACGGTCGGTCATGGAAAGGGAATGGACGCCCGGGCCGGTGAATTCCAGCGACTGGTACAGCGCACCATCGACGCCGATCATGCCGATCAATGTCAGGATGACATCCTTACCGGTGATGTCCTCCGGCTTCGTGCCGGTCAGAACGACTTTGATCGCATCCGGCACTTTGAACCATGCTTCGCCGGTCGCCATGGCAACGCCGAGATCGGTAGAACCGACGCCGGTAGAGAAGCCGCCCAGCGCGCCGTAGGTACAGGTATGAGAGTCCGCACCGATGGTGACCATGCCGGGTCCTACGAGCCCTTTTTCCGGAAGCAGCGCATGCTCGATACCGACACGCCCCTGCTCGAAATAATTGACAATGCCGTTTTCATGCGCGAAGTCACGGACGATCTTCGCAAGTCCGGCAGACTTGATATCCTTTGCCGGCTGGAAATGATCCGGAACGAGAACGATCTTCTCCTTGTCGAATACCGGGACACCGATGCGCTTGAATTCCGCAATGGACGGCGGCGCGGTGATATCATTCGCCATGACCAGGTCAAGGCGGCAGTTGATCAGATCCCCTGCTTTCACAGAATCGACACCGGCATGCTTGGCCAGGATCTTCTGTGTCATTGTCATACCCATACTATTTCCTCCTCTGCAATCTCCCACTTTTTGTGCAATAAAAAAATCTTCCGTCTCGCAAGAGACGAAAGATTCGCGGTACCACTCTTATTCATATTTCTGCAGAAATATGCACTCTGTCTGATAA
The DNA here is from genome assembly GCA_000434475.1 of Dialister sp. CAG:486. GTDB lineage: Bacteria > Bacillota > Negativicutes > Veillonellales > Dialisteraceae > Dialister. The sequence goes on from FR879528.1 coordinate 6,379, forward strand.
CGGTCAGGTTCCGGCGAGGCCTACTCTCTTCAGCCTGCGACTCGAGGATGAGTTCGATGAAATGCTCCTGCCATTTCCCACCTTCCAATGGCTCTCTATAAGCGAGCAGTCTCTCTACTATTTCCTGTCCCTGTCTTTCTGGGATATGATGATACTGTAGCATAGAACGCGGGAAAATGCAAATAAAAAATGAGGGGCTCAGGGGTATCCTATGAACGGCTCGTCCACTGATTATGGATGAAAGCTCTGCTCGAATGAGAAATGTAGGTGGCGGCTTCGCCGCAAGTGTATATGGGCGATGCCCGAAAGGCTCTTGATAGCAGGCTTCCCGTTTGGAATTCCCTATCATCGACCGCCGGACCGCGAACGAAAAAGATTTCTCGCTTTCGCTCGAAATGACGATACGAGAGAGTCTGCTGTCTCCCAGTCACCAGTCACTAGCCACTAAAAAAACGGCGCATGCGCGCCGTTTCTTTATTTCTCATCTGCCTTTTTCATGGCTTCGATCAGTGCATGAGCAAGCTGATCGGCACAGGAGGTCTGCTTGTCACGGCAGGTATTGCCGAGCAGGATATCCGCTGCTTCCTTTGCGCTGCGGCCTTCGAGGAGCTTGCCGATCGCTGCCAAATTGCCCGGGCAGCCGCCCTCAAAATGAAGGTGGTGGATGAGACCATCTTCAAGGTCAAAGGTAATTTTTCTTGCACATACGCCCTGCGGGGTGAATTCGAAACTCTGCATAATGATTTCTCCTTTCAAGATCACTCTCACGATTCCTCTCTATTGTACTGGAGAATGGGGATCTGTGCAAGAAAAAGGAAGCCGAGCGAACATAGGAAAGCCTGTCATCAACAGAAAGTACCTCTTCACACAAAAATCTGACACGTTGAGGATGACAAAGGGAACGCTTACTAAGCCCTCCTATCCGTTATCAAAACCTTGACTGTAGCGGGAAGCAATGCTATCATAAATTTTAAATTTCAAAATGCTATCAGAAAATACCATTACATATAAATAAATGTATTTTTAAATCGTGCCATGAGACCACCTTTAGATCGTTTTTGGTCTAAAAGTGGCCTTTTAAGGAGGTGGTAGGTCTTTGGGCAGCAATCATGCGGCTATTGCTGTATCCGTGAAGCAAAACCCAAAATTCCATCATTCTGGTTTTGCTTTTACACCCCAACAAAAGATATATGATACATAGGCTTATATCTTGGGAACCGCTGATTAAATAGCAGAGCCGGATTTCATATGGATTTTTATACATAACTTCGTCATCATCTTCCTTACATAGCTCGCTATTCGCGTCAGATGATTCCTTGCTCTGTATAAAAATCCAAGAATGAAATCAGTCAACAATTTAATCAGTGTTTCCATTGCATGTATCTCTAGTTTTTGGTATCGAAAATAAAGGTTAAAGGTGAATTGTATGAAACAAGATAGTAACAACAAGAATGGTATACCACAAATTCATGTCCCCTGGTATGGTTATGTCGCTTTTTTGATGGCCATTTTAATGTTTTCGGGGATCTTCTCTTCTGCAGAAGGCCCGTTAAAGGTATTGGACTTTAATGTTTTGGCCGGAAGCTTCGGCAATATAACCGGGGAGCAGGCCACCAACTTCCGCGGAATTGGCGGTAATGGCGCAAAAGATGGATTCATGTTTGCATTGACTTTGATTCCAGCCGTTATTTTGGCACTGGGATTGGTAAATGTCATTGATGGACTCGGCGGACTGCGTGCTGCAGAAAAATTAATGACTCCTATCTTAGAGCCATTGCTGGGTGTACCAGGCGTTACAGCTCTTGCAAATATTGCTAATTTGCAGAGCACAGATGCTGCAGCAGGCATGATCAAGGAATTAGTGGATAACGGAAAACTCACCGACAAGGAAAGAAGCATCGTTATCACTTATCAAACAAGCGGCAGCGCCGGATTAACCAATTATTTCTCTTCTGGCGCAGCTACATTCGCTATTTTGGGAACACCGATCATTGTACCTTTGCTCGTTATTTTAGTTTTTAAAATTGTTGGTGCAAATTTGATGCGTCTGTACTTAAAAATGTTCTGTAAAGATTAAAGAAGGAATATAATGGAAAATATGACCGAAGAACACAAGAAAAATATCCTGGACCTTTTCGTAGAAGGCGCTCGCAAGGGATTCACTATTGGCACCACCAGTTTGTTACCCAATGTAATTATGGCATTTGTCATTATTCGAATCTTGGACGTAACAGGACTGCTCCATTTGATCGGCGTGGCCTTTCAGCCTATTATGGGACTGTGGGGACTTCCCGGAGAAGCAGCCACTGTGATTATAGGTTCTCTCATGAGCATGGGCGGAGCCATTGGTATCTTAATGAGCTTATTCACGCAGGGCATTATGGATCCTATCCAGGTCACTGTGATGGTTCCCGGTATTTATCTGATGGGAAACCCTGTTCAAAATGTGGGACGTTGCCTCGGCATTTCCGGTGTGAACAGTCGCCACTATTTTGCGATCATTATGATCTGCTTAATAAACACCTTGTTGTCCATTTGGGCTATGCGTTTAATCATGCTCTTCTTCTAAATGTGGTTGAGCAAAATTGTGACAGGAGGACTGATCTGCTATGGAAAATTCAAAACCATTTTTTAAGCTTCTGAAAAATGTTCATGTATTTGCACCAGAGGATAAAGGCATACAAGACATTTTGATCGCTGGCGAAAAAATCGCTGCGATGGGTAAAGATTTATTTTTACCGCCTGTTTATCAGTGTCAAGTCATTGAGGGGAATGGTCTGAGCGCTGTTCCTGGATTTATGGATGCCCATGTTCACATTATCGGCGGTGGCGGAGAAGGCGGTTTTCAGACCCGTACACCAGAGATTCAATTAAGCAAGATCACAACCGCTGGTGTTACTACGGTATTTGGACTTCTTGGTACAGACGGAATCACGCGCCATGTAGAAAGCTTACTGGCAAAGGCTCGCGGTTTGGAAAATGAAGGTATCAGTACATACATCTATTCCGGTTCTTATGAGATGCCCACTCCAACGATCACAGGGAGCGTGCGACGCGATATTGTTTTAATTGATAAAGTAATCGGTACCGGTGAGATCGCCATGAGCGATCATCGTTCTTCTCAGTCTCCCGTATCGGCATATCGTGAGATTACGGCAGAAGCGCGAGTAGGTGGTATGCTAAGCGGTAAAGCCGGTGTTGTAAATATGCACATCGGTGACGGTACAGATGGCCTCAAGTATTTGAGAGAAATCACAGCCAATGGAGAATTGCCTAAAACACAGGTGATTCCAACTCATGTAAACAGAAATAAACATCTCTTTGCGGATGCCATTGATTGGGCAAAAAGTGGCGGTCTGATGGACTTTACCAGCAGTATTGCTCCTAAAGATGACGACGATCCGGTCGTCAAAACGAGTAAGGGGATTCGCCAAGCCTTAGATGCAGGGGTACCATTGCGTCAGATTTCTGTCAGCTCTGACGGTAACGGAAGCATGCCAATTTTTGATGATAGCGGCAATAACATTGGTGTTGGCGTGGCAAATGAAGATTCCCTGTTAAAAGAATTCAGAGATCTGGTGCAAGAAGAAGGATTATCTTTATCCGATGCCCTGACTGTATTTACCAGCAATGTAGCCCAAAACACGAAATTGTATCCAAAGAAAGGATGCTTAGCTGAAGGAAGTGATGCAGATATTCTACTTCTTGATGACAAACTGCAATTGAATGCTACATTTGCACGCGGACAGCAGATGGTCAAAGATGGTAAAGCCATCGTATTTGGCACCTTTGAAGAACATTAAAATCTATATGATAAGCAAGTGACTCACCTAGTGACACTCAATGGTATACCATTGAGTGTCACTAGGTTTTTTATATGGAGGAAACGCTCGCCCGCAGCCGTCTCCTCCGCCGGACTCGGTTGATGTGCCTTTCGAAATGCCCCTGACTGATGAATTCAGCGAGTACGAGCTGATCAAAGACGGGGACGGTGCAGGAGTAGAAACCCACGCGCAGCTGATAGAGAGGGACCATCTGCGGCGGGAGGACCAGGTAGCCCGTGCGGATGGAGGGCGCGATGGTTTTCGAGAAGCTATTCATATAGATGACGTGTCCCTCCGGCTCCATAGAGAAGAGCGTATCCTCCGGCTTGGAGAGAAGGGTAAACTCGGAATCGAAATCATCTTCGATGATCATGGCATGACGCTCACGGGCGAAGCGCAGGTACTCAGCCCGCTTCGAGGCCGTCGCCGTGATGCCGGAGGGATAGCTGTTGAAGGGCGTCACATGGAGTACCCTCGCACGGGTGCGGATGAGCTCGCTCGTTTCTATACCGTTCTTCCCCATCCTGAGCTTATCGATAGAGATCCCATTCGCCCGATATACCTGCTCGATCTTCTGGTAGGACGGGTCTTCCAGTGCATAGATCTGTCCCTGTCCAAGCACCTGTATATTCAATCCATAGAGGTACTCCGCGCCCGACCCGATCAGGATCTGCTCGGGAGAGACGCGCATATGGCGGCTTCTGGCGAGATAGGAGGCGATCGCACGCCGCAGCTCTTCGCAGCCATGGTTCGGCGAAGGATCCAGGATCTTTTCTCCATACGCGGAAAGTACGCTCCGCATCGTACGCGCAAAGATGGAAAAAGGGAAAAGGTCTCTTTCTCCGTCCTCGCGCTGTTCTGTTTTCGTGCGGGCGATATCCATCGAGCGGCTCATCGGACGGGGATCTGCCGCTCCGTAGTTATCCATCTCGCGGAAGACGACGAAGTATCCGCTTCGTTCCCGCGGCTCCACGTAGCCTTCCTCGACAAGAAGATCATAGGCGTGCGCCACCGTGATGAGGCTGACGCCCTGCGCCTCTGCGGTCTGCCGCTTCGAAGGAAGCTTGGCTCCGTAGCCATAGACGCCATTCGTGATGGCATCACGAATGGAAAGATAAAGGGTCATGTAGGCGGTCATGAGGAGGATCCTTTCGTAAAATAGTGACTAATGACTGGTGACTAGCAGCTAGGGATTAGGGATTAGGAGCCTCAAAGGACTGCTCCCCATGGGCTAACCCGTTCCATCTGGTCTTACTTTTTTGTATTATTTTGGTGATTTTTATATATCCAGTTTCATAGTATAATGCAAACATCCAGATACAACAAGGAGAATTCTCATGACAAACGAAGAAACACTGACCACACATTCCCTTTCCGTCCACACGAAGCACAATACGCGCTGGCTCACCATCTGCGGTCTTTTGATGGCGATCAATGTCGGACTTTCGTCTTTCGGTCTGCCCGTCCCGGGCGGTCACCTGTACCTGAACGACATCGTGATCGTCGCAGCGGCGCTCATGCTCGACCCGCTGGGCGCCTTCCTCGTCGGCGGCGTCGGCGCATTTTTAGGAGACTTCTTCTTCTACCCGCTCCCGATGTTCGTCTCACTCGTCACTCACGGTCTGCAGGCCATGGCGATCTCCTACATCGCGCACCACGCTTTCCCGGCAAAGCCGAAGCTCTCTACGGTGATCGCTGTCCTCGTCGGCGCCGTCATCATGGTCGTCGGCTATTCCCTTGGCCGTGCCTATGTCTACAGTACGCCTGCCTATGCATGGATCAAGTTGCCGTATGAGATCCTGCAGGCACTCTTCGGCGTCATCGTCGGCCCCTTCCTCGTATGGAAATGGAAGCTGAATGAACATGCCAAAAAGCTGATCGACGGGAAATGGTAACGAGAGCCTCTCCCCACAATTTCACATAAAAAGAAGACGTGAAATCCTCCGGATTTCCTGCCTTCTTTTTAATTGACCCTTTTTCAGGATGACTCGCCATCAGGGGCTAGGGATGAGTGGCTAGGGATGAGGGATTAGAAGCAAGCGGTGATTGAAGTAGCGCAGTTAGCATGCTAACCGTTCTGCAAGGCGGATCGAGGGCTACGCTCGAGATGACGACGGCGCGAAGCGCTATCAAAACTCCGCGGCGCTTAGATCCTTCGACTCAGTTCTCCTGTTTCAGATAAGCTATTTTTAAGGAAACACTGATTAAATCGTTATCAGATTTCATTCTTGGATTTTTACACAGAGCGAGGAGACATTCGACGCGAATAGCGAGCTATTTAAGGAGAATGTCGACGACACTATGTATAAAAATCCATATGAAATCTGATTCTGCGATTGAATCAGCGTTTCCTTAACATACGACGTTTTTCTCCGCTCAGGATGACGAAATGCGCCGCACCACTCATGGGCAAACCCTGAACCCTCAATCATGGATCAGACGCAGGACCTGGGTGACCGTCTGACGGAGATTGGCCGTAGTGACATCCTTCCGCATGGCCTCTTCCGCATCCATCGCTTCATGCAGGATGGGGAAATAGGCATCGATGCCATGCTCATTGACAGAAGCGGCTTCTTCTGCCGCACAGCCGCAGAGAGCGATGGTGCGGCAGGAAGGCGCACAGCGCTTGGCGAGCTGTGCGACGCCGACAGGCGCCTTGCCCATCGCGGTCTGATGATCCATTCGTCCCTCGCCAGTGATGACAAGGTCAGCGGATGGAAGTGCATCCGCGATGTGGATGGCTTCGAGGACCAGCGTAATCCCGGGCGTTAGCGATCCATTTAGAAATGTATGGAATGCGAAGCCAAGACCTCCGGCGGCGCCTGCTCCGGGGATAAGAGCAGCCGCCTTTCCGGTGAAGCGTTCGGCGAGAGCGGCAAAGCGGGCGATGTCAGCGTCCATGCGGGCGGCGATCTCGGGAGTCGCGCCCTTCTGCGGGCCGAAGACATGCGAACAGCCCTCGCTGCCGCAGAGCGGATTCGTCACATCACAGGCGATGTCGAAGCGGCATTCCCGAAGGAGCGGAGATACCTCGCTGTCATCGATGCGCACGATTTTCGCCAGATCACGGCCGTAGCCTTTGACACGGCTGCCATCTTCCTGATAGAAATGATAGCCCAGCGCCGTCAGCATGCCGATGCCGGCATCATTCGTCGCACTTCCACCGATGCCGATGATGAAGTGGCGGCATCCACGGGACAAGGCAGCACTGATGAGCTCGCCGAGGCCGTAGGTGGTGGTATTCATCGGATTTCTAAAAGCCGGCGGCACAAGAGGCAGTCCGGAGGCATCCGCCATCTCGATGATAGCCGTGCGGTTCTTCGGAAGCCAGCCATAGCGACTTGCGACCGGTTGCCCCAAAGGTCCTGTCACCGTGACGGGGACGATGTCTCCGCCAAGACCCGCCGTCAGCACATCGACCGTCCCCTCCCCGCCGTCTGCCAGCGGAAAGACCTCGACCGAGTCAGACGGATAGCGGGAAAGGATCGCCTCTTTGATCGTATTTCCTGCATCCAGAGACGAGAGACAGCCCTTGAAAGAATCCATGGCAATGATGGTTTTCATGCGTGACCCTCCTGCCGGTTACAGTAGAACAAGAGAAGCGAGGAAAATGCTGACCATGGAAACAATGCCGACGACGAGCGTCATTATACTCTGTGTCCGGTAGCCATCCTGCGGATCAAGCCCGGTGAAATTGGTGACGACCCAGAAGTAGCTGTCATTGGCGTGCGAGACAGTCATCGCGCCCGCACCGATCGCCATGACCGTCAGAAGCGCAGCCATTTCGGACTGCAGACCCAGAGCAGACATCATGGAAGCCGAGTCCGTGTACATGCCCATGATGCCCGCTGTCGTGGTGATCGCGACCGTGGAGCTGCCCTGCGCCGTCTTCAGGATAGCAGAGATCAGGAATGGGAAGAAAATGCCGACCGAAGAAAGGAAAGCGGCATTGGCTTTCATGAATTCGACGAAACCGGCTGCCGTGATGACCTTGCCCAGTACGCCGCCCGCTGCCGTGACAAAAAGGATCGGTCCTACCGTTTTCAGTGTCTCATCCGTGATGGCTGCGAAACGATTCATCGTGTGCGTGCTGACAAGCAGGCGCACAGCCAGCAGCAGACCGACGGTGAGCGCGATGATAGGCGTAGCAAAGAATTTGCAGAGAACGGCAGAAGAACCCTGAAGACCGATCATAGAAACAAAAGAACCCAGAGCCATCAGAATGACAGGGATGACGATCGGAGCGAACGAGGAGAATGCACCCGGCAGCTTCCCGAAGCCGGCCACCAGCTCCTCATAGCTTTTCTCCGTATCCGGAGACTCCTTCTCATCTGCGTGGACAGAGATATTCTTCTTTGCGATATATAAAGAGAAAATATAAGCAGCAGCCAGCGCCGGTACGGAAGCGATGACACCCGCGAGGATGACGCCTGCCAGATGGTCAGCCAGACCCAGAGAGCCGGCTGCAGCGATCGGGCCGGGTGTCGGCGGGATGAATACATGAGCCGCATACAGACCTGCGGAAAGAGCTACGGCCATGCCCGCCGGGCTTGCGCCCTTGAGCTTGCGGCACAGCGCCTTACGGATCGGATTCAGAATGACAAAGCCGCTGTCGCAGAAGACCGGAATGGAAACGATCCAGCCCATCAGCATCAGCGCCAGCTGCGGATGCTTCTCTCCGACGAAACGGATCACCACATCCGCAAGGCGGATGGCAGCCCCCGTCTTCTCCAGAATGAGACCGATCAACGCCCCTAAAATGATAACGATACCGATGCTGGAAAATACACCGGAGAACCCCGAACCGATGATGCCGGGGATCTTCTCCAGCGGCAGTCCCACGACCACCGCCAGAACGAGCGACGTCCCCATCAGCGAGAGAAACGGATGGATGTGGAACTTCGAGATCGCTACGATCATCAAAACGATCGCCAGACAGAACACAATGAGCAGCGGAATGCCAGTCATAATACATACCTCACTTGTATCAACTAAAAAGAATGAATGAATCAATAACGCGTATAGTATAGCACAAACGAGGAATAAAAGTATACTATTTTGCGCAATTTCCATGAAATAAGCGTATGGGAATATATGATATACATATATAATTGATGTAAAACCGCCCGGCAGGGCATCTGCCTTGCGGGTCCTGCTTTTAGGCAAGAGAGCAGAAATGCGATGCCGCTTTACCGCGCCTATATAAATAGCATATATATAGGCTCATCTCGATGGCAGAGCGAGAAATCTTTTCTGTTTGCGGTAAAACGGTGTATATGCGGAGAACGAAAAACGGGAAACCCGTCGGAACCCCACGAGCAAAGCCAGCCATAATGACGCTCAGTCTCATGAAGCCGTGCCCCGCACCGTCATTTCGAGCAAAGCGAGAAATCTTTTTCATTCGCGGTAAAACGGTGTATATGCGAAGAACGAAAAACGGGAAACCTTTTATCAGAAAACCTGGGAAACCTTTGCGCCATACTAACCATAATGACACGCCGCACCTGCTCAAGGCCATTTCAAAAAACATACAAAAAAACAGTTGACATAAAGAAAGCAGTGTGGTAAGATAATACCCGTCGCTGATGAAGCGGCCCCGTTCGAAAGAGCGATGAAAAAGATTTCAAAAAAATCATTTGACAAACCTCTACGAATGTGGTAAGATAATCAAGTCGCTTGAAGAGCGATGGTTCTTTGAAAACTGAACAGCACAGCG